>DAIPIS010000231.1:0-3174 GCA_036770665.1 Meridianimarinicoccus sp.
GTGGGCTACCTGGAAAAGGGCCCGCACCGAAGCCGGTTCTTCGGGTTCTTCAGCCTGTGCGTCGGGGCCACCGTGGGCATCGCCATGGCGGGCAACCTGTTCACCTTCCTTCTGTTCTACGAACTGCTGACGCTGGCCACGTATCCGCTCGTGGTGCATCGCGGCACGGCGGACGCGATCAGGGCCGGGCGCATCTACCTGATCTACACGCTGTCGGGTGGGCTTGCGTTGCTGCTCGGCACCTTGTGGCTCTGGGTCCTGGTGGGCAGCACCGAATTCGTGCCGCGCGGGATCGTGGCCGATCTGGCCGACGACCACGCAGGCGCGCTGCAGATCATCTTCGTGCTCCTGATCGCGGGTGTCGGGGTCAAGGCCGCACTGGTGCCGCTGCATGCGTGGCTGCCGATTTCCATGGTGGCCCCCGCCCCGGTCAGCGCGCTGCTGCACGCCGTGGCGGTGGTCAAGGCGGGGGCCTTCGGCATCATGCGGCTCGTCTACGAAATCTACGGCATCGACACCGCGCAGGCCCTGGGGGTGACGGCACCGCTGGCGGCACTGGCGGCGGTGACGATCATCTACGGCTCGATCCGGGCCTTGCAGCAGGACGACATCAAGCGGCGGCTGGCCTTTTCCACGGTCAGCCAGGTGTCCTACATCACACTGGGCGTGGCGCTGGCCAGTCCCGTCGCGGCAACCGGGGCGCTGGCGCATCTGATCCACCAGGGCTTGATGAAGATCACCATGTTCATGGCCGCGGGCAATCTGGCGGAAGAACTGCACATCAAGACAGTCAGCCAGATGAACGGCACGGGCCGCCTGATGCCGGGCACGATGACGGCCTTCACGCTGGCGGCGCTGGGGATGATCGGTGTGCCGCCGCTCGCGGGGTTCATCAGCAAGTGGTACCTGGCCGCGGGCAGCCTTGCGGCGGACGAAGGTTGGGTCATTGCCGTGCTGCTGGGATCGAGCCTGCTGAACGCCGCCTATTTCCTGCCGATCCTGCATCGGGTCTGGTTCCTGCCACCGGCCGGGGGGGCGGTGGGACAAGTCCCCGCGCGCCCGAAGATCGGCTGGATGATGGCGGCCCCGCCCTTGACGACCGCCGCGCTGGTGCTGGTGGCGGGTGTTCTGGCCAACGCGCCGTTCAGCCCGCTGGAATGGACACGGTTCATCGTGTCGCGCGAATACCTGGAGTGACCATGACCTATCCGCAGATCCTTCTGGCGCTGGTGCCCGGCCTTCCGCTGGCGATGGTCGCAGCGCTGTCGGTGGCGGCGCTGCGGGCCGCGATCCGGAACGTGCTGCCACTGGCGGCGCTGCCCGCGCTGGCGCTGGCGCTGCTGCCGGACCCCGCGCTTCTGGCGGAACCATGGCTGATGCTGGGCGGGCAGGTCGGTACCGATCCGGTGGCGCGCGTCTTTCTCGGGTTCTCGGCGCTGATCTGGGCGGCGGCGGGATGGGCCGCGGTGGGCTGGATGCGGGGCGATCCCCACGCCACGGGCTTTGCCGCGTGTTTCCTGCTGGCGCTGGCCGGGAACCTTGGCATGTTCACCGCGCGCGACGTGGCAAGCCTTTATGCGCTCTTCGCGCTGATGAGTTTCGCCTCCTACGGGCTCGTCGTGCATGGTCGCAGCGACGGGGCCTTCGCCGCCGCGCGTGTCTACATCGTTTTCGTGGTGGCGGGCGAGTTGGCGCTGTTCGCGGGTCTGGCGCTGGCGACGGCGGACGCCGGGTCGATCATGCTCGCGGACCTGCGCGCTGCACCCGTGTCGGATCTGGCGGCGGGGCTTCTGATCGCGGGCTTCGCGGTCAAGCTGGGGATCATGCCGCTGCATGTCTGGCTGCCGCCCGCGCATGGGGCCGCCCCGGTGCCCGCAAGTGCCGTCCTGTCGGGCGCGATGATCAAGGCGGGGCTGTTCGGGATGGTCGCGGTGCTGCCCTTCGGGCTGATGGCGCTGCCGATCCACGGCACCGTGCTGATGGCAGCGGGGCTGGTCACGATCTTTGCCGCCCTGCTGGGTGGGTTGCCGTCCGACAGCCCAAAGGCCGTGCTGGGCTGGTCGAGCGTCAGCCAGATGGGCCTGATGGCCCTCGGGCTTGGCGTCGCGTTGACCATTCCCGCAGCCTGGGTGCTGGTGCTGCCCGCGCTGATGTTCCATGCCGCGCATCACGGGCTGGCCAAGGGCGCGCTGTTTCTGGGCACCGGAGCCTTCGGGGCGGCGGTGGTGCGGCGTGGGGCATGGGCGGCGCTGCCGCTGCTGGCGCTGCCCATGGCCGCGCTGGTCGGGCAAGCGCCGCTATCAGGTTACGCCGCCAAGGAAGGGCTGAAAGGCGCGCTGGCGGCGGGGCCTTCGGGCTGGGTCATGTGGCTGGTGCTGGCGCTGACCCTGTCCGGGCTCGCGACGACGCTGCTGATGGGCCGCTACATGGTCACGCTGTGGCGCAGCCCGCCCCCGGTGCCGCAGGCGGTGGGCGCGGCACCGGGCTGGGTTGCGCTGCCCGCAGCGGTGCTGGCGGCGGGGGGTGTCGCGCTTCTGGCGCTCTGGCCACTGGCGGGGTTCGGACCGACGCCGGCATCCTGGCCCAAGGACTGGACATCGCACTGGCCGGTGGCCCTTGGCATTGGGCTGTCGGTCGCGGGGGCGATCTGGGGCCACGCACGGCGCGTCGGCCCGCTGGTGCTGGTGGCGCGGGTGATGGCCCCGTTCCATGCCGCCGAGGCCCGCGCGGCCCATCGCGCGCGCATGGCGCAGCGCGCGCTGCGCCGGACCGCCCGCGCGATCCCGGCCCGCATCGACGGGGTCGCAGCCCGCTGGCGGCTGGGTCAGGCGGCGATGGCGGCGGTGCTCGTGGCGATGCTGGCGGCCGAAGGCCCGACGCTGGTCGCGCGGATCATGGCCGCGCCGTGATGGCGTGCTGTCAGGTGGCCGCGCTCAGGTTCACCCGCGCGATCAGGTCGGCGGCGGTTTCCTTGCGTTCCGAATAGCGATCCACGAGATAGTCGGCCCGGTCGCGGGTCAGGAGCGTGAATTTCATCAGCTCCTCCATCACGTCCACGATCCGGTCGTACAGCGGCGAAGGGCGCATCCGCCCCGCGTCGTCGAATTCCTGGAATGCCTTGGGAATGGACGACTGGTTGGGGATCGTCAGCATCCGCATCCAGCGGCCGAGAAT
>DAIPIS010000232.1:0-3173 GCA_036770665.1 Meridianimarinicoccus sp.
AGGGCGGTGCCGTGATCGAGGTGCTGTCGGGTGCGTCCCTGCGCGTGGCGCCCGGTGAATGCGTGGCGCTCACCGGCGCGTCGGGCGCAGGCAAGTCCACGCTGATCCGGATGATCCACGGCAACTACCTGGCCGAAGGCGGGCGCATCACCGTGGGCGGCGTGACCGTGTCCGGGGCCGACCCGCGCGTGATCCTGCGGCTGCGGCGCGACACGCTGGGGTATGTCAGCCAGTTCCTGCGGGTCGTGCCCCGCGTGCCCGCGCGCGACGTGGTGGCCGAACCCCTGCTGGCGGTGGGCTGGCCGCAGGACGCCGCCCGCGCGCGGGCCGAGGCGCTGCTGGCGCGGCTCAACGTGCCGCGGGCGTTGTGGGATCTGGGGCCATCGACCTTCTCGGGCGGCGAACAGCAGCGGGTGAACATCGCGCGCGGCTTCGCCCATGACTATCCCGCGCTGCTGCTGGACGAACCGACCGCGAGCCTCGATGCGGCGAACCGGTCCGTGGTGCTGGACATGATCCGCGAGGCCAAGGCGCGCGGGGCCGCGATCCTCGGGATCTTCCACGATGCCGCGGCGCGGGACGCGGTTTGCGACCGCTGCGTCGATGTGGGCGCATTCCGCCCGGTGGCCGCATGACAGGGTCGGGGTTCCGGTCGCCGGACCCGTCCGAGGCCCCACCGAAGGACCCGGGGCGGGGCCGGGTGATCGCGGTGGTCGGCCCGTCCGGCGTGGGCAAGGACAGCGTGATGCGCGCGCTGGCCGCGGCGCGGCCCGGCCTGCGCTGCGTGCGCCGGGTCATCACCCGCCCGCCCGACGGCGGCACCGAGGATTTCGAGTCGGTGGCCGAGGTCGAGTTCGCCCGGCGCATGGCTGCCGGCGGCTTCGTGCTGCACTGGCGCGCCCATGGGCTCAGCTACGGCGTCCCCGGTGACCTGTGCGGCGATCTCGCGGCGGGACACGACTTGCTGGTGAACCTGTCGCGCGGCGTGCTGGGGCAGGCGGCGCGGGTGTTTCCCGGCATGGTCATCCTGTGCCTGTCGGCCCCGCCCGCCGTGCTGGCGGCGCGGCTGCGGGGGCGCGCGCGCGAAACCGAGGCCGACATCACGGCACGGCTGGCGCGCGACGGGGCGGTGCTGCCGCCGGGCGTGCCGGTCGTGGCGCTGTGCAACGACGGCCCGCTGTCGGACACGGTCGCGCGGGCGCTGGCGGGGCTTTATCCCCCGGTCAGCGGATAGCGGGCGATCTGGTGGAACCGATCCGCCGCGTCCGCGCCCAGAAGCGTCAGCGCGTCCATCCGGAAGGGCCGGGGGATCAGCGGCGTCACGACCGGGTCAAGGGCCGCGCAGACCGCGTCCCCCTGCGCGCAGAGGGGGCCGGTCAGGGTCATGTGGAACCGGAATTCGGCGTGCGTATAGGGATAGCCCCACCGCGCGAGCAGGTCGCGCTGCCGGTCGGTCAGGCGGTCCGGGTCGCGGCGGGCGATCTCGGCGTCGGTGGGGGGGGCGCGGAAGCCGTCGAACGCCTCCACCGCCGCGGCGGCGAGGGCCGCGAGCGCGTCGGAAGGGCCATCGGGCACCAGCGCCACGAACCCGCCGATCCGCGCGATCCGCAACCCGTCGAGCGTGACCGGGGCCGTCTGTGCGCAGAACCGGGCCAGCGCCGCGCGCAGGCCGTCCGCATCGGTGCCGGGGGCCAGCCGGAAGGGCGGCTTGATCGTGCCGTGGAACCCGTACTTGCGGGGCCGCGCGGTCAGGTCCGCCACCGGTGCGGGCAGGTCGGGCAGGTCGGGATGGGCGCAGGCGCAGCCCGCGGCACTGTCCCAGCCCAGCCACGCCGCGCCGAAATCGGCCAATGCGCCCGGTTCGGGCGTGAAAAAGACCGCGTATCGTGCGAAGCCCCCCGTGTCCGCTGCCGTCATCTGCCCCGGTCCCCCCTGTCCCCTTGCGAAAGCGTTGTCCCTCCATGCCATCCGACCTGATCCTTGCCAATGCCACGCTCGTGCTGCCCGACGAAACCCTGCGCGGGCAGGTCGTGTTGCGCGACGGCCGGATCGCCGCGGTGGCCGAAGGGTCCGGCGTGCCGCCGGGCGCGGTCGATTGCGGCGGCGATTACGTGGCGCCGGGGCTGGTGGAACTGCACACCGACAATCTTGAACGTCACATCACGCCGCGGCCATCGGTGGACTGGCCCCATGCCGCCGCGATCATGGCCCATGACGGCGAACTGGCGTCGGTCGGGATCACCACGGTGTTCGACGCGGTGCGCGTCGGGTCGATCCTGTCCAACGCGCGGGCGGGCTATGGCAAGTACGCCCGCGCGCTGGCGTCGGAGATCCTTGCGATGCGGGCGGCGGGCTGCCTGAAGATCAGCCACCACCTGCACCTTCGGGCGGAAATCTGTTCCGAAACGCTGGCCGCCGAACTGGACGAATTCGGCCCCGAGGACCGGGTCGGGATCGTCAGCCTGATGGACCACACGCCGGGCCAGCGCCAGTTCCGCGACGAGGAGAAGTTCCGCGACTACCTGCGCGGCAAGCACGGGCTGAACGCGGCGCAACTGACCGCCTATCTGGACGAATTGCGCGACCTGCAGGCGCGGCTTGGGTCGGTGCACGAACGTGCGGCGGTGGCGGCGGCGGCGCGGTATGGCGCGGCGCTGGCGAGCCACGACGACACCACCGCCGAACAGGTCGCGGTGTCGCGGGATCACGGCATCCGGCTGGCCGAGTTTCCCACCACGCTGGAGGCCGCGCAGGCCTGCCGCGCGGCGGGGATCAAGGTCATCATGGGTGGGCCGAACCTTGTGCGTGGCGGGTCCCATTCCGGCAACGTGGCGGCGGCGGATCTGGCCGCCGAAGGGCTGCTCGATATCCTGTCGTCCGATTACGTGCCGGCGTCGCTCCTGATGGCGGCGGTGCGGCTGGGGCAGGTCTGGGGGTCCATGGCGCGCGGTCTGGCGACGGTCACGTCCGCCCCCGCCGATGGCACCGGGCTGGCCGACCGGGGGCGGCTGGTGCCGGGGCTGCGGGCGGACGTGATCCGCTTCGGGCTGGCAGGCGACGTGCCGGTGGTGCGGGGCGTCTGGGCGGCGGGGCGGCAGGTGGCCTGACTAGAGCGTGTCGCGTTCATCTGCATTCACGCGATACGCTCTGACCTTTTGATGTCGCATGTCCGA
>DAIPIS010000233.1:0-3152 GCA_036770665.1 Meridianimarinicoccus sp.
ACGTGGAACGTGTCGCAGAGATCGCGGGCGAAGTCGAAATACTGTTCCACCAGCACGATGGCCATGTCACCCCGGTCGCGCAGGTAGCGGATCGCGCGCCCGATATCCTGTATGATCGACGGCTGGATGCCTTCGGTCGGTTCGTCCAGCACCAGAAGGCGCGGGCGCATCACCAGCGCGCGCCCGATCGCCAGTTGCTGCTGCTGGCCGCCGGAGAGATCCCCGCCGCGCCGCCCCATCATGTCGCGCAGGACCGGGAACAGCGTGAACACCTCGTCTGGCACGCGCCGGTCGCCACGCGGCAGGACCGCGAAGCCGGTTTCGAGGTTCTCGCGCACCGTGAGGAGCGGGAAGATCTCGCGCCCTTGCGGCACCGATGCGATGCCCGCGCGCGCCCGGCCGTCGGGGCGCAGGCGGGCGACATCGGCCCCGTCCCACGTGATGCGCCCGCCCGACACCGCGTTGCGCCCGACGATGGCGCGCAGGAGCGTGGTCTTGCCCACGCCGTTGCGCCCGAGAACCGTGGTGACGCGGCCGATTTCGGCGGTCAGGGACACGCCACGCAGGGCCTGCGCCGCGCCGTAATGGACATCGATGCGGTCAACGCTGAGCATGGGGGGCCTCAAGGCGGGGACGGGGGCGGAGGTCAGCGGCCAAGATACACCTCGATCACCTGTTCGTTGGCGGAGACATGGTCGAGCGAGCCTTCGGCCAGCACGTGCCCCTGGTGCAGCACGGTCACGCGGCAGTTCAGGGCGCGCACGAAATCCATGTCGTGTTCCACCACGACGACCGTGTGCTTGCCCGCGATGCCGCGCAGCAGTTCGGCGGTGCGCATGGTTTCGGCATCGGTCATGCCGGCTGCGGGTTCGTCCACCAGCAGGAGTTCGGGATCCTGTGCGAGCAGCATGCCGATTTCCAGCCACTGCTTCTGCCCGTGGCTGAGATCGCCCGCCATGGCGCCTCGCGCGTCGGTCAGCTTCACGAGGTCGAGGAGGTCGGCGATGCGCGCCCGGTCGGCATCGGTGCGGCGGTGAAAGAGCGTGGCCCAGACCGACCGGTCGTCCTTGAGTGCGAGGGCGATGTTGTCCTCCACGCTCTGGGTTTCGAACACGGTGGGTTTCTGGAACTTGCGCCCGATGCCGAGCCGCGCCGTTCCGGCCTCGTCCAGCCGGGTCAGGTCCACGTTCTGGTTCCACAGGACCTTGCCGCTGTCGGGGCGGGTCTTGCCGGTGATGATGTCCATCATCGTGGTCTTGCCCGCACCATTGGGGCCGATCACGGCGCGCAATTCGCCCTTGTCGACCGTGAGCGACAGGTTGTTGATCGCCTTGAACCCGTCGAAGCTGCGGTTCACCCCGTCGAGGGCCAACTGGATACTCATGCCTTGACCTCCTTGGGGGCTGTCAGGTCGCGGGCGGGCGCGCGACGGCGCAGGGCACCCTCGATCACGCCGAGCACGCCCTGGGGCATGAAGATCGTGACGAAGATGAAGAGGGCCCCCAGCACGAAGATCCAGATCTCCGGGAACCAGCCGGTCAGGAGCGTCTGCGCGCCACCCACGATGATGGCGCCCATGGCCGCCCCCACGAGCGTGCCGCGCCCGCCGAGCGCCACCCAGATGACGATGCCGATGGAATTGGCGGGGCTGAATTCGCCGGGATTGATGATGCCCACCTGCGGCGTGTAGAGCGCGCCCGCGACCCCTGCCATCATGGCCGAGACGGTGAAGACGAAGAGCTTGTAGTGTTCCACCCGGTAGCCGATGAACCGGGTGCGGCTTTCGGCATCGCGCACGGCGATCAGAACGCGGCCGAGTTTCGACTGGGTGATGGCCTTGGCGATCAGGAGACCGGCGGCCAGTGCGAGTGCCGACAGCACGAACAGGCCCGCGCGGGTGGTGTCGGATTGCAGGTTGAAGCCGAGCACGTCCTTGAAATCCGTGAGCCCGTTGTTGCCGCCGAAGCCCATCTCGTTGCGGAAGAACGCGAGCATGAGCGCATAGGTCATCGCCTGGGTGATGATCGACAGGTACACGCCCGTCACGCGGGACCGGAAGGCGAACCAGCCGAACACGAAGGCCAGCGCGCCGGGCACCAGCAGCACCATCAGGCAGGCGAACCAGAACATGTCGAAGCCGAGCCAGAACCACGGCAGGCTGTCATAGCCGAGAAACACCATGAAGTCCGGCAGGACCGGGTTGCCGTAGACCCCGCGCGGGCCGATTTCGCGCATCAGGTGCATGCCCATGGCATAGCCGCCGAGCGCGAAGAACGCGCCATGGCCAAGGCTGAGGATGCCGCAATAGCCCCAGACGAGGTCGAGCGCCACGGCGAGGAGCGCATAGCACAGGTACTTGCCGAAGAGCGACACCACGTAGGACGGCACCAGCCGGTCGGTGAAGGCGAGGTTGCCGAGCGGGATGGCGACGGTCAGGATGAACAGACCCGCGAGGAAGATGCCCATGCGGCGGTCGATCAGTGCGGTCATGGCGCGGTCCTTTGGGGCGAAGGGGGCGCGGCGGGCGCAGTCCGGTCCGGGTGGGGTCGGGACGGGCGCATCGCGGGGGGCGGGGCATCACGCATCGACCGCGCGCCCCTTGACCGCGAACAACCCGCGCGGTCGTTTCTGGATGAAGAGGATGATCGCGACCAGCACCACGATCTTGGCCAGCACCGCGCCCGCATAGGGTTCGAGGAACTTGTTGGCGATGCCGATGCTGAAGGCGCCCGCCAGCGTCCCCCACAGGTTGCCCGCGCCGCCGAATACCACGACCATGAAGCTGTCCACGATGTAGCTCTGCCCGAGGTTGGGCGACACGTTGTCGATCTGGCTGAGCGCCACGCCCGCGAGCCCCGCAATGCCCGCGCCCAGCCCGAAGGTCAGCGCATCGACCCGGCCGGTGCGGATGCCCATGCTGGCCGCCATGGCACGGTTCTGGGTCACCGCACGCATCTGCAGCCCGATCGGCGTGCGCCGCATCACGACCAGCAGCACCACGAAGACCGTCAGCGCGAACACGAGGATCCACAGCCGGTTGTAGGTGATGGTCATCTGCCCGACCTCGAACGCGCCGGACATCCAGGACGGGTTGCCGACCTCGCGGTTGTTGGGTCCGAAGATGGACCTGACGGCCTGTTGCAGGATCAGGC
>DAIPIS010000234.1:0-3144 GCA_036770665.1 Meridianimarinicoccus sp.
GATGGTGGCTTTGCAGCGACAGCTTCTTGCCCGGCGGCACCATGATCTGCTTGACCTGGAAGCGGGTGTCCAGCGCCAGGGTTTCGTACCAGCCCCAGGGGCGATAGGTGCGGGGCAGGGTTTCGGCCTCGCGCACGCCCTCGGCCTTCATCCGCGCCACCGCGGCCTTCACGGCCTGCAGATCGCTCATGTCCGCCACCAGCACCGCGTCGCGCATGGCGATGGCGGCGATGCCGCGCAGGTTCACCCCCACGAGCCGTGGCCCGTCCTCTTCGGAGCGCAACAGCGTGTCCGCGCAGCCGATCTGCGTGACATCGCCCGACTGCGCCACGCCGTCCACATCCGGTCCCATCTCGCGCCAGACCGCGTCCCAGGCACCCAGATCCGACCAGCCGCACTCCACCGGCACGGCGGCGACGCGGCTCGCACGTTCCATGATCGCGTAGTCGATGCTGTCCTCGGGCACGCCGGCCCAGGCGTCGGCGTCGAGCCGCAGGAACCCGAGATCCGGCGTGGCCCCCGCCACCGCGGCGCGGCACGGGGCGACCATGGCGGGGGCATGGGTTTCAAACGCCGCGATGATGTTTCGCACGCGAAACAGGAATATCCCCGCATTCCACAGGAACCGCCCGTCGGCCAGCATGGCCGCCGCGGCATCGGCATCGGGCTTTTCCACGAAGCGCGCCACGGGGGCGGCGTGGGGTGCCGCGCAGGCGGCGGCATCGGCGAGTTCGAGATAGCCATAGCCGGTTTCGGCCCGGTCCGGGCGGATGCCGAAGGTCACCAGCGCGCCGTCCCTGGCCGCCGTCTCGCCCTCGGCCACTGCGGCCAGAAAGGCCGACACGTCGCGGATCACGTGATCGGACGGCGCCACCAGCATCAGATCGTCCCCCGCGCCCTGCGCGTCCAGCTGCAGCGCCGCGGCCAGCACCGCGGGCGCGGTGTTGCGCGCGGCGGGTTCCAGCATCACCGTGGCGGTGCGGATGCCCAGATCGCCCAATTGTTCCAGCGCCATGAAGCGGAAATCGGCATGGCTCAGCACCAGGGGGGCGCCGAAGCCCGTGCCCGCGAAGCGCCGCGCGCAGGCCTGGAACAGGCTCTCATTGCCCAGAAGCCGGGTAAACTGTTTCGGAAAGTCCTTGCGCGACAGAGGCCACAGACGGGTTCCAGACCCGCCACAGAGGATGACAGGATGGATCACCAGACTACCGCCTTTCATGGAACCGCTACACTCGGTGAGACGGATACTGCATATGCGACACGCTGTTAAGCGCACATTGTGGCCTTGCCCGGCGGGCCGCGAGACGTCCGCGCGGCCTGTGGCGCATGTGGCGCAATGTGCGGGTGACACGCCGCCCGCCGCGCGATAGCGTCATACACGCAGCATGCGTGTTCGTCTGGAGTGTCCGGGTGCCCTTTTCCAACCTGTGGATCGCCGCATTCGTGGTCTTCGTGCGCGTCCGGCAGGGGTTCAGCTATGGCAGCCGCGCCTGGCGCAAGCTGACCGGTCGTCGCCCCGACGGGTTCGCGGGATCCGCCCCGCGCGCCATTCCGCGCCGGATCTGGGCCTATTGGGACACCGGCGAGGACGCGGCGCCGCCCGTCGTGCGCGCCTGTCTCGACTCGTGGCGGCAGCATAACCCGAACTGGACGCTGACCGTGCTCGACCGCGACAGCGCGCCCGCGCTGGTCGGGCTGCCCATGGGCCCGGGCGATATCCCGGTGCAATCCTATGCGGACCTGTTGCGCCTGCGGCTCTTGGCGCGCCATGGCGGGGTCTGGGTGGATGCCACGACCTTCTGCCTGCGCCCGCTCGACCACTGGCTGCCCATGCTGGCGCAGGGCGGGTTCTTCGCCTTCACCTGGACGCCCGCGGACCGCTGGTTCATCTGGCCCAACGTGCCGCGCCGGATCACCAACTGGTTCCTTGCGTCCGAAGCGGGGGGGGCCGTCATCACCGCCTGGGAGGCGCGCGCGCTGGCTTACTGGCAGGGCCGCCGGGTGCCCCATGTCTATTACTGGCCCCACCTGATGTGGGATTTCATGGCCCTGACCGACCGCCGTTTCGGACGGCTCTCGGCGGCGGTGCCGCGCATCGGCTGTTTCGGTCCGCACCTGGTGCATGACCACGTGCAGACCGGCCGCGACCCCGCGCAGGTGCGCGCCATGCTGGCGGGGGGCGCTGTGCCGTTCCAGAAACTGCGCTGGAACTGGTCCGAGGCGGATCTTGCGGGTGCACGGGAGGTGCTGCCGGACCTGGTCATCGCGACAGCGACGCCCCGACGTGCCGAAGCGGAAATATGATCATCCGGGACTGAACGATCACGCGGTCCCGGATGGTTGGCCGGATGTTTGGTCGGGCGAAGCCGGGCGCCTCCGGGCGTTTTCAGGCCGTCACGCGCCCGGTCCCGTCCCGGAACAGGATCCTCGGCCTGTCGACCCGCGTCGCCCGGAGCGCGAACACGCACACGGTGCCGGGCTTTGAACGGTGCCGGGCTTTGATGACGGATCGGGTCGCCCCGCCTGGCGGCGCTTGTGCCACCGTAATCCCTGCGATCCTTGCGATCCCTGCGATCCCTGCAGGATCAGGAAGAGCCGGCCATGAAGCGCGTATCGATCGTTGGCGTGGACTTGGCCAGGCAAGTCTTTCACCTGCATGGCGCAACGGCCGAGGGTGCAGTCGGGTTCCGCACGACGCGTCCGCGCGAACGGTTCCTTGCGTTCATGCAGAGCCATCCGGGATGCAGGGTGGCGATGGCGGCATGTGCGACCGCCCATCACCGGGCATGACCTGCGGCTGATCGCGCCGAAGGTCGTCAAGCCGCAGGTCAAGAACCGGAAGAACGACATGGCGGATGCCGCGGCGATCGTGGAGGCCGCAAGCCGACCAACCATGCGCCTTGTCGACGTGAAGACGCCCGCGCAACAGGGTCGCGTCCGGGCATGTGGTGTGACCCCGGGTGGCCATCGGGCTGCATGGCCCGGACAGGCGGCATGGCACCGCCGCAAGATCGCGGCGGATGTGGTCTGATGCCGCGCCACAGGAAAGGGTTTGCGGCGTCGGTTCCGGATGGCAATGGATGCCCTGACCCCGAGCATGGCGAAAGCTGCTGGAAACCCGGTCGGATCCTGACTATGCGGATC
>DAIPIS010000004.1:0-54086 GCA_036770665.1 Meridianimarinicoccus sp.
GAGTTGTGAGGCATCGCCCGCGGCCGGGCGTCTGCACATCGCCCGCGGCCGGGCGTCGGCACATCGCCCGTGGCCGGGCGCCAGACGCCGGGCCCGGAGATGATTTCGCAGGCTTGACTTTGCGGGCGTTCTGCCGCATCAGGCGCGCTCCGGAAAGCGCCGGAACCAGGCAATCCGCCCGCGAGGGCGCGCTGTCCGACGGCAGGGGGACCGCCCCCGCAACACCGCGACCCGCGGGGCCACAGGACGCGACAACAAGGACGACACACGATGTTTGCGGTAATCAAGACCGGCGGCAAGCAATACAAGGTCCAGAGCGGCGACGTTCTGCGCGTTGAAAAGCTGATCGCCGAAGCGGGCGACACCGTCCAGTTCAACGAAGTCCTGATGGTCGGCGGCGAAGACGCCCCCGTGCTCGGCACGCCCCGTGTCGACGGTGCCGCCGTGCAGGCGCAGATCATCGACCACGTGAAGGCCGACAAGGTCATCTCCTTCGTCAAGCGCCGCCGGAAGCACGGCTCCCAGCGCACGCGCGGGCATCGCCAGAAGCTGACGCTGGTGCGGGTGACCGACATCCTCGCCAGTGGCGCCGACGCGACCGGCGTCATGGCCGCCACCAACAAGGCAGCCCCTGCTGCCGCAGCCGAATAAGGAAGGACCGACAGCATGGCACACAAGAAAGCAGGCGGGTCGTCCCGGAACGGTCGCGATTCCGCGGGCCGCCGCCTTGGCATCAAGAAATTCGGCGGCGAAGCCGTCATCCCCGGCAACATCATCGCGCGCCAGCGCGGCACCAAGTGGTGGCCGGGCACCAATGTCGGAATGGGCAAGGATCACACGATCTTCGCCACCGTCGAAGGTGCCGTGAAGTTCCATACCGGGCTCAAGGGCCGCACCTTCATTTCCGTGCACCCGGTGGCCGAGGCCGCCGAGTAAACCGCGACCGGATCGAGTGCAATCGGGGGGTCGGCGGTCACGTCGGCCCCCCGAAGGCTTTCCGCGGACAGGTCGGGCTGCGGGAACATCCCTTAAGACAATCGCGTTACCGTCGTTGAACCGACCGGGGCCAGTCCCCACCGTCTACTCTGTGGCGCCGCGCGCCACGCTGCGCTTTTGGGAGGAAGGGCATGACTGCGGATACCATCACCGACCGGATCACCGACCGGATCACCGATCAGCCGACCATCGCCACCGACCGGTTGCTGCTGCGTCCGCTGCGCCCATCGGACCAGGGGCTGATCGCCCATTACGCGGGCGACCTGCGGGTCGCCCAGAACACCCGGTCCATCCCGCACCCCTATCCGCCCGGTGCGGCCGAGGCGCTCGTGACCCGCGCCACCGCCGACACCCGGCGGGAAGACATCTGGGCGATGGACGCCACCGCGACGGGCCGGACCGAACTCATCGGCCTGATCTCGCTCAAGCGGCTCGCGCCGGAGCGGTCCGAAATCGGCTACTGGGTGGCCCCCGCCTTCTGGAACACGGGCTTTGCGACCGAAGCCGTGCAGGGCATCCTGCAGGCCAACCCGCAAGGCGTGACAACCCTCTTTGCCGAGGTGTTCCAGTCCAACCCGGTCTCGGCACGGGTGCTCACCAACGCGGGTTTCGCCTATATCGGCGATGCCGAGGCGTTCTCGGTCGCGCAGGGCCGCACCGTGCCGATCTGGACCTACCTGCGCAAGCTGGCCTGATCCTCCGCCGTTCGGGCGGCGGGACGGGCTGCCGCGGCGGGCTTGAGCCGCGCCGCGTTTCGCAGTATCGCCGCCCCTGAACGCAAGGACAGTCCCGATGAAATTCCTCGACCTCTGCAAGGTGCATATCCGGTCGGGCAGCGGCGGGAACGGCGCGGTCAGCTTCCGGCGCGAAAAGTTCATCGAATACGGCGGGCCCGATGGCGGCGACGGCGGGCGCGGCGGCGATGTGGTGGCCGAAGCCGTGGACGGGCTGAACACGCTGATCGACTTCCGCTTCCAGCAGCATTTCTTCGCCCAGAACGGGCAGGGTGGTGCCGGCCGCCAGCGCACCGGCAAGTCGGGCGACACGGTCGTGCTGCGCGTGCCCGCGGGGACCGAAATCCTCGACGAGGACGAAGACACCGTGATCGCCGATCTGGCGAAACCCGGCGACCGGGTCGTGCTGGCGCAGGGCGGCAACGGCGGCTGGGGCAACCTGCGGTTCAAGACCTCCACCAACCAGGCGCCGGGACGGGCCAATCCGGGGCAGCCGGGGGTCGAACGCACGCTCTGGTTGCGGCTCAAGCTGATCGCGGACGCCGGGCTTCTGGGCATGCCCAACGCGGGGAAATCGACCTTCCTCGCCGCGACGTCCAACGCCCGCCCCAAGATCGCGGATTACCCCTTCACCACGCTGCACCCCAATCTGGGCGTCGTGGGCGTGGACAACGCCGAATTCGTCATCGCCGACATTCCCGGCCTGATCGAAGGCGCGCACGAGGGCAGGGGACTGGGCACCCGCTTTCTGGGCCATGTGGAACGCTGCGCGGTGCTCCTGCATCTTGTCGATGCCACGTCGCCCACCATGGTCGACGATCACCGCGCCATCATCGCCGAGCTTGAAGCCTACGGCGGGCATCTGGCCGACAAGCCGCGCGTCACCGGGCTGAACAAGATCGACGCGCTGGAACCCGACGCGCTGGCCGACGCCCGCGCGGCATTGGAGGAAGCCGCGGGCACCCGCGTCTATCCCATGTCGGGCGTGTCGGGCGAAGGGCTGACCGCCGTGCTGCGCGCCCTGCGGGCCGAGATCGCGGACGATCGCCTGCGCCGCCGCGCGGACGCGGTCGCCGACGCGGCCCCCACGGCCGGATCCGGAGACGACGCGCCGTGGCGACCCTGACCAACACCGCAAGCGGGACCGCCCCCGAAGCCGCGCCCGAAACCGCGACAGGACTCGGGATCGGGACCGCACCGGACAGCGCGCCCGGCACGCTGACGGCTGCGGCGACCGCGACCGGCAGCCTGTCGGGCACCGCATCGGGCACCGCATCGGGCACCGCATCGGGCACCGCACCGGGCACCGAACCGGGCACCGAACCGGGCGCCGTCGATCAGCCGCGCCTGGCCACCGCACCGGGCGCGCGGGTCGTGGTCAAGATCGGCTCCGCCCTCCTTGTGGACCGCGACACCGGCCTGCGCGGCGACTGGCTGCGCGGCCTTGCCGCCGACGTGGCCGATCTCTGGGCGCGCGGGGTGGATGTCGTGCTCGTGTCGTCCGGCTCCATCGCGCTCGGGCGGCGCGTGCTCGGCTTGCCCGCCGGTCCCCTGCCGCTGGAACAGTCGCAGGCAGCGGCGGCGGTCGGCCAGATCCGGCTCGCCCGCGCCTACGAGGACGCGCTCAATCCCCATGGCATCGTCACCGCACAGGTGCTGGTCACGCGCGAAGACAGCACCGACCGGCGGCGTTACCTCAACACCCGCGCCACGCTGGGCCAGCTCATCGCGCTCCGCGCGGTGCCCATCGTGAACGAGAACGACACCGTCGCCACCGACGAGATCCGCTACGGCGACAACGACCGGCTCGCGGCACAGGTCGCGGCGACCATCGGCGCGGATCAGCTTGTGCTTCTGTCGGACGTGGACGGGCTCTATACCGCCAACCCGGGCCTCGACCCCACCGCCACCCGCTTCGACGTGGTCCACCGCATCACGCCGGAGATCGAGGCGATGGCCGGCGAAGGCATCTCGGGCCTCTCGCGCGGCGGCATGATCACCAAGCTGATGGCGGCGAAGATGGCGACCGGCGCGGGCTGCGCCATGGTCATCGCGCGCGGCCACGCCGACAACCCGCTCGCGGCCCTTGAACGCGGCACGACCTGCACGTGGTTCCTGGCCGAGGGCGATCCGCAGACCGCGCGCAAGCGCTGGATCGCCGCCATGAAGCCGCGCGGGTCGGTCACGGTCGATGCCGGGGCCGCGCGCGCACTGGCGCAGGGCCGGTCGCTCCTGCCCGCGGGCGTCGTGGCGGTCGCGGGCGATTTCGGGCGCGGCGAGCCGGTCACGATCACCGGCCCCGATGGCACGGCGCTGGGGCTGGGCCTGATCCGCTACACAAGCGACGAGGCGCGCGCCATCACCGGCCTGCGCTCCGACCGGATCGAAGCGGTGCTGGGCTATCCCGGTCGCGCCGCGCTCATCCACAGGGACGACATGGTGCTATGAAAGGCGAACCGATGGACGGACAGGACACCGATATCGCGGCGCTGATGGACGACATGGGCCGCCGCGCGCGCACCGCATCCCGCGCGCTCGCCATCGCCAGCCCGCAGGCCAAGACAGCCGCGCTGCACGCGAGCGCCGATGCGATCGCGGCGCGGGCCGATGCGATCCTCGACGCCAACGCCCGCGACATGGCCTTCGGGCGCGACAAGGGCCTGTCGGATGCCATGCTCGACCGGCTGGAACTCACCCCCGCGCGGCTCACGGGCATCGCGGCGGGCCTGCGCGCCGTGGCCGACCAGCCCGATCCCGTGGGGCAGGTGATCGCCGAATGGGACCAGCCGTCGGGCCTGCACATCCGGCGCGTGCGCACGCCGCTGGGTGTGATCGGCGTGATCTATGAGTCCCGCCCCAACGTGACGGTGGATGCGGGGGCGCTCTGCGTGAAATCCGGCAACGCGGTGATCCTGCGCGGCGGGTCCGAAAGCCTGCATTCCTCCGCCGCCCTCGCCGCCTGCCTGACCCACGGCCTGACCGCCCATGGCCTGCCCGCCGACGCGGTGCAGATGGTCCCCACCCGCGACCGCGCCGCTGTCTCGGCGCTCCTCGGTCTCACCGCGTACGTGGACGTGATCGTGCCGCGCGGTGGCAAGGGGCTCGTG
Source organism: Meridianimarinicoccus sp. (assembly GCA_036770665.1). Taxonomy (GTDB): domain Bacteria; phylum Pseudomonadota; class Alphaproteobacteria; order Rhodobacterales; family Rhodobacteraceae; genus Meridianimarinicoccus. The sequence continues at coordinate 4,838 of DAIPIS010000004.1, forward strand.
GGGCTCGTGCAGCGCGACGCGCGCGTGCCCGTGTTCGCCCACCTCGACGGGATCTGCCACATCTACGTGGATGCCGACGCCGACCCGTCCATCGTGTCCCGCGTCGTCCTCAACGCCAAGACCCGCCGCACCGGCATCTGTGGCGCGGTCGAATGCCTGCTCGTGGACCGCGCCTACCTCGCGGCCCACGGCGCCCCGTTCCTCACCGACCTGATCGCGGCGGGGGTGGAAGTGCGCGCCGCCGCCCCCCTGTCGGACATCCCCGGCACCGTTCCCGCGCAGCCCGACGATTTCGGGCGCGAATTCCTCGACAGCATCGTCGCCGCCACCGTGGTCGACGGCGTCGAGGGCGCCATCGACCATATCGCGCGCTTCGGGTCGAACCACACCGACTGCATCCTGACCGCGAACGACGCCACCGCGCAGACGTTCTTCGACCGCGTCGACAGCGCCATCGTGATGCGCAACGCCTCCACCCAGTTCGCGGACGGGGGCGAATTCGGCATGGGCGCGGAAATCGGCATCGCCACCGGCAAGCTGCACGCCCGCGGCCCCGTGGGCGCGGACCAGCTCACCTCGTTCAAGTATCTCGTGGACGGCGCGGGCAGCATCCGCGCCTGACGCCGCCACCGGGGCCGCGGCCACCCGGCCCCAGATCGGCCCCAGACCGGCACCCGACCGGCCCCAGACCGGCACCCGACCGGGGCCAACCGGCCCCAGACCGGGTTCAGACCGGGCTTAGACCGGGCGCGCGTCCAGCGTCACGCCGGCCTCCCCGGCCGTCACCGCGATGGCCAGCCCCGTGGCCGCCGCATGCATCCGCAACAGCGGGAACTGCACCCGCTCGGGCGTCACCTCCTCGGTGCACGCCTCGCCCCGCAGCAGCGCCCAGAACGGCCCCAGGTCCCGCACCCGCGGCCCGCTCCCCGCGACCCGCCAGTGCCGCCGGTCGCGCGTGACCGACACGGTCCCGCCGCGCGCCAGCGCTGCCTCCACGCAGAGCACCATGAGATACGCCAGACGCGCGGCCGGCCGGGCCACCTCGCCCGACACGTCCCACGCCACCTGCAACCGCCCCGCGCCATAAACCCCGGCCAGCGTGTCTGCCAGTTCCGGCGATCCCATCGCCTGGTCGTTCCGGCTGGTGCCGAAGGCCACCCGATAGAACCGGATCCGCGCCTGTGCCTGCGCCACACTGTCCGCCACAAGCTGCATTTCCTCGCGCCGCGATGTCGCCGGACCTGGCGACATCGTCAACAACTCAAGCCCGTTGCCGATCGCCCCGACCGGGCTTATCAGGTCATGACACAGCCGCGATCCGAGCAGCCCCGGAAGGTCAGGCCCATCCGCCAAATCACCGGTCATCGCGGCAAACGACGCGCAGCGCCAACAGGCATCAAGGTCAGGAAAACACATGTCATCATTGTTGGAACCGGGCGTCCTTGTGCGTCATCCCGATTACCCCGACTGGGGGATCGGTCAGGTTCAATCCAATGTGCGCGGGCGCGTGACCGTGAACTTCCAGAACACCGGAAAGGTCGTCATCGACACGGCTCGCATCGAACTTCAGCTCGTATTCAGCGAATGAACATCGATCAACCCTGCACGCAACTAACCTAACACACCTCTAGCGTGTGTCAAATCACAGCCCGTGTGTATGGTCGCGCAAACCGGCTTGCATCGCGGCAGGCGCGTTTCTATCACCCGTCCATGACACGCACGCCGCGCCCCGTTCCAGACCGAAGCCTGATCCCCGGCCCGACCCGGTGTCCGCGTCGATGATTTCACCCCTGCCCGTGACCGTGCGGCTGGCCGCGGACGAACGCGACCTTCTGGCCGCACAGCGCCTGCGCTACGATGTCTTCGTCACCGAACTGGGCGGCGACGGCCCCTTGGTCGATCACGTCAACCGCTTCGAACGCGACGCCTATGACCCGTTCTACGATCACATGCTGCTGATCGACCCGGCGCGCGACGACGGGCGCGGGCTCGATCACGTGGTCGGGGTCTACCGGCTCATGCGCGGCGAAAACGCCGACCGGGCAGGCGGGTTCTACACCGCGGGCGAATACGACCTGCGCGTGCTGCAAGACAGCGGCCGGCGCCTGCTGGAGCTGGGGCGGTCGTGCCTCAAGGCCGAATACCGCGGCGGCAAGGCCATGTGGCACCTGTGGAACGGGCTTGCGGCCTATACGCTCGAACACCGCATCGACGTGCTGTTCGGCGTCGCCAGCTTCCACGGCACCGATCCCGCACCGCTCGCGGCACCCCTGTCGCTGCTGCACCACCGCTACCTCGCACCGCCCGATATCCGGGTCAGCGCCCTGCCGCACAACCACCTCGCCCTCGACCTGCTGCCCGAACAGGCCATCGATGCGGCGGAAGGCATGCGCGCCATGCCCTCGCTCATCAAGGCCTATCTGCGCCTTGGCGGCTTCATCGGGCAGGGCGGGTTCGTGGATCGCGATTTCAACACGATCGACGTGTGCCTGCTCCTTGATACCGCGCGGATGAACGACCGCCAGCGCCTGATCTACACCCGCGGCCTGCCGGGATGACCCGCGCATGAGCCCGGGTTGGCAGGGTCCGCCCACGCCGCCCGCCGCGCCGATCACGCCCGCCGGGTGGTTTCGGGTGGCAGCACGCGGGGCCGCACTCGCGCTCGTGAACTTCGGCGGGCTGGCGGCGCTGCTGCTGGTGCGTCTGGTGGAGCGCCCGGCGTTCGGCCTGCACCGCCCGGTGACGCCGACCATCACCCGCACCGTCTGCCGCCTGTCGCTGCGCATCCTGCGCCTGCGGCTTGTGGTCGAGGGCACGCCCCTGCCGGACCGCGCCCATGACCCCGCACACCGGCCCGGCGCGATCGTCGCCAACCATGGCTCGTGGCTCGACATCTTCGTGCTGAACGCCTGCGCGCGGATCTACTTCGTCGCCAAGGCCGAAGTCGCGGGCTGGGCGGGGATCGGCTGGCTCGCCCGCGCCACCGGCACGCTCTTCATCCGCCGCGACCGGGCGGAAGCCGCGGCCCACACCCGCGCCTTGCGCGACCGGCTGGCCGCGGGCCACCGCCTGCTGTTCTTCCCCGAAGGCACAAGCACCGATGGCACGCGCGTGCTGCCCTTCAAGCCCACGCTCTTCGCCGCCTTCTTCGATCCCGATCTGCCGGCGGGCCTGCGCGTGCAGCCCGTGTCCGTCGCCTATCACGCGCCCGCAGGCACCGATCCGGCCTTCTACGGCTGGTGGGGCGACATGGGGTTCGCGGCGCATCTGCTCAAGGTTCTGGCCCATCGCGGCCCGGGATCGGTCACGCTGGTCTGGCACCCGCCCCTCGCCGTCGCCGATTTCGCCGGGCGCAAGCCGCTCGCCCGCGCGGCAGAGACCGCCGTGCGCGCCGGTCACGCCGCGGCGTTCAACCCGCCAGCGCCGCCGCGAACGCCTTGAGTGTCGCCAGCGGATCGGGGGTGCGCCACACCTCGTCGCCCACCGCGAAGAAATCCGTGACCGACGCAAAATCCCGGATCAGGCCTGCGTCCAGCGCGCCCTCGACCACAACCGGCAGTTCGATCACCTCCGACCACCATGCCAGCAGGTCGCGGTCCACCCGCTCCCCGCTGCCCAGGACCGTCTCGCCCAGCGGACCGAAGGCGATGTAATCCGCCCCGGCCTCGCCCGCATTCAGACCCTCGTGGCGCGACGCCGCGCACCAGGCCCCGATGATGGCATCGGTTCCCAGCGCCTTGCGGGTGCGCCGCACCGACCGCGCCCCGTCGGTCAGATGCACCCCGTCCAGCCCCAGCCGATCCACCAGCGCCAGATGCGTGTCGATCACCAGCGGCACGTCGCGGGCATGCACCACCGGGCGCAGCCTGTCGGCGACGCGCGCGACGTCGTCCTCCAGCGTGCTCGCCATGCGCAGCCGCAGGCAGGCGATCTCCACCGTATCCAGCATCCGGGCCAGATCGTCGGTGAAGGCGTCGCCGGACGGATCGGCGGGTGTGATGAGGTAAAGCTGTGGGCGGTCGGGGACGGGGGCGTCGGACATCGGTCGGACCTCGGGCTGGGGCGCTGCGTCCCTTACCGCGCGCCGCGGCGGGTGGAAAGGGGCGACGGTTCGCCCCGGTGCTGCCCGCCCGCAGTCATATGGGAGTCATATGAAAGTCATATGGGAGTCATACGCTGGTCCCACAGGTCGCCCGACAGGACTCCGACGGGATTCCTACACGACTCCTACGGAACTCCTACAGAACATCCCGACCTCGCCCGCAGCGCATTGCGCCGCTCTTCCGGCTGGCCTAAACCCGCGCCATGACCGCATCCGCCAACACCCTCGGACAGCCCGCCTTCGTGCTGGTCCGCCCCCAGATGGGCGAAAACATCGGTGCCGCCGCGCGCGCCATGCTGAACTTCGGGCTGGATCGACTTCGCCTTGTAAGTCCTCGCGATGGCTGGCCAAATCCCACCGCCGTGGCGATGGCCAGCGGGGCCGGACGGCTGCTCGACGCGGCGTCGCTGCACGCCGACACCGCCGCCGCCGTGGCCGATTGCCACCATGTCTATGCCACCACGGCGCGGTCGCGCGACCTCACCAAGCCCGTCTTCACGCCCGAATCCGCCATGGCCGATGCCGCCGTGCGGCTTGCTGCGGGCCAACGCGTCGCCGTTCTGTTCGGCCCCGAACGCGCGGGTCTTGAAAACGACGACATATCAACGGCTAACGCGATCATTTCGGTCCCTGCGAACCCTGATTTCGCGTCCCTGAACCTCGCCCAATGCGTGCTTCTGACCGGCTACGAATGGCGCCGCGCCACCCACGCCACCCCGGGCCTTGTGATCGAAATGGCGGGCACCGACTGGGCCAGCGCGGAGGAGGTCGAAATCCTTGCCAGGCACTACGAAGAACGCCTTGACGACGCAGGATTTTTCTTTCCCGAACTCAAGGCCGCCCACATGCGCCGCAACCTGCGCAACCTGTGGTCCCGCATGCCGCTGACCCGCGCCGACGTGCAGATCCTGCACGGCGTGATGCGCCAGATGGTGCGTTGGAAGAACCGCAGCGACGCCGCGACGCAGCCCGTGTCCGACACGCCGTCCCAGCCCTAACTGCCCGTGCGGAGGATGCCATGACCCAGAAGAAACGCCAACTGTTTGAAGAGGTTGCCAGCCCCGCTTCCGCAGTCGCAAAGCCTGCCGGCGGCCTGATTGACCGCGCGGACGGTGGCGCGCGCAACATGGTGCGCGCGTGGCTTATGCTGCTCTTCGCGCTGGTGGTCCTGATGATCGCCGTGGGCGGGCTGACACGGCTTACCGACAGTGGCTTGTCGATCACCGAATGGAAGCCCGTCACCGGTGCGATACCGCCGCTCAGCGCAGAGGCGTGGCAGTCGGAATTTGACAAGTATCGGGAGATCCCTGAATACCAGCTGCAGAACAAGGGAATGACCCTTGCCGAGTTCAAGGTGATCTACTGGTGGGAATGGGGCCACCGGCAGCTTGGCCGGGTGATCGGACTGGTCTGGGCCGTTGGTTTCGTTGGATTTCTAGCCGCCCGCAAGATACCCGCCGGCTGGACAGGGCGCTTGCTTCTGCTCGGCGCGCTCGGCGGTCTGCAAGGGGCGATCGGCTGGTGGATGGTGGCGTCCGGGCTGGAAGACGGGCGGGTCGACGTGGCCTCCTACCGCCTTGCCACCCATCTGGGGCTCGCCTTCGTGATCCTTGGGCTGATCGCGTGGTTCGTGTTCCTGCTGGGCCGTCCCGCACCCGCACTCATGACCGCGCGCCGGGGCCGCGATGCGCGCCTGTTCGCATCAGGAACGGGTCTCATGCATCTGGCAATGCTACAGATCATTCTCGGCGCACTGGTGGCCGGGATCGACGCCGGACGCAGCTACACCGACTGGCCACTCATGGGCGGCGCGGTCTTCCCCTCCGCCGCCTTCGTGATCGAACCCCTGTGGCGAAACTTCTTCGAAAACCCCGGCCTCGTGCAGTTCATCCACCGTACGACCGGTTATGTGCTTCTGGTCTTCGGCATCGTGGTCTGGCTGCGCGGGCGGCGATCCGCCAATCGCACCACCGCCGGGGCGTTCGACCTGATGGCGCTGTTGCTGGCGGGCCAGATCGTCCTTGGCATCGCGACCGTGTGGTTCGCCGCACCCTGGCACCTGGCGATCCTCCACCAGCTTCTGGCCGTAGCCCTCTGGGTTTCCATCCTGCGAGCCCGGTTTCTTGCCCAGTATCCCGTCGCACAGCGCCTGCGCGCCTGATCTTGCAGCGGGGCATCGCGCACCCCATCTCCCGGCGGTAGCTGGAACGGAGGACTTCATGGGCGGCTATATGCGCACGGCGATTCTGATGGCGGCGATGACCGCGCTCTTCATGGGCGTGGGCGGGCTCATGGGCGGCACGGGCGGGGCGATGATCGCGCTCGTCGTGGCGGCGGGCATGAACCTGCTGACATGGTGGAATTCCGACAAGATGGTCCTGCGGATGCATGGGGCGAAGTTCCTGGCACCCGGTGACCGCTGGGGCCTGCACGACATGACCGCTGATCTCGCGCGTCGCGCGCACATGCCTGTGCCGGCCGTCTACCTGATCGAAACCGACCAGCCCAACGCCTTCGCCACCGGGCGGAACCCGCAGAACGCCGCCGTCGCCGTGACCACCGGCCTTCTGGCGCGTCTCTCGCGCGAGGAAATCGCGGGCGTGATCGCCCATGAACTGGCCCATATCCGCAACCACGACACCGCCATCATGACCGTCACCGCCACGTTCGCCGGGGCGATTTCCATGCTGGCCAATTTCGCGCTGATCTTCGGCGGGTCGCGGGAACGCATGGGGGTCGTGGGCACGCTCGCGTTGATGATCCTCGCACCACTGGCCGCAAGCCTTGTGCAGATGGCGATTTCCCGGAGCCGGGAATACGAAGCCGACCGCATCGGGGCCGAGATCTGCGGCAACCCCCTGTGGCTCGCCTCCGCGCTCGAAGGCATCCAGCGGGCGGGCGCGCGCATCGACTACGAGGCCGCCGAACGGCACAAGGCAACCGCGCACATGTTCATCATCAACCCGTTGCACGGGCAGAAGATGGACAACCTGTTCGCCACCCATCCAGCCACCGAGAACCGCGTGGCGGCGCTGCGGGCGATGGCCGGGCAGGGAACCCGCTCCGCACCGCGCACGGTGGACCGGCAAACCACCATCCCGCGCAGCGGACGCGGGAGCGGTGCCGGACCCTGGACCTGATATCGTTTTAATTCAACGTATTGCCGGTGAAAGCTGAAGTCGCGGTCATTGGTCAGAACCCGTCGCTGCCCCCCGCCTGCCACGGTTTGACAAGGTTCCCGAACCGCGTGAACCGCCCTTCGAAGCTCAGGTCGATGGAGCCGATGGGGCCATGGCGCTGCTTGCCGATGATCACCTCGGCCTTGCCGTGGACACGCTCCATGGCTTCCTGCCACGCGGCCATCTCGGCCAGCTTCTCGTCGCCCGGTTTTTCGCGTTCCTTGTAGTATTCCTCGCGGTAGACGAACATCACCACGTCCGCGTCCTGTTCGATCGACCCGGATTCGCGCAGGTCCGACAGTTGCGGGCGCTTGTCTTCACGGTTTTCCACGGCGCGCGACAACTGCGACAGGGCCACGACCGGGATGTCCAGTTCCTTGGCGATGGCCTTCAGACCTTGGGTGATTTCAGACACTTCGTTGACCCGGTTGTCCTTGGCCGAGGCAGGGCGCACCAGTTGCAGGTAATCCACGAACAGCGCATCGAGCCCGTGGGTCCGTTTCAGCCGCCGCGCGCGCGCCGCCAATTGGCTGATGGGCAGCGCGGGCGTGTCGTCGATGAAGAGCGGGCAGGATTCCAGCGCCTTGGCGGCTTCGACGAAGCGGCGGAATTCGGCCTCGGTCATGTCGCCGCGCCGGATCTGCTCGCTCGGCACTTCGGAGGCTTCGGACAGCACCCGCGCGGCCAGTTGTTCCGACGACATCTCGAGCGAGAAGAACCCCACCACGCCGCCATTCACCGTGCCTTCGGTGCCGTCGGGGCGCAGCCCCTTCTGATAGCTTTTGGCGATGTTGAACGCGATGTTGGTGGCCAGCGACGTCTTGCCCATGGAGGGCCGCCCGGCAAGGATCAGAAGGTCGGATTTGTGCAGGCCGCCGAGCTTCTTGTCCAGATCCTCCAGCCCCGTCGCCACGCCCGACAGCCCGCCGTCGCGCAGGTAGGCCGCGTTCGCCACGTTGATGGCACTGGTCGCCGCCGACAGGAAGGACTGGAACCCCTGCGTCGCCTGCCCGGTCTCGCCCATCAGGTAAAGCTGTTGTTCCGCTTCGACAATCTGGTCGCGCGGTTCGCTGTCGGCGGTCACGCGCGCGGCCTTGTCGGCGATGTTGCGCCCCAAGTCGATCAGTTGCCGCCGCATCGCCAGATCGCGGATCAGTTCCGCGTAATCCTTGGCCGCGTAGGTCGAAATCGACGCCGCCGCGAGCCGCACGAGATACGCAGGTCCGCCCAGTTCCTTCAACCCGGCATCGTCGGACAGGAAATTCGCCAGCGTGACCGGCGTGACCAGCTTGTTGTCCGACAGCCGCGCCACGGCGGTCTCGAAGATGCGCCGGTGGACGGGATCGAAGAAATGGGCGGGCTGCACGATCTGCGCCACCCGGTCATAGACCTGATCGTTGGTCAGAAGCGCGCCCAGAAGCTGCTGTTCGGCTTCGATCGAATGGGGCAATGTGCCCGATGCCGCGTCCTGCGACGTGTCCGGTTGCGTGGCGCGGGCAAGGCCGGTGATCTGGTTCATGGCTGGTCCCTGCGGTCGTGTGTCCGGCCTGGTGCCGGTGGTGTGCCTGTCTATCCCCATGCGGGCGGCCAGGCAAATTGTATAGTCCTGTGGATGATCCCCGAACGGCCTGTGGATCGCCTGTGGATATGGCGCATGTTGCGGCAGGCAAGGGGCCACCGTCAACATCTTGCGCAGGTTGACCGACGATTCAGGCGCGCCCGGCCTGCCATGCGCGCGGATCGGCGAGAAAGCTCTCGACCTCGGTCAGCGTGTCCGCGTCGAAACTGCGGGCTGCGCGGGCTTCGGCCAGCACGTCATGCCAGGTGCACAGGTGATGGAGCGCGATGCCATGGTCACCCAGCGTCTTTTCCGTCTCCGGGAAGATCCCGTAGTAGAAGATCACGGCCGTGTGGTGGCAGGTGGCCCCGGTCGCGCGGATCGCGTCCACGAAGCTGATCTTGGACCCGCCATCGGTGGTGAGGTCCTCTACCAGCAGCACGCGCTGGCCCTCGAGCATCGCGCCCTCGATCCGGGCGTTGCGGCCATATCCCTTGGGTTTCTTGCGTACATAGGTCATGGGCAGGGCCATGCGTTCGGCCACCAGCGCGGCAAAGGGGATGCCCGCCGTCTCCCCGCCCGCGATGTTGTCGAACGCTTCGAACCCCGCGTCGCGCATCACCGTGACGGTCAGGAAATCCATCAGGGTCGATCGGATGCGCGGGTAACTGATCAGCTTGCGGCAATCGATATAGGTCGGCCCCGGCAGGCCGGAGGCATAGGTATAAGGCTCCCGCGCGTTGAAATGCACCGCGCCGATTTCCAAGAGCATGCGCGCAGACAGGCGGGCGATCTCGGACCGGTCGGGAAAGGATGTGGGGATCATGTCACGCCTCCACGCGCCAGTGCAGGGGAAAGCCGGGATCGAACACGGTGACAGGGCCGTCGGGCGTGTCGATGGCAGGGGGATAGGTGACGGGGTCGCCCTTGATCAGCGTTATGGTCCCGTCGTTCACCGGCAGCTTGTAGAATCCCGGTCCGTGTATCGACGCGAACCCTTCGAGCCGGTCGAGCGCCCCCGCCCGGTCGAACACCTCCGCCAGACAGGACAGGGTGTTCGTCGCGGTGAAGCACCCGGCACAGCCGCAGGGCGCAAGCTTGGCGGCATCCAGATGCGGGGCGCTGTCGGTCCCGAGGAAGAAGCGCGGATCGCCAGATGTCGCTGCCGCCACCAGTGCGGTGCGATGCGTCGCACGCTTGGCCACGGGCAGGCAGTAGTAATGGGGCCGAATGCCGCCGGCCAGGATATGATTCCGGTCGATGATCAGGTGATGGGTGGTGATGGTCGCCCCCATGGTCCCTTCGGGTTGGCTGCGCACATAGTCCACGCCCTCTCGCGTCGTCACATGCTCCAGCACCGTGCGCAACTTCGGCAGCCGGTCGCGCAGGGGTGCAAGGACGGTATCGATGAACACCGCCTCGCGGTCGAAGATGTCGATGTCGGGGTTCGTGACCTCGCCGTGCAGGCACAGCGGAATGCCCATCAGCGCCATGGTTTCCAGCACGCGCATGACCCGGTCCAGATCGCGCACGCCGGAGGCCGAATTGGTCGTGGCCCCCGCCGGATACAGCTTCACCGCCGTGATCAGACCGATCTCGAACGCGGCGCGCACGTCCTTCGGATCGGTCGTTTCGGTCAGGTACAGCGTCATCAGCGGCCTGAACTTGTTGTTCAGGGGCTTTGCTGCCATGATCCGGTCGCGGTAATCGGCGGCATCCGCGGCAGTCACCACGGGCGGCACGAGGTTCGGCATGATGATCGCACGGGCGAAATGGCGCGCGGTTTCGGGCAGCACGGCGCGCAGCATGGCGCCGTCGCGCAGGTGCAGGTGCCAGTCGTCGGGCTGGCGCAGGGTCAGACGGTCTGTCATGGCGCGGCGATAGCGAATTTGCGGGACGCTGACCAGACGCCGCGTTGCCCCGGCCAGCGACCCGCCGCCCCTGCGTCACCCGAAATCTCATGCGCTCGTTCTTTGCCGTTGTCGCCGGACCTGTGCCGGGACTAAGCTTTCGTCATGACGCAGCTTGCCCCCATGCCCGAAACCTCGACCCAGGCCAGCCCGCACCAGCGCGTGCGCGGTCGGGCCGAGGTCGCACTTGTCACCGGGCCACGCGCGCCGCGCCTGACACGGCTGTTCCAGCAGGGTTCGGCCAAGGCGATGCTGCCGCGGGTCCATGCGGACCGGCCCGAGATCGTGTTCCTGAACACGGCGGGCGGGCTCACCGGTGGCGACGATCTGCACCTGTCGCTGTCGCTGGGCGACGGCGTGCGTGCGGTGGCGACGACTCAGACGGCCGAGCGCGCCTATGCCAGCCTTGGTGCGCCCGCGCGCATGACGGTGCGGATGGAGGCTGGGGCAGGGTCCGTGCTGCACTGGTTGCCGCAGGAAACGATCCTGTTCGACCGATCCGCCCTGCACCGCCGGACCGAGATCGACCTTGCCGGTGATGCCGACCTGGTGATGGGGGAAACCCTTGTGCTGGGCCGTGCGGCCATGGGCGAAACCCTGACACGGCTGATCTGCCGGGACCTGCGCTGCGTGCGCCGCGACGGCCGACCGGTGCTGATCGATCCGTTCCGGCTGACCACCGACGCGCTGCTGCAGCGCGTGGGGCCCGCGATGCTGCGCGACGCAGTCGCGGTGGCGATGCTCGCGCGCGTGGCCCCCGCGGCCGACGATGGCATCGGCGTGGTGCGCGCCGCACTGGCGGACCTGCCCTGTGGTGTGCGTGCCGCGGCCTCGGGCTGGGACGGGCGGCTTGTGGTGCGGCTGATGGCGTCGGACGCCCATGCCCTGCGCCGCGTGGTGGCGCGGGTTCTGACTGTCATGACGGGCCGTGCGCTGCCGCGGGTCTGGGCGACATGACAGGGCGGCGGCGATGCCGCGCCCCGACGCGGGCAGGGTGACGACACAATGACAGCAACAGGAATGCAACGTCGATGAATCTTACACCTCGAGAAAAAGACAAGCTGCTCGTGAGCATGGCCGCGATCGTCGCGCGCAACCGGCTGGCGCGCGGTGTCCGGCTCAACCATCCGGAAGCCATCGCGCTCATCACCGATTTCGTGGTCGAAGGCGCACGCGACGGACGCAGCGTGGCCGACCTCATGGCCGCCGGGGCCGAGGTGGTGACAGCGGCGCAATGCATGGAAGGTGTCGCAGAGATGATCCACGACGTGCAGGTCGAAGCGACCTTTCCCGACGGCACAAAGCTGGTAACGGTGCACCATCCGATCCGTTGACGGCGGATCGGTCCGGCTTGCGCGGCGCGCATCACGTTTTTCACGCATTGCAGGCTTTCGCGTCGAAATGCCTTGATTTTCGGCGCTGCAGCATCGTAACGCAAAGTACGGGGGGCTCGCCTGTCGCGGGGTCAGCCGCGGCTTGCCGCGCAACCGAGCCTGTGAAACCCTGAGCGGCGCAAAGAGGAGCACGACCCAATGATCCCTGGTGAAGTCCTGACAGCCCCGGGCGACATCGTCCTGAACGCCGGTGCCACGACGGTCACGCTTGCTGTGTCCAATACGGGTGATCGTCCAGTGCAGGTCGGAAGCCACTATCACTTTGCGGAAACCAACCCGGCGCTCGATTTCGACAGGGCACGTGCACGGGGGATGCGGCTCGATATCGCGGCCGGAACGGCCGTGCGGTTCGAACCTGGCCAGAGCCGCGACGTGACACTTGTGCCCTTGGCGGGCGCGCGCCGCGTCTTCGGCTTCAACCAGGCCGTGATGGGACCGCTCGACTCATGATGCTGACGCCGGGCGTGTGCGGCCTGCCTGCGCAAAGACGCGCGTTTTTGGAGGTAGCTACGATGATGACACCCATCGATTACTGGCGCAACGGCATGGAACTGTGGTTCCGCAACGCCGAAGCGCAGATCGAACTCGGTTTTCGCATGGCCGCGCTTGCACCCGGGTGGGATGTGGCGCAACTGGCCGCGCGCGGTGTGCGTGACCGGCGCGTCACGCTCAGATCGTCCACGTCGCGCGCCACCCTGCGTGCCGTGCCCGACGCGCCGGTCCCCGTGAAGCGCACAACGCCCAAGGCCGCGACGCCCAAAGCCGCGACGGCCAAGGCGGCGGTTTCGGCGGAGCGCGCACCCGCTGCGGTCGATCCGGCAAGTCCCACCAGCGTGCGGGACGCCGCAAGCGCCGATACGGCGGACGTGAGCCCGGTCGTGACCGTCGCCCCGCCCGTCGCACACGTCGCAGTTGCCGATCCGGAAGCCACGCCGAACAGCGCGTCTGCCTCCGCCGCACCGGTCGAAGCCGCGACCGCTGACGTGACAGCCGCGACGGCCGCGACGGCTGCGACGGCCCCGTCCGGGACGGCGGACACGTCGGCCGAGAAGCGGACGGTGCGCGCTGCTGCGGCAAAGCCCCGCGCGGTCGCACCGCGCAAGACGGCCGTGCCCCGGACCACACAGGTCAAGACCGCCGCAGCCGAGAGCGTCGCACCTGCGACCATCACGGAACCCACCGCGGCAGAGTCGAAAGAAACGGTGTCCGTGGCGCCCGCGGCACCACGCAGTCGGCGGCGGCGCGCCCCGGCGACACCCGGACTGCCGCCGCGGTCGTCCGGGTCCTCCGACCTGTGATATTCTGCGCTGCGGCGTAAATGCCGCAGCGCAGAATAAGCTCCTTGTGTTAGGGTCGCGATACGTCGGTCACACCCTAGCAAGGACTTTCCCATGATGTTCCACGAGTCCGCGCGGGTGCCGTTTCCACCTGCAATGCTGATGTCGTTTCCGTTGCAGTCGTGGCAGACCGGCATACAGGTGGCGACCATGCTGGGCGAGGCACAGATGGTCATTGCCTATCGCGTGCTGGGACAGATGGGGCTCTGGTCCACCGGACCGAACGAAACAGCCCGCATGTTCCGCGAAAAGCCCGCGGCCTTCGTACAAGCTGCCGCTGCGGCGATCACCGCCGCGCAGTCGGGCAGACGTCCCGATGAAATACTTGCCGCGGCGGTCGGGCCACTGGGGCGCCGGACGCGCGCGAACATGCACAGGTTGGCGCGGCGGGGATTGCGCCTGCAGAAATGATGGGTGGGTCGCCCGTTCGGTTGCGTTGATCCCTTGCCCTTCGGGCAGCTTGTGGCAACACTGTCGGAAATCGGTCCTGCGGGACCGTCATTCCGGGTCAGTCCCGCCAAAGCCAAGGATCGTCGCATGCCCGCCTTGATATCGCGCGCCACCTATGCCGACATGTTCGGACCCACAACGGGTGATCGGGTTCGGCTTGCGGATACGGACCTGTTCATCGAAGTGGAACGCGATCTCACCACATATGGCGAGGAGGTCAAGTTCGGCGGCGGCAAGGTGATCCGCGATGGCATGGGGCAAAGCCAGGCCACCCGCGCCGAAGGGGCGATGGACACGGTCATCACGAATGCGCTGATCTTGGACGTCACCGGGATCTACAAGGCGGATGTGGGTCTGAAGGACGGGCGCATCGCCGCCATCGGCAAGGCCGGCAACCCGGACACGCAACCCGGCGTCGACATCATCATCGGCCCCGGTACCGAAGCCATCGCCGGCGAAGGCAAGATACTGACGGCCGGCGGTTTCGACAGCCACATCCACTTCATCTGCCCGCAGCAGATCGACGACGCCCTGCATTCGGGCATCACCACGATGCTGGGCGGCGGCACCGGCCCGGCCCACGGCACGCTTGCCACGACCTGCACGCCGGGGTCATGGCATATCGGCCGGATGCTGCAGGCGCTCGATGCATTTCCGATGAATTTCGGATTGTCCTGCAAGGGCAATGCATCGCAACCCGCTGCACTGGTCGAAATGGTCAATGCCGGTGCCTGCGCCATGAAGCTGCACGAGGATTGGGGCACCACTCCTGCGGCCATCGACTGCTGCCTGTCGGTCGCCGACGACATGGACGTGCAGGTGATGATCCATACCGACACGTTGAACGAATCCGGTTTCGTCGAAAACACGATGGCCGCGATCAAGGGGCGCACGATCCACGCGTTCCACACCGAAGGTGCGGGCGGGGGCCATGCGCCGGACATCATCAAGGTCGTGGGGTCCGCCAACGTTATTCCGTCCTCGACCAACCCGACTCGGCCCTACACGGTCAACACCCTGGAAGAACATCTCGACATGCTGATGGTGTGCCACCATCTCGACAAGTCGATCCCCGAAGACGTGGCCTTCGCCGAAAGCCGCATCCGCAAGGAAACGATCGCCGCCGAGGATATCCTGCACGACATGGGCGCGTTTTCGATCATCGCGTCGGACAGTCAGGCCATGGGCCGCGTGGGCGAGGTCATCATCCGCACGTGGCAGACCGCCCACAAGATGAAGGTCCAGCGCGGACGCCTGGCCGAGGAAACCGGCCAGAACGACAACGTGCGCGTGAAACGGTACATCGCGAAATACACCATCAACCCCGCCATCACCCACGGGGTCGCGCAGCACATGGGCAGCATCGAGGTCGGCAAGCGCGCAGACCTGTGCCTGTGGTCGCCCGCGTTCTTCGGGGTGAAGCCGGAAATCGTGATGCTGGGCGGGTCCATCGCCTGCGCGCAGATGGGCGATCCCAACGCGTCCATTCCCACGCCGCAACCGGTCTATTCGCGCCCGATGTTCGCGGCCTACGGGCGGTCGCTGGAGGCATCGTCAGTCACGTTCGTCAGCGCCGCTGCACAGGCGGCGGGGGTTGCCGAAAGCCTTGGGCTGCGCAAGTCCACGCTCGCCGTGCAGGGCACGCGCGGGATCGGCAAGGCGGACATGGTGATGAACGACGCCACCCCCGAGATCGAGGTGAACCCGGAAACCTACGAGGTGCGCGCCAACGGGGAATTGCTGACCTGCGAACCGGCGTCTGAACTGCCCATGGCGCAACGATACTTCCTGTTCTGACAGGCGTAAACCGTGCTTTAACCGTGGCTTGCGGAACCTTTTGAATCCTGTGCCGTGACGGCGTACCGCTGTCGCAGCACAGGAGTTTCCCGATGTTCAGGTTCACATCCGTCACGGCGGGCGCGGTTGCGCTGGCACTTTCCGTCGCACCGCTTGCGTCCGACGCCGCCGGGTATCACGGCGAATTCTGGGATGCTTCGACGCCTTTCGCCACCATCGACGCGGCCATGGGGTATGCCGCCTCTACCGCGCCGACCGGGACATTCCTGTCCACCTTCGTGGATTATCCGGCGGGCAATCCGGGTTCGGTGGGCAACAACACGTCGCTGGCCAATTTCCTGGGCGTCGATTTTTCAAGCTACGTCGGCGCGATCCCGTCGTCGCTGTCCACCAGTGTGCTGCGGGTCTCGGGCACGTTCAAACCGGGGGCCGGGGTCAAGACCTACACGGTCGGGTCAGATGACGGGTTCTCGCTCATGCTCGGTGGCCGGGAAATTTCTCGCCAGTCGACGCCGCGCAGCTTCGGCTACACCGACGTTCTGTTCGACGCTGGCTCCGGGCCCATCGACTTCGTGCTCACCTACTACGAGAACGGCGGCCATACAGGCGTGGAGTTCAAGATCGGCGGCCGCACCGGCACGGTCGTAGACACGAGCCTGCAGTCCGTTGCCACGGTTCCGCTACCCGCCGCTTTACCGCTTCTTGCCGCGGCGATCGGGGGACTTGTCCTGTGGCGACGCTGCAAGAGTGCCTGATCCGACCTGCATCGGTCCCGGCTTCCGTCGCCTGACGGGTCCGCCAGATGATCCGGCGCGCCCGACACGCCACGGGGTGGTGTGCGACCTGTCCTGCCGGTGCCGGCACCCCGGCATGCGGATTTGGCGCAGGACAAATGCCGACGCGCGCCCTAATATCCTCGCAAGAGGAGACTGGCATGCGCGATCTGAAAATTCCCGAACAGCGGCACCCGGAAAAGGCTCACCGCCCGGTAAACCCGCAGCCCAAGAAGCCGAGCTGGATCAGGGTCAAGGCGCCGGTATCGGATGGCTACAAGAAAACCGCCGCGATCATGCGCGAGCACAAGCTGACCACCGTCTGCGAAGAGGCGGGATGCCCCAACGCCGGGGAATGCTGGTCGCAGGGTCATGCCACCATGATGATCATGGGCGAGATTTGCACGCGCGGTTGCACCTTCTGCAATGTGGCGACGGGGCGGCCCGATGTGCTGGACGTTTTCGAACCGGGCCGCGTCGCAGATGCCGTGCAGAAACTGGGCCTGAACCACGTCGTCATCACGAGCGTTGACCGGGATGATCTGGATGACGGCGGGGCCGAACATTTCGCCCAGACCATCCGCGCCGTGCGCCACCGCAGCCCCGGCACGACCATCGAAATCCTGACGCCCGATTTCCTGCGCTGCCCACCCAGCGCGTTGGAAACCGTGGTCGCGGCCCGTCCGGACGTGTTCAACCACAATCTCGAAACCGTCCCCGGACTGTATCACGAGGTCCGACCCGGTGCGCGCTATTTCCACAGCCTGCGCCTGTTGCAGCGGGTGAAAGAGCTTGATCCGTCGATGTTCACCAAGTCGGGCATCATGGTGGGTCTGGGAGAGGAACGCCTGCAGGTCCTTCAGGTGATGGATGACATGCGCTCCGCCGACATCGATTTCCTGACGATCGGTCAGTATCTGCAACCGACGCCCCATCACCACCGCGTGGATCGCTTCATCACGCCCGAGGACTTCGCGTCCTACGAGAAAGCCGCCTACAACAAGGGCTTCCTGATGGTGTCGGCCACGCCGCTGACGCGGTCGTCCTATCATGCGGGGGACGATTTCGCGCGCCTGCGGGCCAATCGGCTGGCCCGACTGGGGGCCTGAACGACGGGGGCCGGGAGCGTCCGGCCCCGGCTTCAGTGAACGCGGAATACCCGAAGCCTGCAAACTGGACGCCGCGGTCACAGGTCCTGATGGTGCGATCGAACGAACCATTGTCGACAGACAGGATGCCCTGCAGCGTGGGCGATCCGTCGCTCTTGACCGAGGCCCCCAGGTAAGCGCGGCAAAGGTCGCGTCACGGGGTCTTCGTCCACGCGGATGCTGTCATTGTCGCCGGTCGCTGTGAACAGCGCGGACGCGGTCCCGTCGCGGGACACGGTATTCGAGCGGGTCACACCGCCGTTCGTGACGGCAGCCGCGACTGTCCCCGTGCCGTCATAATCGACAAGGGGCGTCTCGGCATCGAAGAAATAGAACCAATCGAGCGGCGCGGCCTGACCGGCTCCGCCAAAAGCCCGATTACAATGGGTGCAAGCGCAGGAAACACAAGGCCCCGGGGGAAAGGACCCAAATGATGAATGTGTTTTCCACCTGTTATCGTGATGCGCGATCCCTGATACTCGGCCCAGCCAGGGTTTCTTGACCGAATGTCGCCGACGGAGCCGTCGTGCGATCCGACCGGCATCAATCCGCGGAAGAGATGGCGGGAATTGCCTTGAGATAGGCGGCGATATCGCGCCGGTCGGCATCGTCGAGCTGGGCAAGGTTTGCCACCACCGCCGCCATGTGCCCGCCGACCGAATCGAATTCGGGCGTGAACCCGGTTTCAAGATAATAGGCGATGTCGGATTCGGACCAGTCCAGCGCCGCTGGCGTGATGTTCGGAATCCGCCCCTGTCCCGTGGGGTTCGGGGCACCCGCCATCCAGCGCGACGCATCGAGTCCGCCCAGAGCGGTCCGGGGCGTGTGACATTCCCCGCAATGACCCAGCGCCTCGGACAGGTACCGCCCGTTGACCGCCGGGCCATCGGGCAGGTCCGCCACCACCCAATCGTCCGAGAGGTTCAACCACTTCCACGCCGCGACGCCGCGCCGGATGTTGAACGGAAGCCCTATGTCATGGGGTTGGCTGGGCGTTGCATCGGCGGGCAACGTATCCATGTACGCCTTGAGATCGGCCACGTCTTGAAGCCGCATGCGCGCATAGGCCGTATACGGAAACGCCGGGTAGTAATGCGCACCGTCCGGGCTGACACCGCGCACCACCGCATCGGCGAACTCCGCGAGGGTCCATGCGCCGATGCCGTGCTCGGGGTCGGACGAAATGTTGGGGGCGACGAAGGTTCCGAAATCGGACGGGAACCGCTGGCCTCCGGCCAGCACGCGCCGGTCCTCGCCGGAGGCACCCACGGCGGCGTGGCAGGATGCGCAGCCGGACGCCCAGAACACCCGCGCCCCGGCATCGGCATCGCCCGTCAGACCGGCAACGGCTTCGGGGTCAAGGCCCCGCGCGCCGGTAACCCAGTAACCCCCGGCTGCAGCCGCAAACGCGACGACGAGCAGACCGCGCAGCATCACGTGCCCCACGGATCTGTCGCGGCCCGGTTCCGGTGACCGGGGCAGGTCAGGAACTCGGCTCGCGATAGGATTCGTGGCAGGACTGGCAGGTCTGCCCCAGTGCCCCGATCGCGGCCCCGAGCCCGTCGACGCCGTTCGGCGCCACGTCCGCAAGCGCAGCCGCCTGCGTGGCGAAGGCCGCCCATTTCTGCTGGAAATCCTCCAGATCTTCCCAGATCGCAGGCATCGCACGGGTGCCGTCGATGCTCATGCTGTCGGACCCTTCGGGCCAGTGGTTCTGCGCCAGCCCGGACACGGCCACGAGATTGCCGGCGGCAGCTTCGGCGGCGGTGGCTTCGAAGGGCGTTTCCCCCTTGGCCATCGCCCCCAGCATCCCGAGGTTGAAAGCCATGATGTTGAACTGGCCCTGGCGGGCCTTCAACTGGCTTTCGAAATCCTGCCCCGCTACCGCTGCGGGCAGGGCCGCCAGACCGCCGACAAGTGCAATGACCTTGAAAGATGACATTCGTTGCTCCCGTTTTATCAGGCCCTCACGGTAGCAAACCACCGGCGCGCCACCTAGCCTCGATGTCGGGATTGGCTTCACACCGCCGTGAGGCCGGGCACCGGATCGACGAACCGGACCTTGCCGATGTGGTCGAGATTGCGGTTGCGCTGGCCATAATCGATGCCGTAGCCGACCACGAATTCATCGGGGATTTCGAACCCGATCCAGTCGGCGCGGAAATCGGTCTCGCGCCGGGCCGGCTTGTCCAGAAGGGCGATGGTGCGCAGGCTCGCCGGACCCCGCGCCCGCAGCAGGGCCACGACATGGCTCAAAGTGAACCCGGTATCCACCAGATCCTCGACCACCAGCACATGCCGTCCCGCGATCTCGCCCGACAGGTCCTTGACGATGCGGACCTCGCGCGACGACACCATCGCATTGCCGTAGGACGACGCCTCGATGAAATCGACCTCGATATCCATGTGCAACTCGCGCACAAGATCGGCGATGAAGATGAACGACCCGCGCAAAAGGCCCACCACCACCAGCTTGTCGACACCGGCATAGTGATCCTCGATGGTCCGGGCGAGCGTTTCGATGCGGGCTGCGATGGATTTGGCCGAGATCATCTGGTCGATCACGTACGGGCGGTCAGACATATCGTCCCCTTGATTTTGCAACCCGAGTTTAAGATATGAGCGTCCACTGTCTCGCGACAAAAGGACCGACATGCCCAGCCACGCGGAACATCGCAAGATGCCCTACAGCGCGGATCAGATGTACAATCTGGTCGCGGACGTGGCGTCCTATCCCGAATTCCTGCCGTGGTGTGCGGCGGCGCGAATCCGGTCGCGCATTCCGCGCGGCACGTTCGAGGTGATGGAGGCGGACCTCGTCATCAGCTTCAAGGTGTTCCGCGAACGCTTCGGCAGCCGCGTCACCCTGTGGACGGACGGCACGCGCATCGACACGGAATACCTCGACGGGCCGTTCCGCTATCTCAAATCGAGCTGGATATTCACCCCCGATCCGGATGACGATGGCGGGTGCATCGTCGATTTCGACGTGGATTTCGAATTCAAGAACCGGATGCTGCAGGGCGTGATCGGGCTCGTGTTCAACGAAGCGATGCAACGGATCGTGCGGGCCTTCGAGAAGCGTGCCGCACAACTTTACGGCCAGTCAGCCCGCCAAGCCGTCAAGTAGCATCGAGAGCGCGTGGGCAACGGTGGCCGCGCGAACAGCCGCGCGCCCACGCGCGCCGAAATCGACGGTTTCCGTCCGGGTCGGTGCGCCCGCGCGCGCAAGCCCGAAACAGACCCGGCCTTCGGGCTTGGCGTCGGTGCCGCCGCCCGGACCCGCGATGCCGGTGACCGAGACTGCAAGGCCCGCATCAGACCGCGCCAGCGCGCCCTCGGCCATCTCGCGCGCGACCGCTTCGCTGACCGCACCATGCGCCCGCAGCGTTGTGGCCCGCACGCCCAGCATCTGTTCCTTCGCGGCGTTGGTATAGGTCACGAACCCCCGGTCGAAGATCGCCGACGATCCGGGAATGTCGGTGATGGCTCCCGCGATCAGCCCGCCTGTGCAGCTTTCGGCGGTGGCGACCATCACGCCCGCCGCGCGCGCGCGCGTCAGAAGAGCCGCGGCACTCATGCGCCGAGCACCCCATGGGCGACATACGCCGCCAGCGCCACGCCGACGGCGGCGAACACCCCCGCGATCACGTCGTCGAGCATCACGCCGATCGCGCCGCGTTGCCGGTCGGCCCAGCCGATGGGACCGGGTTTCCAGATGTCGAACAGGCGGAACAGCAGGAACGCCCCGACCCAGCCGGGCCACGGGAACAGCCACGGATCGGCGCCCGCGTGCCACAGCCCGCCCGACAAGGGCCAAAGCGCGATCCACAGGCCCGCGACCTCGTCGATCACGATCTCGCCCGCGTCATGGGCGCCGGTTGCGGCCGCTTCGGCCTGTGCAGCCCACCAGCCCAGCCCGATCACGGCGACCGTCGCCAGGACCAGAAGCGGAAAGCCCCCAGCCACATGAAGTCCGTAGCCCAACGGGAGGGCCGCGGCACTGCCCCATGTCCCCGGCGCGGGGCGGATCAGGCCGACACCGCCGACCGTCGCGATGGCACGGCTGATCCTCATGCGCGCACCAACGCCACGGTCGCCAGCGCCGCGATCCCTTCGCCCCGACCGGTGAAGCCCAGCCGTTCCGACGTTGTGGCCTTCACGCTGACGCGGTCCGGGTCCATGGCCATGATCTCGGCCAGCCGCGCCTGCATCGTGCCCGCATGGGGGCCGATCTTCGGCAGTTCGCACACCAGCGTGCAATCCACGTTGCCGATGGCAAAGCCGCGCCCGCGCGCCAGTTCGACCGCGTGGCGCAGAAAGATGGCGCTGTCGGCCCCTTTCCACTGCGGATCGCTCGGCGGGAAATGCTGCCCGATGTCACCCGCGGCGAGCGCCCCATAGAGCGCATCGGTGATCGCGTGCATGCCAACATCGGCATCAGAATGACCGTCAAGCCCGTGGCTGTGCGGCACGCGCACGCCGCACAGCACCACGGCGTCGCCGGCGCAGAAGCGGTGCACGTCGTAGCCGTTGCCAAGGCGCACATCCATTATCGGCTCCTGTCCTTCCCGCTGCGCCAGAATCCGTTCCGCCCGCGCGAAATCACCGGGCAGGGTGATCTTGATGTTGTCCTCATCCCCTTCGACGATGGCCACGTCAAGCCCGTGGGCGCGGGCGACCGCCACGTCGTCGGCGGCATCGCCGGGATGGGCGGCATGGGCGGCGCGGATCGCGGCCAGTGCGAAGCCCTGTGGTGTCTGGGCCCGGTAGAGCCCGGCGCGGTCGCGCATCCCCGTCACCCGCCCGTCCCGTCCGGTCCAGAGCGCATCCGTGACCGCCAGCGCCGGGGCAGCACCCGCATGATGGGCCAGTGCCGCGAGCACCCGGTCGATCACGCCGGCCTGCACCAGCGGTCGGGCGGCATCGTGGATCAGGACATGGGTCATGGCGGCGTCCACCGCAGCCAGCCCAGCCTGGACCGAGGCACCCCGCGTGGACCCGCCCGGCACGACCTGCACGGGGCAGTCCGGGGGCAGCGCGACCCGGTCCGCCCAGAGTTTGGCGTCCTGCGGCGTCGTCACCACCACGAGTTGCGCGATCGCCGGATGCGCCGCCAGTGCCGCGAGGGTTCGGGTCAGCACGCTTTGGCCGCCAAGCGGCCGATACTGTTTCGGGATTCCGCCCCCGGCACGGATGCCCCGCCCGGCCGCGACGACGATGGCTGCTACCCGCATTCCCGGTCTCCCTTTTGCCGCTCCCGGTTTATGGCCTGCCCCCGGTCGTGACAATGCGGCGCGGGTTCCGCACCCATCCGCCCAAAAAAAGGGCAGTTCGTGTTTCGCACGCAGAATGCGCTTGTCTTGTCTTGGCGTGGGACCGATCAACCTTCTAGCACTCGGGGTAACGCATAAGGTTTGGGCAAGTGACCATTCACGTGGCAGATCAACCGCTCGGCATGCCGATTCTTCTGGCGCCGATGGCTGGAATAACCGACCTGCCTTTCCGCCGGCTCGTGGCGGGCTTCGGGGCGGGTCTTGTCGTGAGCGAAATGATCGCATCACGCGAACTGGTGCATGCCGGGCGCGGCTCCCGCGACCGGGCGCGCACCGACGGCAGCGGGGCAGAGGCGGTGCAGATCGCCGGGCGCGACCCCGCCCTGATGGCCGAAGCCGCCCGCATGGCCGAAGCGATGGGCGCGCGGATCATCGACATCAACATGGGCTGCCCCGCGAAGAAGGTGGTGGGCGGCCTGTCGGGGTCGGCGTTGATGCGCGATCCCGACCTTGCCTTGCGGCTGGTCGATGCCGTGGTGGGTGCCGTGCGCGTGCCGGTGACGCTCAAGACCCGGTTGGGCTGGGATGCGGATTGCCTGAACGCCGCGGCACTGGCGCGCCGGGCGCAGGGCGCGGGCGTGGCTATGGTGACGATCCACGGGCGGACCCGGTGCCAGTTCTACAAGGGCCGCGCCGACTGGGCCGCGATCCGACCGGTGGTCGATGCGCTCGACGTGCCGGTTGTGGCGAACGGCGACGTGACCTGTGCCGCGACGGCCCGCGCGGCTCTGCGCCAGTCCGGCGCGGCCGGCGTCATGATCGGGCGCGGGGCGCAAGGCGCGCCCTGGGTGCTGGCGGAAATCGCCGCGGCGCTTTTCGGTACGCCCGCCCCGACGGTGCCGCGCGGTGCCGCGCTGGTCGATCTGGTGGCCGGGCACCATGACGCCATGCTGTCCTTCTACGGGCGTGATCTGGGCTTGCGCGTGGCGCGCAAGCATCTGGGATGGTACATGGACCGCGCCGCAACCCCGTCCGCTCTGCGCCGTGCGCTGCTGACCGCGGCTGACCCGGCCGTCGTGCGCGCTGTCCTGCCCGATGCGCTGGCCGAACATGCGCCCGATCCCTCGCGGTGCGCCGCATGAGCGACACATGGGGCGACACGCTCTGGGCTTCGCTGCCTGTCCCGGCGATCCTGCTCGAACCCGACGATACCATCGCGGACATCACGCCGGCGGCGGAGTTCTTCCTCAACACCTCGGCCAAATCCGTGCGCGGCAAGCCGGTCTGGGACAAGCTGATGGTCGCGGCACCGCTGGAACGCGCCTTCGCCCGCGTGCGGCGCGACCGGGCAGACCTGTTCATCAACGACGTCGACGTGGGCAGCGGCAACCGCCCGCCGGTGCAGTGCAACCTGCAGATCGGGCTCCTGTCGGACCAGTCCGGCCGCGTGCTCGTGCTCTTCGAGCCGCGCCAGATCGCCGACCGGATGGACCGGGCCAATTCGGTGAAGGCCGCCGCGAAATCGGCGATCGGCATGGCAGAAATGCTGGCGCACGAGATCAAGAACCCGCTGGCGGGCATCGCGGGTGCGGCACAGCTTCTGGGGATGGGGCTGACCGGCGAGGACCAGGAACTGACCGACCTGATCGTGGGCGAAACGCGGCGCATCTCCAAGCTGCTGGAGCAGGTGGAACAGTTCGGCAATCTGCGCCCGCCGGTGCGCCGCGAGGTGAACGTGCATGACCTGCTGGACCGGGCACGGAAATCCGCGGCTCTTGGCGTCGCGGCCCGCATGCGGATCGTGGAGGATTACGATCCGTCGCTGCCACCGACCTTCGTGGACGGTGACCAGATGCTGCAGGTCTTCCAGAACCTGATGAAGAACGCCGCCGAGGCTGCTGATCCGCGCGAAGGCGGCACGATCACGCTGCGGACGTTTTACGATGTCTCGCTGCGGTTGCGTCGCCGCGACGGGTCGGACGCGCCGCTGCCGTTGCAGGTCGAAATCATGGATGACGGTCGCGGAATCCCGCCCGAGATAGCCAACGACATCTTCGACCCGTTCGTGTCGGGGCGCGAGAACGGCACCGGGCTGGGCCTTGCGCTGGTGTCGAAGATCATTTCCGAACATGACGGCTGGATCGGTGTGGAAAGCGTGCCAGGACGCACGGTTTTCCGCATTTCGCTACCCGTCGCACCCAAGGACCTGGAGGATACCTGATGGACGGCACCGTTCTTGTCGCCGACGACGACCGCACGATCCGCACCGTGCTGACCCAAGCCCTGACGCGGGCCGGGTGCAAGGTTCATGCGACATCGTCGTTGATGACGCTGATGCGCTGGGTGGAGGAGGGCAAAGGCGATCTGGTGATCTCCGACGTCATGATGCCCGATGGCAATGGCCTCGAAGCCCTGCCACGGATCAGCGCCGAACGGCCCGGCCTGCCGGTGATCGTCATCTCGGCGCAGAACACCATCATGACGGCGATTCAGGCCGCCGAGGCCGACGCCTTCGATTACCTGCCCAAGCCCTTCGATCTTCCGGACCTGATGAAGCGCGCGTCGCGCGCGCTGGAGGTCAAGCGCCGCGCCCCGTCGCCGCGCAAGACCCCGTCCGACGACCACACGGACGAATTGCCGCTTGTGGGGCGCACACCGGCGATGCAGGCGCTGTATCGTCTTGTGGCGCGGGTGATGAACACCGAACTGCCGGTGATGATCACCGGCGAAAGCGGCACAGGCAAGTCGCTGATCGCGCGGGCGATCCACGATTTTTCCGACCGGCGGACGATGCCTTTCGTGGTGGCGTCGGCGGCGGATCTGGCGGGCATCGACGGTCCGTCTGCGTTGGTGGCGCGGGCGCGGGGCGGGTCGATCCTGTTCGACGAGGTCGGCGATTTCGATGCCGATTGCCAGGCACGGATCGTGCGGATGCTGGACAGCTTCGGTGATTCCGCCCCGCGCGTGATGGCCACATCCCAGAACGACCTGAGCGACCGGATCGAGGACGGCAAGTTCCGGCAGGATCTGTTCTACCGGCTGTCGGGCGTGGTCATCGCCGTGCCCGCGCTGCGGGAACGGGTGGACGACATCCCGCTGCTGGCCGATCATTTTCTTGCGCGGGCCGAACGCGACGGGGCACCCGCGCGTCGGTTCAGTCCCGCCGCGCTGGACATGGTGCGCACCTACAGCTGGCCCGGCAACGTGCGTCAGCTGGGCAACACCGTGCGCAGGCTCGTGGTGACAAGCCCGGAAGACGAGATCACCAAGGCCGATGTGGATCATGTGCTTGGCAACCAGCCCGCGATGGAGCCGCTGGGCGGACGCCCCGATGGTGAACGGTTGGCGGCATCGGTCGGCGCGCATCTGCGGCGGTATTTCGATCTGCACGGGGGTGTTCTGCCGCCACCGGGTCTTTACCAGCGGATCCTGCGCGAGGTCGAGACGCCCTTGATCGAGATCGCGCTGGATGCCACCGGCGGCAACCAGGCCAAGTGTGCGGACCTGCTGGGGATCAATCGGAATACGTTGCGCAAGAAGATCACGGAACTGGATATCCGCGTGACACGGCGGCGAAAGTTGATGTAAACCGGCCACAGGGCGTTGCCCTTTTGCCGCAGGGCGCGGGGCGCATGTCGTCTCCGCGACCGCATCAGCCGTGAGGACCTCGATGCGTCTTCCATCTGCCCTTGATGCACGTCCCCGGCTTGTGGGGTTGCGGCAGCGTGGACGGCTGCAGACGTTCGGAACGCTGACGCTCGTCGGGCTTGGCCCCGTTCTGGTGGCCGCGACCTTTCTGGTTCTCGGCCCGCTCGACATCACCGTGTCGGTCGTGGCGCTGCGGCTCGTGCTGCTCGCGGACCTTGTCTATATCCTTGTCCTGTCCACGCTCGTGCTCATGCGGATCGCGCGCATGGTCGCGGCGCGCCGGGCGAAATCCGCGGGTTCACGGCTGCACCTGCGGCTGACGGGGGTCTTCGC
This sequence comes from Meridianimarinicoccus sp., assembly GCA_036770665.1. GTDB lineage: Bacteria > Pseudomonadota > Alphaproteobacteria > Rhodobacterales > Rhodobacteraceae > Meridianimarinicoccus. Next base: position 31,743 of record DAIPIS010000004.1, read on the forward strand.
GCTGGTGGCGCTGGTTCCCACGGTGCTGGTGGCCGTGTTCGCCGGGCTGACCGTGAACGTGGGGCTTGAGGGGTGGTTTTCCGACCGCGTGCGCGGGGTGGTCGGCGCGTCGCTGGCCGCCGCCGAAGCCTATCAGACCGAACAGCGCGAAGACCTGATCGAGGATACCCGCGCGCTTGTCGGCCTGCTGAATGCCCAGCAGCGCCGGACCTTCCTGATGAGCGACGGCGATTTCCGGCAGGTGCTGGGTCAGGGGCAATCGCAGATCCAGCGCGGACTCAAGGAAGCCTATGTGATCGACGGCGCGGCCGAGATTCGCGCCCGCGGCGACGGATCCTATCTGTTCTACTACGAACCGCCGACACAGGATGAACTCGGCCGTGCGCGCGCGGGCGACATCGTCGTCCGCCAGGACTGGGACAACAACGAATTCCGTGCGCTCGCCGTGCTGGATTCGTTCGTGGACCGCTACCTGCTCGTGTCGCGATCGGTGGACGGCGCGCTGCTGAGCCTGCTGGACGATACCCAGGAAACCGCCACACTGTATCAGCAACTGGAACGCGACCGCGGCAGGATGCTGTTCGAATTCGGGTTGCTGTACCTCGGCTTTGCCGTGATGCTGATCCTCGCCGCGATCTGGCTGGGGCTGTGGTTCGCGGAACGGCTGGCGCGCCCGGTGGGGCGGCTGGCGGGTGCCGCGGTCCGCGTTGGTGCGGGCGATCTGAACGTTCAGGTGCGCGAGGAAAAGGGCGACGACGAAATCGCCCTGCTGGGACGCGTGTTCAACCAGATGATTCGCCAGTTGCGCGGTCAACGTCAGACGCTTCTCGATTCCAACGAACAGATCGAAGCCCGGCGGCGGCTGTTCGACAGCGTGCTGTCGTCTGTGACGGCGGGTGTGATGGGGCTGGATGCCGCAGGGCGGATCGATTTCATCAACACCTCGGGCCTGCGGCTGCTGGCGCTGGAACCGGGGCAGGGACCGGGACAGACGCTGCCGCAACTGGTGCCCGAATTCGCCGGGCTGCTGGATCGGCTTCGCGTCGGCAACGACGCCGCCGTGCAGGAGGAAATCCGGCTCGATCGGTCGGGGGTTCAGGACATCCTTCTGGTGCGGATGGCGATCCGGCGCGGGGCCGATGGCGTGCTCGAAGGCGTCGTGGTGGCGTTCGACGATGTGACGGACCTTGTGTCGGCGCAGCGCATGGCGGCATGGGGTGACGTGGCCCGCCGCATCGCGCACGAGATCAAGAACCCGCTCACCCCGATCCAGTTGTCCGCCGAACGCATCAAGCGCAAGTTTCGCGATGCGGCCGGCGACGACGCCGACAAGCTCGACCAGCTGACCGACGTCATCATCCGCCAGACCGGCGACCTGCGGCGGATCGTGGACGAGTTCTCCAAGTTCGCGCGCATGCCCGAACCCGAGGCGCGCACCGGCGACATGGCGAAACTCGTGGCGGACGCGGTGTTCCTGCAGGCGACCGGATCGCCGGACGTCGCGGTCACGACCGATCTTCCGGACGCGCCGCTGATGGCCCAGTTCGATGCGACGCTCCTGTCGCAGGCGGTGATCAACGTCGTCAAGAACGCGATGGAGGCCGCGCAATCCCGCGACGAGGCGCCCGCGCGCGTGCACGTCGCGCTGCACCTGCGCCGGGGTGCGGTGCGCCTGACGGTCGACGACAGCGGGCCCGGCTTCCCGCCCGACCGGGCGCGCCTGTTCGAGCCGTATGTGACGACGCGCGATCGCGGCACGGGCCTTGGGCTGCCGATCGTGAAGAAGATCGTCGAAGAACATGGCGGGCGGATCAAGTTGGAAACCGCAGCAGATCTGGCAGGTGACGGGCATCGGGGTGCGCGTGTGACGATCACGCTGCCGCAAGGGAACATCGACCTGCGCGCAGCGGAATGACCGCGCGGGACTGAACGACAAAAGGGCAGGCAGGGCAGACCATGACAGACATCCTGATCGTCGACGACGAACGCGATATCCGCGAGCTGATTTCAGACATTCTCGAAGACGAGGGGTTCACGACCCGGCTTGCAGGCAGTTCGGACGAATGCATGGCCGCACTGGCGGACCAGCGGCCCCGGCTGATGATCCTCGATATCTGGCTCAAGGACAGCGCGATGGACGGGATCGACATCCTGAAGGCCGTCAAGCGCGACATGCCGGAAATCCCCGTCGTCATCATTTCGGGCCATGGCAACATCGAGATCGCCGTGGCGGCGATCAAGCAGGGGGCCTATGATTTCATCGAGAAGCCGTTCAACATCGATCAGCTTCTGGTGGTGATCCGCCGCGCCATGGAAACCGCGCGCCTGCGGCGCGAGAACACGGAACTGCGCCGACAGGACGTGGGCACGGGGGAGTTGATCGGGTCCAGTGCCGCGTTCCGGTTGCTCAAGGCACAGATCGAAAAGGTCGCGCGCACCAACAGCCGGGTGATGCTGATGGGCCCGCCGGGTGCTGGCAAGGAAATGATCGCGCGCCACCTGCACATGGGATCGACCCGCGCTGGAGCGGGCTTCGTGACGTTCAACTGCGGGGCCGTGTCGCCGGAACGGATGGAACAGGTTCTGTTCGGGCGCGAAACCGCAGGCCAGCCCATCGAACCAGGGCTTCTGGAACAGGCGGACAAGGGCACGCTTTATCTGGACGAGGTGGCGGACTTGCCCGCCGACACCCAGGCGCGGCTGCTTCGTGTGCTGGTCGAGCAGCAGTTCACCCGCGTGGGCGGGGCTGCACGGGTCAAGGTCGATCTGCGGATCGTGTCCTCGACCGCGCGCAACCTGGAAGCCGAGATCGCGGCGGGGCGGTTCCGGCAGGAACTGTTCCACCGGCTTGCCGTCGTCCCGGTGGAAGTGCCGGGTCTGGAGGACCGCCGCGCGGACATCCCCGAGATCGCGCGCCACGTGATCGCGCATTTCCACCAGACCGAAGGCCTGCCGTTGCGCGAACTGGGGGACGAGGCCGCGGCGACCCTTCAGTCCATGCCATGGCCGGGCAACATCCGCCAGTTGCGCAACGTGATCGAACGGGTGCTGATCCTCGGCCCGGACAATGGCGAAATCGCGGCGCGGGAACTGCCGGTCACGGGTCAATCGGATGGCGATCACGACGAGGAACGTGTCGTGCTGTCGCCTGCCATAGCACGGCTGCCCCTGCGGGAGGCGCGCGAACTGTTCGAGCGCGAGTACCTTCTGACCCAGATCAACCGCTTCGGTGGCAACATATCGCGCACCGCCAGTTTCGTCGGGATGGAACGGTCGGCCTTGCACCGCAAGCTGAAATCCCTGAGTGTGGTGACGTCGACACGGGCCGGGGGGCGCGTGGCGACCATCGACGCCGCTCTTGACGACATCGGTGACGCGCTACCCGACGCCGTTGCCGAAGGCCGCGACGGAGATGCATGACGACCCTGCGACCCAGCCCGGATCGGAGCCCCATCCATGAAGATCATCGTCTGTGGCGCGGGCCAGGTCGGCTGGCAGATCGCGCGTCACCTGTCGGGCGAGCGCAACGACGTCACCGTGGTGGACAGCAACGAAGACCTCGTGCGCCGCGCGACCGACCTGCTGGATGTGCAGGGTGTGGCAGGGTTCGCATCCTATCCCGACGTGCTGGAACGGGCAGGGGCGGAAGACGCCGACATGATCATCGCCGCCACCCACGCCGACGAGGTCAACATGGTCACCTGCCAGGTGGCCCATTCGATCTTCGGGGTCCGGCGCAAGATCGCGCGCCTGCGCGCGCAAAGCTATCTGCAGGCGCTGGTATCGGACCTTTACCGGCGCGACCACCTGCCGATCGACGTGGTGATCAGCCCCGAAAAGGCGGTGGCGGAGGCGGCGTTGCAGCGGTTGTCGGCACCCGTGACCTTCGACATCGAAAGCTTTCTCGAAGGGCAGGCGCAACTGATGGGCCTGCTGCTGCAGCCCGATTGCCCGGTCCTGAACACGCCGCTGCGGCAGTTGACGGACCTGTTCTCGACCCTGCGCGCACAGGTTGTCGGCGTGCGGCGGGATGAAACGCTGTTCGTGCCGGCGGCACAGGATCAGCTGTTCGCGGGGGATCAGGTCTATGTGTTCTGCCACACCGCCGACATGGACCGGACGTTGGAGATTTTCGGCCGCGTCCGCACGCGGCAAAAGCGGGTGGTGATCGTCGGCGGCGGCAATGTCGGGCTGGCGGTGGCCCGGGCGCTGGAAAGCCGGATCGAGGACCGGGTGCGCGTCAAGGTGATCGAGAAATCCCGCCTGATTGCCGAACGCGCCGCCGACGCGCTGGAACGCACCATCGTGCTGAACGGCGACGGGCTGGATGCCGACCTGCTGGCCGAGGCGGGTATCGCCAAGGCCGACGCGATCCTGTGCGTGACCGACGACGACAAGACGAACCTTCTGACGTCGGTGCGAGCGAAATCGCTGGGCTGCCCGATGGCGATCAGTCTCGTGAACGACCCGGCGCTGATGCCGTTGATGGGGCCGCTGGGGATCGACGCGCATATCAACCCGCGCGCCACGACCGTCAGTTCGATCCTGCGCCATGTGCGGCACGGCCGCGTGCGCGACGTCTATTCCGTGGGCGACGGCGAGGCAGAGGTGCTGGAAGCCGTGGTGCTGAAGACGGCGCAGATGTGCGGCAAGCAGGTGCGCGACATCGACTTCCCCGAAGGCGTGTTGATGGGTCCGGTCATCAAGAAGGGTCTCGTCATCATTCCGACCGCCGACACGCGGGTGGAGGAAGGCGACATCGTGACTTTCTTCGCCTTGTCCGCCGATGTCCCCGAGGTCGAACGGTTGCTGCAGGTGTCGATTGACTATTTCTGACCCGCATCGACGCAGGTCGGGCGCGCGTCAGCCCGCCGCGACGGGTCAACCGCGCTGGCACGACCGGTTGCCCCTGTTGGTATTCACCGCAGCGGGTGGGGCGGCGCTCATGCTGGTTCCGGCGATCCACGCCGGGCTGAACGATGCCCATGCAGCAGGGCGACCGTTTCTGTACGGGGCACTGGTTTTCGGCGTTCTGGTCGGACTGATCGGTCTGTCACTGGCGAACCGCACGCCGGTTCAGGGGGCCCGCAGCCTGCTTCTGTCGCTTCTGGCGACCTATGTGGCCTTGCCCGTGATGCTTGCCGCCCCGCTCTACGAAGCGGTGCCGGACCTGAGGTTCCTGTCCGCGTGGTTCGAAATGGTGTCGAGCCTGACCACAACAGGTGCCACGGTGTTCGACCGGCCCGCGCGCCTACCGGAAAGCCTGCACCTGTGGCGGGCACTGGTGGGGTGGTACGGCGGCTTCATCATGTGGGTGGCCGCCATCGCGGTACTGGCGCCGCAGCGGCTTGGCGGGTTCGAACTGATGCTCACGGCGGTGCAGGTCGGGCGAGACGGCACGATGGGCCGGGCCAGCGCGGCGGAGTTTCCGGCGCGGCGGGTCTGGCGGTTCGCCCGCGCGCTGGCACCGGTCTACGGCGGTTTGACGTTTCTTGTGTGGCTGTTGCTGCTGCTTGCGGGCGAAGATCCGTTGATCGCGGCTTGCCATGCCATGTCGACGCTGGCCACATCGGGGATATCGCCGCTGTCCAGCATGCAGGAGTCCGTGTCCGGGCGCTGGGGCGAAGTGGTGCTTCTGCTCGCGATGGTGTTCGCGCTCAGCCGGAACACATTTGCCCGCGACATGCCCCAGACGGTCGGCCGCAGGTGGTGGCAGGACCCCGAACTGCGCATGGCGGCGGCCATCCTGGTGGCGGCCCCGGCGCTGATCTTCCTGCATCACTGGATCGGGCGGCTGGATGTCGGGGGCGTGGCCCCGGATCCGCTGCGCAGTCTCTGGGGTGCTGTATTCACGACCGCGTCCTTCCTGACGACGACCGGGTTCATTTCCGCCGAGTGGGAGGTCGCGCGCAACTGGTCCGGCCTGACCACGCCGGGGCTGATCCTGATCGGTCTTGCCATGGTCGGCGGGGGTGTGGCCACCACGGCGGGTGGGGTGAAGCTGTTGCGTGTCTACGTGCTTTACCGCCATGGCCAGTTCGAATCCGCCCGTCTGGTGCATCCGCGTCTGGTGGCCAGCCCCGGCAACCGCGCCCGGCGTTTCCGGCTTGAGGCGGCGTATCTTGCATGGCTCAGTTTCATGCTGTTCGCCATCGCCTTTGCCATGGGCATGCTGGCGCTGTCCGCGCTCGGCCTGCAGTTCGAAACGGCCATGATCCTGACCACCGCCGCGCTGACCAACACCGGCCCGCTGGCCAATGTCGCGGGCGCGGTGCCCATCGCCCTGGGCGAGATCGGCGCGGCCGTGCAGGTCGCGGTGGCGCTTGCGATGGTTCTGGGACGGCTCGAAACGTTGGCGATCGTGGCGCTGCTCAATCCCGAGTTCTGGCGCGGCTGACGCGCGCGGACGTGCCCGGGCACCGCCCGTGATCGGCACCGCTCCGCGATGCAAAAATGCTGCAAGTGCGAAGGAAATCCGCCGCGCGGCCATTTGGGCTGGTCCTCCATGGCTCTTGCATCCACCTTCAAAGCGCTATTCTATATGGCAGCGCGATCAGTGGGCCGAAAAAAACAAAGGTAATCAAGATGGCAAACGACCGGCAGAACCTTCAGGATGCCTTTTTGAACCACGTCAGAAAGACGAAGGTTCCAGTCACGATCTTCCTGATCAATGGCGTCAAGCTTCAGGGCGTCATCACATGGTTTGACAATTTCTGCGTTCTTCTGCGGCGCGACGGCCAGTCGCAGCTTGTTTACAAACATGCGATTTCCACCATCATGCCCAGCCAACCCATCAGCCTGTACGAGAGCGAAGACTGACCGACGCGATAACGCGCACGCCTGTCCCGACCAGGGCCTGGGTGCTGCATCCCGATCTGAAATCCGCCGATCGCCGTCGCGCGCCCGTGCATGCCTTGCAGGAGGCAACGGCCCTTGCCGCGGCCTTGCCCGGTCTCGACGTGGTCGGCGCGGGGGTCGTGCCGCTGTCGAATCCGCGGCCGGCCACGCTGTTCGGCCCCGGCAAGGTGGAAGAACTGCGCGAACAGATCACCGCGGACGAGATCGAACTGGTGCTGGTGGACGGCCCGCTGACGCCCGTGCAGCAGCGCAACCTCGAGCGCGCCTGGAAGGTGAAGATCCTTGACCGGACCGGGCTGATCCTTGAAATCTTCTCTGACCGGGCGCGCACCCGCGAAGGTGTGCTTCAGGTGGAAATGGCTGCACTCAGTTACCAGCGCACGCGGCTCGTGCGGGCCTGGACCCACCTTGAACGCCAGCGCGGCGGGCTCGGTTTCGTGGGTGGCCCCGGCGAGACGCAGATCGAAGCGGACCGGCGCGCGATCGACGACCAACTCGTGCGCCTGCGCCGCCAGCTTGACAAGGTGGTGAGGACCCGCGACCTGCACCGCGCGGCGCGCGCGCGCGTGCCGTTCCCGGTGGTTGCACTGGTCGGCTATACCAACGCGGGAAAGTCCACGCTGTTCAATCGGTTGACCGGCGCATCGGTGATGGCCAAGGACATGTTGTTCGCCACGCTGGACCCGACCATGCGGGCGGTGGACCTGCCCGACGGCGGGCCGCGCGTGATCCTGTCGGACACGGTGGGGTTCATTTCCGCCTTGCCGACGCAGCTTGTCGCCGCCTTTCGCGCGACGCTGGAAGAGGTGCTGAGCGCCGATCTTGTGGTGCATGTTCGCGATATCGCCGATCCCGACAGTGATGCGCAGGCTGCGGATGTCGATGCGATCCTCGTTGACCTGGGCCTGGCCGAGACGACGCCGCGGATGGAGGTCTGGAACAAGATCGATCTTGTCGCGCCCGATACCGCAAGTGCGCTGATGGCGCAGGCAGTCCGGCGCGACGATGTGCACGTCATCTCGGCGGTCACCGGGATCGGGCTTGCGGATTTCCTCGCTGATGTCACCGGGCGCATGGGTGGCACGCGGCAACGCGCCGACTTGCGGCTTGCCCATGGCGATGGCCGTCGCCGGGCGTGGCTGTACGATCAGGGCGTGGTGGACGTCGAAACGCGGGACGATGACGGGGTGAACCTGCAAGTCCGCTGGACCGACGATCAGAACCGCCGGTTCCACGATCTCTAGGCGAACGCCGTGCAGGCTGTGCTTGGCCGGATAAGGAAAAGGCGCCCAGCGAAGGAGCGCCGTTTCCCGCAGCAGTGTCCGGGCTGAAGCGTCAGGCTGGTACCATGCCGCGCCGCGCGCGCAACGCGCCGAGAAGCCCGAGCCCGGTCAGAAGGCCCAGTACGCCGACCGGCAGCGGAATTGGCGTGATCTTGTTGATATCGAACGACACACCGCCACGATTGTCGCCCGGGTTGATGTCGACCAGACCGAACTTCACGATGCCGGGTGCGGCGAGCGTAAAGGTCGAAAAGAGCCTGGTCTGGGCCAGTGCCAGTGCGGCTGCGGGATCGGCAAGCAACGGTGTGCTGGAGTTCAACTGCAGGAAATCGGCACCGGCATTCCAGACGATCTCCACCCGCCAGAAGAAACCGCGTGTGCAGTTCGACCCGCTTGCATCGCAACCCACGTTCTTGCTCCAGACGCTCAGCGCATCGAACTTGCCCGAGATCGGATCGACCGCGTAGGTGCCGGCATCGAGATTGATTTCCACGAAGTTGCTGGTGTCGCCGGCCGGGGCGCTGTTTGCCAAAGCGTCCACATCGACAGTCGTGACGGTTGCAGCACTTGAAACGATGGGCACGGCCGCAAGAGCAAGCGCCAGGACGAAGGAACGGACGGCAGACATGGGATAATCCTTTGGGATGAAGATGCCGCCCGTTTAGCGTGTATGGACCGTGCCGGTCACGAAAATGCGGACCCGTTGGTTAATCCTGCGGTGCCGGTTGCAGGACCGTAATTCCGGCGGCTCCGGCCTCGGCCAGTGCCGGATCGAGCGACATGGGGATGTATTCGCCACGCCGCCAGCGTTCCCCGAGATTGTCATAGAACCGTGACAGCGGGTGGCCCGACTGTCCTGTCGAGATCACAAAGACCGAACTGTCGGGATCGGCCATGTCGTAGACCCCGCGATACGCGGCGCCGTGGACGTTGGCGAAGGGCATCGGCCCGTCGCCCGCCGTGCGCCCGCGCATCAGCGTATGGTCGCCGCCGCCGGTGGGATACCGGATGTTCACCAGCCAGCCAAGGCCCGGTGCGCCGCCAAGGACCTCGTGATCCAGAAGCGCCACGTGCGCCGCACCCCATGTGAGCGCGTCGAGTGCCCCGCCATGGTTCTCCGCGATCCAGACCAGCGCGTCGTCCAGTGCGCGTCGGGCCATGTCCACGCAGGTTTCGGCAGCCGCGGACTGTACCACGTCGCACCATGCGCCGGCACCGTCCACATCGCGGAGCACGCGTTCGATGAACACGGGATCGGGATGGGTGAATTCCGCCGCCAGCGGACTGCCCAGTTCATCCGTGATCAGTCGCGCGTTGAGCGCCCGCAGCCACGCCGCATAGATCAGCGGTTCTGGCCGGTGGGGGTTCATCTCGCCGTTCCATGCGGCCAGCAGATCCAGCGCATCACGCCGGCGCCGGTCTGTGCTCCCAGCCGGGGCGGCTTCGCCGGTGAACCACAACTCGCGCCCCATCAGCGGCAGGAGCACCCGCGCCGCCGGACTGATGGTGTCGAGTTGCGCTTCCATGAAACTCTCGCGGCTGTGCACGGGCCGGTCCTGCATCAGGTCCTGCAACCGCGTGATCCGCAACCGGTCGCCCCAGTCGTGGCTCACGTGCAGCGGAAAGGGCCGGTCGATGAACTTGTTGTTGGTGGTCCCCAGGATGCCCCCGTCAGGGTCGACGAAGCGCGGGTTGTCGTCGTAGTCAAGCATCCCCTGCCAATGGTTGTGCGCGCGCCAGCCGGGGCTGGGCAGCCGCCCGAGCGAATCGTGCAGCGCGGATCGGCGTGGTGCCGCCCCGATCATCTGCAGCGCGATCCGGTCGCGGTCCACCAACGTCAGCATCTGCGCCGGGGCCACGTGCCCCGCCATGGCCGCAAGGCCGGCGTCGAGGTTCTGCGCGCGCATCAGCGCCATCGCCGCCGACATCGACGTGTCGTCCGCCGACAGCACCGTCCACGCGATGGACGGCAGGTGTCCTGCGGGCGTGATGGCATCAAGCCCGAACAGGTCGGGCGTCAACACCGGGCCGCGGTCCGTCCATCGCAGGCGCAGGGTCACCGGGTCGCCGCCCTTCACGCGGATCACGCTGCTTTCTATGCGAAAGGCCGCGTAATCGCCCGTGGGGGTCAGATAGCGATCCGGATCGCCCGGATCGAGCCGCTCGATATAGACGTCGAGATCATCGAGATAGGCCGTGGTCAGGCCCCATCCCAGCGCATCGCTGCGCCCGGTCAGCACCAGCGGCAGGCCGGGGATCGTCCCGCCGATCACCCCGCCCGACCCCAGTTCCAGCCGCGCCAGATACCAGATCGACGGCGCCGACAGGCCCAGATGCGGATCGTTGGCCAGCAGCGTGCCGCCGGTGGTGCTGCGCGCCGGTGTCGCGGCCCAGGCGTTGGATGCCCCCGCAAACGGCGCCCGTGGGAATGGCGACAGGGGATCGTCGGGGAAACCGGTCGCGGCATGGCGCACGGCATCGGGCGCGGGGCCAAGCCAGCTCAGGTCCGGAAACGCGGCGACACCCGGGCCGGGGTCGTCCGGCAGGATGTCGAACAGTCGTTCGGGCCGGTTTTCCAGCGCCAGTGCCGTGCGCGCGCGCAGGATCTCGTTGTCCAGATGCGATGAAAGCTGCAGGCCCATCAGCTTGATCACCGCAAGACTGTCGGCGGGTTGCCACGGCGCGATCTGTGCGTCGAACAGGAAGAACTCTGGCGCGCCGCGTCCGCGCGCATCGGCGTTCACCGTGGCGATCCAGGCGTTCACCCCCGCCGCATAGGCATCCAGCGCCGCGCGGGTCGCGTCGTCCTGTGCCGCCTCGGACCGGGCGGCGAGCCGGTAAAGGTCAAGCCGCCGCAACGTCTCGTCGATCCGCAGCGTGCGGGCGCCGAACAGTTCCGACAGGCGGCCCTGCGCCGTGCGCCGCAGAAGCGTCATCTGCCACAGCCGGTCCTGCGCATGCACGAAGCCAAGCCCGTAGAACGTGTCGGCATCGGTCGCGCCGAACACATGCGGTACACCCGCCGTATCGCGCACGATGCGGACCGGGGCCGTGATCCCGGCGACCGTGTGGGTGGCGTCATAGTCGGGCAGGGACCGCGACACGAGGTAATAGCCCAGTCCCAGCGCCAGCCCCGCCAGCACCAGTCCGGCCACCACCAGCCGCATCAGCCATTTCAGCAGAACCGTCATGCCACGTGCCCCCGGTTCGTGTCGCGGATCAGCGCAGGATGCGGGTGTATTTCGTGCCCTCGATCGTGGCCCCGGCCATCAGCCCCTGGCGCGCGAACAGGAACGCCACCGCGGAATTGCGCGCCAGCGTGCTGGCGGCCAGACCCGCGCCGTCCTGCCCGCCGGTGACTTCGGCGGCGGCACCGCCGGACCAGCCGGGCGACGTGCGGAACTCCCGCAAGGATGCAGATGTCAGGAAGAAGATCACATAGGCATATTGCTGCGCCCCGATCTGGAACCCGACGCTGCCCTGCGTGGCGGAATAGTAGTCGACCGTCACATCGTCGATGAGAAGCGCGCCCTCGCCGTAACTGCCGCCAACGATGAACCCGGCCTTGCCGATCATGGGCATGACCAGCTTGCCCACCGACTTGTCGCGCAACTGCAACGTTTCGGGATAGGTCGCGTACATGTAGTCGAGCGCGTTGCGCACCCGGTTGTCGATCACGTCCGCGCCCTGCGCGTTCGGGGAATTGTCGCAGGCCGCCAGCGCGAACGCGCCCAGAACCAGCCCGCGGCGGGTGAAATGTGTCATGCTCCGTGCCTCTGTTCGCGGACCTTTGGTCCGTCATGCCCTTGACGCCAGTCTAGCGGGGCGGAGCGGCATTGTCATGACCAAGTGTCGCACGATATCGCGGGAACCGGCGGTGGCACGCCGAATGTGCCGGTCAGGCCTTGCGCAGAAGTGCGGCCGCGCGGGGCGCGAAATAGGTCAGGATCCCGTTGCAGCCCGCGCGCTTGAAGGCCATGAGGCTTTCCAGCATGACCGCGTCGCCATCGATCCAGCCGTTCGCGGCGGCCGCCTGGATCATCGCGTATTCGCCCGATACCTGATAGGCGAAGGTCGGCACTTGATACGTGTCCTGCACCCGGCGGCAGATGTCGAGATACGCCATCCCCGGCTTGACCATCACCATGTCAGCCCCTTCGCCCAGGTCGCGGGCGATCATGCGCAGTGCCTCGTCGCTGTTGGCGGGATCCATCTGATAGGTTTTCTTGTCGCCCTTCAGCGCGCCGGTCGCGCCCACCGCGTCCCGGAAGGGCCCGTAGAAGGCCGAAGCGTACTTGGCCGCGTAGCTCATGATCGCCACGTCCGTGTGACCGGCGGCTTCCAGCGCGTCGCGGATCGCCCCGATGCGCCCGTCCATCATGTCGGACGGCCCGAGGATATCCGCCCCGCTTTCGGCCTGTGCCAGTGCCATGCGTACCAGTGCGGCCACGCTTTCGTCGTTCACGATCACCCCGTCGCGCACGATGCCGTCATGGCCGTGGGCGTTGTAGGGATCGAGCGCCACGTCCGTCATCACCGCGATGCCCGGCACCGCGGCCTTGATCGCGCGGATGGCGCGGTTGGTCAGGTTGTCGGAGTTCCAGGCTTCCTCGCAGCCGGAGGATTTCAGCGCGGGGTCGGTGTAGGGAAAGAGGCACAGCGCGGGGATGCCCAGATCGGCGGCCAGTTCGGCGGCCCCCACCACCTGATCGATCGACAGCCGGTCCACGCCGGGCATCGACGCCACGGGTTCGCGCAGCCCGTCGCCGTCGCGCAGGAACACCGGCCAGATCAGGTCATCCACGCCGAGCGCGGTTTCCCGTACAAGGCCACGCAAGGCCGCGGTGCGCCGCAGCCGGCGGGGACGATTGCGGAGCGTCCGGGCGTGGTCGGGCAGGGTGGTCAGGTCGTGCATGTCATCGTCCCTTTTTCGGCATGGGTGCCACGGTGGCGCGCCGTTCACAAGCCGCGAGCCTGTCACGCCATGCCCACATCGGGACTGCGGGAACGTAAGGGTGCGTTCCGGGGGGCTGGGCAAAACCGCCCCGAGGCGATAGCAGAACCTCAGGGCAGGAATGGGCGGCGCGCGTGACGGAAAACGTCTGGAACCTCATCGACACCGGGTCGTTCTCGAACCTGTGGTTCTGGCTGTTCCTTGGGGTCGTCTGGTCGCATGTGATGCACGCGCCCCTGGGCGTTCCGGCCGATCTGGTGCGCCGCGCACAGGCGGGCGACGCGCAGGCGGCGGCCGATCTTCACGCGCTCAGCGGGGTCCGGATCGCGCAGGCAGACCGGATGGCGGAGCTCGCTCCATGGCGCGCGGGGGGGTGGGCCTTCGTGCTCGCGCTGCTGGCCGGGCTGGCCGTGCCGCACGGGTCCGAACTGGCCCAGGCGGGACTGGCTGTCGCGGCTCCGCTCGCATTGGTGCGCTGGTATGAGGCACGGGCGGCGCGCCACATGGCCGAGGTGCCCGACATGGCCGCGTTGATCCGGGCCCATGCGGCCTTGCGGCGCAAGGTGCAGGCGGTGGGCATCCTCGCGGTGTTCGTCACGTCGATCTTCGGAATGTTGCGCCTGCTGGTCGATCAGGCGTTCTGACGGCACCGCGTGTGCGGGGCGCAGGTGTCGGGGTGATGCGGTGCCGGCGTCGGCCTGGGGACGGGCCTGCGGACGGGCCTGCGGGTTGACATGCGGGTTGACACGGGGGCCTGCGGGCGTAGGTCAGCGGCCTTGGTTCGGACGGGAGCGGGCAGAATGGCGGAACGGCTGGCTGGGGCGGTGACCATCGGCGGCGCACCCGAAGGGTTCGACGCCCGCTGCGTGCTGCGCGAAATCGACCGGTCCGGCGGGCCGGTGATCCATGTCGCGCGCGACGACCGGCGGCTGGAGGCGATGCGCGCGGCGCTCGCGTTCTTCGCCCCCGACATGCCCGTGCTGACCTTTCCCGCGTGGGATTGCCTGCCCTATGACCGGATTTCGCCCAACGCCGACATTTCGGCGGCACGCATGGCGACGCTGGCGACGCTGGTACACGGTGCGCCGAAACGGTTCGTGCTGCTGACGACGCTGAACGCCGCGACCCAGCGGTTGCCCGCGCGGGCCGTTCTGCGCGATGCGGCCTTCACCGCGCGGGTGGGCGACCGGCTGGACGAAGGCGCGTTGCGCGGCTTTCTGGTGCGCATGGGCTTTACCCAGACGCCGCAGGTGATGGAACCGGGCGATTACGCCGTCCGCGGCGGGATCATCGACATCTTTCCGCCGGGCGATGGCGGGCCGGTGCGGCTGGATCTCTTCGGCGACACGCTGGACGGCGCGCGGCGGTTCGACCCCGGCACCCAGCGCACGACCGAAAAGCTGACGGTGGTGGACTTGGCGCCGGTGTCCGAGATCATCATGGACGACGCCGCGATCCTGCGGTTCCGGCAGAACTACCGGCTGGAATTCGGCGCGGCGGGGCGCGACGATCCGCTCTACGAAGCCGTCAGCGCGGGGCGCAAGCACCAGGGCATGGAACACTGGCTGCCGTTCTTTCACGGGGATCTGGACACCCTGTTCGACTACCTGCCCGATGGCCCCGTCACGCTGGACGACCAGACCGGCCCCGCCCGTGCCGCGCGCTGGGACAGTATCGCCGACCAGTACGACGCCCGTCGCGAGGCGATGCAGGCCAAGGGACGGCTCGACAGCGTGTACAAGCCGTGTCCGCCGGGCTTGCTCTATCTGGATGGCGACGGCTGGGCCGCTGCGCTGGCTGGGCGGCGGGTGGTGCAGTTCCACGCGCTGCCGCAGCCGTCCGGCCCTGGCGTGACCGATGCGGGCGCCCGGATCGGGCGCGATTTCCTGCTGGAACGGCAGCAGCGCGAAGTCAGTCTTTTCAAGACGCTGGCAGAGCATATTCAAGCGCGCCGCAAGACGTCCGCCGTGATCGTGGCCAGCTATTCGGACGGCGCGCGCGAACGCCTGCGTGGGCTGATAGCCGACGAAGGGCTGGCCGATGTTCAAGAAATCAACAGCTTCCGGGATGTTCCGGATGCGCCGGGCGGCATCCATCTCGCTGTCTGGGCGCTGGAGCATGGTTTCGTCGCCGACGGCCTGACGGTCATTTCCGAACAGGACGTGCTGGGCGACCGGCTGATCCGCACCGCCAAGCGCAAGCGCCGCGCCGACAATTTCCTGACCGAGGCGCAAAGCCTGTCACCCGGCGATCTGGTGGTGCATGTGGATCACGGTGTGGGGCGCTACACGGGACTCGAGGTCGTGCAGGCGATGGGGGCGGCCCATGAATGCGTCGCGCTGGAATACGCGGGCGGCGATCGGCTGTACCTGCCGGTCGAGAACATCGAGCTTCTGTCGCGCTTCGGGCACGACGAAGGCCTGCTCGACAAGCTGGGTGGCGGTGCCTGGCAGGCCAAGAAGGCACGGCTCAAGGAGCGCATCAAGGAGATTGCCGACCGGCTGATCCGGATCGCCGCCGAACGCGCGCTGCGCCGCGCGCCGATCATGGAACCGCCCGACGGCATGTGGGACGCGTTCTGCGCGCGCTTTCCCTATACCGAAACCGATGACCAGATGGCGGCGATCAACGACACGCTGGCGGACATGGCCTCGGGACAGCCGATGGACCGGCTGATCTGCGGCGACGTGGGTTTCGGGAAGACCGAGGTCGCGCTGCGCGCCGCGTTCGTAGCGGCGATGTCGGGCATGCAGGTGGCGGTCATCGCGCCCACGACGCTGCTCGCACGCCAGCACGCGCAGGAATTCCGCGAACGCTTCCGCGGCTTCCCGCTGGAGGTGCGGCACCTGTCGCGCTTCGTGTCCGCCAAGGAAGCCACGGCGACCCGCGCCGGGCTGGCGGACGGCACGGTGGATATCGTGGTGGGTACCCATGCGCTGCTGGCCAAGTCGGTGAAGTTCCGCAATCTCGGGATGCTCGTCATCGACGAGGAACAGCGCTTCGGCGTTGCGCACAAGGAAAAGCTCAAGGCGCTGCGCAGCGACGTACATGTGCTGACGCTGACCGCGACGCCGATCCCGCGCACCTTGCAGATGTCGCTGTCGGGGGTGCGCGAATTGTCGATCATCGGCACGCCGCCGGTCGACCGGTTGGCGATCCGCACCTACGTCAGCGAATTCGACGGTGTGACGGTGCGGGAGGCGCTTTTGCGCGAACATTATCGCGGCGGGCAGTCCTTCATCGTTGTGCCGCGCATCGCCGATCTGCCGGAGATAGAGGATTTCCTGCGCGACCGGGTGCCGGAGGTGACCTTTGTCGTGGCCCATGGCCAGATGGCGGCGGGGGAACTGGATGACCGCATGAACGCCTTCTACGACGGCAAGTACGACGTGCTTCTGGCCACGACCATCGTGGAATCGGGGCTGGATATTCCGACCGCGAACACGATGATCATTCACCGCGCCGACATGTTCGGGTTGGCGCAGCTTTACCAGATCCGGGGCCGGGTGGGTCGCGCCAAGACGCGGGCCTATGCTTACCTCATGACCAAGCCACGCGCGCCGCTGACGCCGGGGGCGGAAAAACGGCTGCGGGTGCTGGGGTCGCTCGACAGTCTGGGGGCCGGATTTACCCTTGCCAGTCAAGATCTTGATATTCGGGGCGCGGGCAACCTGATCGGCGAGGAACAGTCCGGCCAGATGCGCGAGGTGGGGTATGAGCTGTACCAGTCCATGCTGGAAGAAGCGGTCGCCAAGATCCGGTCGGGCGAACTGGAAGGGCTGACCGACGATGACGGGCAGTGGGCGCCGACGATCAATCTGGGTGTGCCGGTGCTGATCCCGGAAAACTACGTGCCCGATCTGGACACGCGGCTGGGGCTGTACCGGCGTCTGTCGGGGCTGCACAGCAAGGTAGAGCTTGAAGGCTTCGCGGCGGAGCTGATCGACCGTTTCGGCAAATTGCCCAAGGAAGTCAACACGCTGCTGTTGGTGATCCGGATCAAGGGCGAGTGCCGCAAGGCCGGGATCGCGCGGCTGGACGCAGGGCCCAAAGGGGCCACGATCCAGTTTCACAACAACAAGTTCGCCAACCCCCAAGGGCTGGTGGACTTTGTGCAGGACCAGCGTGGACAGGCCAAGGTGCGCGACAACAAGATCGTGGTGAGCCGCCAGTGGGCCAGCGAGGCCGACAAGATCAAGGGCGCCTTCGCGATTGCGCGCGATCTGTCGGCCAAGGCGAAACCGGCGGCGACGGTGTAGGAACTTTGTAGGAGTCTTGTAGGAATCCCGTAGGAGCCCTGCATCCCGCAGGTGGCGCGGTCGGGGCGGTCAGGCGCTCGGCGGGCGGGCGTCAGCATCCGTGTCGGCAACGGGAGGTGCGTCGTCCTCGGCCTCGCCGCCGTATTCCGTGGCCAGCACGTGGGCGTCCAGGCCCCGGTCGCGCAGCCACCGCGCGAAGACGTCGGTGTAGCCGTGGGTGACGAACACGCGCTCGGCCCCTGTGGCGTCGATGGCGGTGTTCAGCCCGGCCCAGTCGGCATGGTCCGAGATCACGAAACCCCGATCCGCCGCGCGGCGTCTCCGGACCCCGCGCAGGGCCATCCAGCCCGACGCGAAGGCGGTCGACACGGGGCCAAAGCGTTTCAGCCATGACCCGGCCATGGCCGATGGCGGCGCGATCACCAGCGCGCCGGGATGGGTCTTGGCCGTCACCTCGGCGGTGGCGCGCACGGTCGCGGGCAGGGCGTACCCCTGCGCCCGCAGGACATCGTTGGTGCCTTCGACCGCAGGATGGCACAGGATCGGCCCTTGCGCCGGATCCAGCATCGCGAGCAGCCGCTGCGCCTTTCCCAGCGAATAGGCACCCAGAACGGCGGTGCGGCCATCGGCGGCGCAAGCGCGCCACCAGTCCGCGATCTGCGCCGCGATGTCGGCCTGCGGCTGCCAGCGGAAAATCGGCAGCCCGAAGGTGCATTCGCTGATGAACGCATGGCAGCGCAGTTGTTCGTAAGGTTCGCAAAGCCCGTCCGGTTCGAGCTTGTAGTCGCCGGTCACGACCCAGATCTCGCCGCCGACCTCGACCCGGATCTGCGCGGAACCGGGCACATGCCCTGCCGGGTGGAACGACACGCGCGCGCGCCCGATCTGGCGGGTTTCGCCGTAGTCGAGGGTATCGAGCGCGATATTCCCCAGCCTGTGCCGCAACACCGGGGCGGCGGCACGGGTGGCCAGATACGCGGCGTGCCCCCATCGCGCGTGGTCGGCATGGCCGTGGGTCACCAGCGCGCGCGCCACCGGCCGCCACGGATCGATGAAGACATCCCCCGCCGGACAGTAGAGCCCGCGATCGGTCAGGTGGAGCACGTCGCCGTCGCGCATCCCGTTTTCCTTTTCCGCCAAGTTGGTGCCGTGTCGCCGTTTCGCCCGTCCGCCGTCTGCCGTCCGCCTAAAAAGGGGTCGTTTTCTGCCGGGATTCAAGGCATGTCGGAACAGGGATTGCGTTTCGGTGCACCGCGCTCTTTCCTGTACGCGGGGTCCGTGCGACGTCATCGCCAACAGAGCCAGGGACAGAAAAGACCATATGCCATCCACGTATTTCAACGAGATGTATCAGGACGGCGAGATCCGTCCCCCCTATGCGGGGCTGGAATCCTGGCAGCGGGGCATGCCGGACGAGTTGCGCAACCTCAAGCAGGCCGAGGCGGAGGACCTGTTCCGGCGGATCGGCATCACGTTTGCGGTCTACGGTGAAGGCGGCGATCCGGACCGGCTGATCCCGTTCGACATGTTCCCGCGCGTGTTCACCAATCGGGAATGGGCACGCCTGTCGCGCGGCGTGAAACAGCGGGCCCGCGCGCTCAACGCGTTTCTGGCCGATGTCTATGACCGGGGCGAAATCGTGCGCGCGGGCAAGATCCCCGCGAAGCTGGTCTACCAGAACGAGGCGTTCGAAAAGGCCGTGGTCGGCATCAAGCCGCCGCGATCCGTGTTCAGCCACATCGTGGGGATCGACCTCGTGCGCACGGGGCCCGAGGATTTCTTCGTGCTGGAGGACAATTGCCGGACCCCGTCCGGGGTATCCTACATGCTGGAAAACCGCGAGATCATGATGCGGATGTTCCCGACCCTGTTCCGGGAGAACCGGATCGAGCCGGTCGAAGGCTATCCCGAACAGTTGCGCCGCACGCTGGCATCCGTGGCCCCCGCGAAATGCGATGGCGAGCCGACCGTGGTGATCCTGACGCCGGGGCATTTCAATTCGGCCTATTACGAACATTCGTTCCTTGCCGACATGATGGGCGTGGAACTGGTCGAAGGGCAGGACTTGTACGTCGAGGGCGATTTCGTCTGGATGCGCACCACCGAAGGGCCGCGCCGGGTGGATGTGATCTATCGCCGGATCGACGATGCGTTTCTGGACCCCTTGTGTTTCCGGCCGGACAGCATGCTGGGGATACCCGGCCTGATGAATGTCTACCGGTCGGGCGGCGTGGCCATCGCGTCGGCACCGGGCGCAGGCGTCGCCGACGACAAGGCGATCTATACCTTCGTGCCCGACATGATCCGGTTCTATCTGGGCGAGACGCCGATCCTGAACAACGTGCCCACGTGGCAATGCGCGCTGGCGGACGAATGCCGGTATGTTCTGGAGAACCTCAAGGATCTGGTGGTCAAGGAAGTGCATGGGTCGGGCGGCTACGGCATGCTGATCGGGCCGCGCGCCACGAAATCGGAACTCGACCTGTTCGAGGTGCGCATCCGGGAAAACCCGGCCAACTACATCGCGCAGCCGACCCTCGCGTTGTCGACCTGCCCGACCTTCGTGGATCAGGGAATTGCACCCAGGCACGTGGACCTGCGCCCCTATTGTCTCGTGGGCGAGAACGTCGAACTGGTGCCCGGGGGCTTGACGCGCGTGGCGCTTAAGGAAGGGTCGCTCGTGGTGAATTCATCGCAGGGCGGCGGGGTCAAGGATACATGGGTGCTGGCGGAGTGATGGAATGCTGAGCCGAACCGCAGACAACCTGTTCTGGATGGGCCGATACCTGGAACGGGCCGAGACCATGGCGCGCCTGCTGCATGTGGGGGCGCGGATGAACCTGCTGCCGGACACGGTGGACGGGTTCCGCAGCGAATGGGTGTCGATCCTGCACGCCAGCGGCACCTATGCCGCCTTCGAGAAGAAATACGGCGAGGCGGTAGAGCGCAACGTGGTCACGCATCTGTTCTTTGACCGGGACAACCCGTCGTCGGTGGCGGCCTGCATCGCGGCGGCGCGGGAAAACGCGCGCATCGTGCGCACCGCGCTGTCGGCGCCGGTCTGGGACGCGCTGAACGGGGCCTACCAGGAACTCAAGGGGCTGGAACGCACGCCGCGCAGCGAGATCTCCATCACCGCGCTGACCGAATGGACGGCGCGCCAGCACGCGCTGGCGTCGGGCGCGCTGGAAAGCACGCTGCTGCGCAACGACGGCTATGATTTCGTGCATCTGGGGTTCAGCCTGGAACGGGCGGACAACACGGCGCGGTTCCTTGACGTGAAATACTATGTGCTGCTGCCGGATGCGGGCTTCGTCGGGTCGGGGCTCGACAATGTGCAATGGCAGACGCTGCTGCGGGGCATGCAGATGCACCGGGCGTTCCACTGGGCGTATGGCGGCGAGATCACGGCGGCCAAGATCGCTGACCTGCTGATCCTGAACCCGGCCTGTCCCCGGTCGCTCATGACGGCGGTGGAAGCGGCGACGATCCACCTGGACCGGATCGCGCGGGCCTATGGCACGAGCACGCGGGCGCAGTCGGCCGCGCGGGCGCTTTTGGCCGAACTGTCGGAAACGCGGCTGAGCGAGATTTTCGACGAAGGGCTGCACGAGTTTCTCGAACGGTTCAAGAAACAGGTGGCCGACATCGCCACCTGCGTGAGCGAGACCTACCTGATCGGAGCGGCGGCATGAAACTGACCGTGACCCACATCACCGACTATGCCTATGAAACGCCGCAGAAATCCGTGCTGCAAAGCCTGCGGCTTTTTCCATCCGAGTTCGCGGGCCAGCGCGCCACCGACTGGACGGTCACGGTCGACGGGGGCGTGATGGGCAGCCGGTTCCGGGACGGGGCGGGCGACCTGACCGAAACATGGCGGGTGCGCGGGCCGGTTTCGGCCGTGCGGGTGGCGGTGGCGGGATCGGTCGAAACGACGGATCTTGCGGGCGTGCTGCGGGGCCACCGCGAGAAGGTGCCGCCGATGGCCTATCTGCGCCACACCCGCATGACCCGGGGCGACATGGCGCTGGCCGACATGACCGCCACGGCGCTGGACGGCGTGCCCGAAGTCGCGTTGCTGGACCGCGCCCACGCGCTGGCGGAGATGATTTCCGAAGCGATGGTCTTCACGCCCGGCGCGACCGACAGCACCACCACCGCGACCGAGGCGCTCGCGGCGGGGCAGGGGGTGTGCCAGGATTTCGCCCATCTGATGATCGCCGCCGCCATCGGCGCGGCCATCCCGGCGCGCTATGTCGCGGGGTATCTGTTTGCCGGGCACGGCGCCAGCGACACCGCATCCGCTGCCGCGTCTGCAAGCCATGCCTGGGCGGAACTGTTCATCCATGGGCTTGGGTGGGTCGGGTTCGACCCGTCCAACGCATGCTGCCCCGATGATCGCTACATCCGCCTGTGTTCCGGTTTCGACGCGTTCGACGCGGCACCGATCCGGGGGCTGGCGAGCGGCACCGGCGCCGAGCGGCTGAATGTCGAGGTTGCGGTCCTGCAGGAACAGCAGTAACGCCGCAGCCTTGGGCGACACGGTGCCCACCCCATGTCGGAGTGTTCGGGATGACCTATTGCGTTGGACTGCTGCTCAAGGCCGGCATGGTGCTGCTCAGCGACACGCGGACCAATGCCGGGCTCGACAACATCTCGAGCTACAAGAAGATGTATAGCTTCGAGGACCCCGGCGAACGGGTGATCGTGATCCTGACCGCGGGAAGCCTGTCGGTGACGCAGACCACCATGGCGCGGCTGCAGGAAGACATCGAGGACATCGATGCGACCGAGGACACGTCGATCATGAAGGCCCGCACGCTGCTGAAGGTGGCCGATATCGTCGGCGCACGGCTGGCCGAGGTCGCCACCGACATCACCGAAAAGCTGGGCCGCCATCGGCAGTCCATGGCCTCGGCCACGCTGATTCTCGGCGGGCAGCGCAAGGGCGGCGCGATGCGGCTGTTCCTGATCTATCCCGAAGGCA
>DAIPIS010000235.1:0-3131 GCA_036770665.1 Meridianimarinicoccus sp.
CCGGATACGACACATGGGCAAGATACAACCCCTGCGGCGGGCACACCGGCCCGCAGGCGGCGCGGTCACGGGCCTCCAGCGCAAGGGTGACGTCATCCGGGGTCCACGCGCCCGCGCCCACCCGTTCCAGCGTGCCGACGAAGCTGCGCACCTGGTTGTGCAGGAAGCTGCGCGCGCGCACGTCGAAGCGGTATTCGGTTCCCTGTGGCACGGGGTGCGCGGTCACCTCCAGCCGGTCGAGCGTCTTGACCGGGCTGGTCGCCTGGCAGATCGTGGACCGGAACGTCGTGAAGTCATGGTGCCCCACCAGCCGGTTCGCGCCTGCCTGCATCGCGGCTGCATCAAGCGCGTGGCGCACCTGCCACACGAGCCCCGCGTCATGGGTCGCGGGTGCGCGGCGGCTGAGCAGACGGAACACGTAGCGCCGTTCCAGCGCCGAAAAGCGGGCGTGCCAGTCGTCCGCAACCCGCGCTGCGGCCAGCACCGCAATCGGGGCGGGTTTCAGGTGGTGGTTCAGCGCGGCGGCGAGCCGGAACGGGGCCCAGTCCCGCGCGAGATCCGCATGGGCGACCTGCCCCCAGGCGTGGACCCCGGCATCGGTGCGCCCCGCCGCGGCGATGGTGCCGACCGCGGGGTCGAGCCTGCGCAAGGCCGCTTCCACCGCCGTCTGCACCGAGGGCTGGTCGCGCTGCCGCTGCCACCCGGCGAAGGGTCCGCCATGATATTCGATTTTCAGCGCATAGCGAGGCATCGGTTCGGCTTACCCGCGCGGGCCGCAGGCGGCAAGATCGGCCATGGTGGCAGGCCGGGGGCGCACCGGCCCGTCTCCAATTTCCGCAACGGCTGTTCCGTTCGGCCCGGCTGACCGCGCCTTCCCGCTGACGATTAGGGTTTGCCGGCGGGTGCACGGGCTTTCATTGCGCGTCGCGACCCCATAGATGACACCCAACATACGGCGGCGCAAAGGCACGAGGAGCGGCAGTTGGTTCTGGGACGGCTGGCAGACGGGGTGACCCGCAGCATCGAAGGGATCGGGCAGTCTGTCAGCGACACGCTGTTCGACCCGACCCTGCGGCTGGGCGTCACCGGGCTGTCGCGCGCCGGCAAGACGGTGTTCATCACGTCGCTGGTCGCGAACCTGATCGACCGGGGGCGGATGCCGCAACTGACCGCCGCCGCCGAGGGGCGCATCCTGACCGCGTTCCTGCAACCCCAACCCGACGATACCGTTCCGCGTTTCGATTACGAGGCGCACCATGCCGCGCTGACCGCGCCGGAGCCCCACTGGCCCGACAGCACGCGCGCCGTGTCGCAGTTGCGCCTGTCGCTGCGGCTGCGGTCGGGCGGGCTCTTGGGGGGCATGACCGGCCCGCGCACCCTGCATCTGGATATCGTGGACTATCCCGGCGAATGGCTGCTGGACCTTGGTCTTCTGGCGAAAAGCTTTGACCAGTGGTCGAAGGACGCGCTGTCACGGATGGCCGACCGACCTGGCGGGGCTGACGCGCAAGCTGCGCTTGCCGCCGCCGATGGCACCGCACGGCTGGACGAGGGCACCGCGCAAGCGCTGGCGCAGGGCTTCACCGCCTATTTGCGGGCCGCCCGCGCGGCCGGGTTTTCCGACTGCACGCCGGGGCGGTTCCTGCTTCCCGGCGAAATGGCGGGCTCGCCCGTGCTGACCTTCGCGCCGCTGCCGCCGGGGCGCGCGCCGCGCGGATCGCTGCGGGCGGAATTCGCCCGGCGCTATGACGCCTACAAGGCGCGCGTGGTGCAGCCGTTCTTCCGGGATCATTTCGCCCGGCTCGACCGTCAGATCGTGCTGGTGGATGCGCTGGGGGCGATCCATGATGGCCCGCGTGCGGTGGAGGACCTGCGCCGCACCATGGCCGACACGCTGGGGGCGTTCCGGCCCGGTCCGAACAGCTGGCTGGGGCGGCTTCTGGGCGCGCGGCGGGTGGATCGCATCCTCTTTGCCGCGACCAAGGCCGATCACCTGCACCACAGCCAGCACGGCAAGCTGACCGCGATCATGGCCGCTCTGGTCAAGGACGCCCGCGGCCGCGCCGATTTCGCCGGGGCCCGGACCGAGGCCATGTCCATCGCCGCCCTGCGCGCCACGGTGGAGGAAACCCGCGACCATGACGGGCGCAGCCTTGACGTGGTGCGTGGGCGGCTGCTCGATGGCGGGCGGCAGGCCGCGTTCCACCCCGGCGACCTGCCCGAAGACCCCGGTGCCCTTCTGTCGGTGGCGCGGGGCGGTGCCCCCGCGTGGCTGGACGACGAATATGCCTTCATGCGCTTTGCTCCGGCGCGGCTGACCCTGAAGCCGGGTGAGGGGCCGCCGCATATCCGGCTCGACCGCGCGGCGCAGTTCCTGCTGGGCGACCGGCTGTGACGGAGGACGCGATGGGAACGCCAAAGGGCCCCGTGCTGATCGAACTTGAGGACGACGCGCAGGCCGCCCCGTCCCCCGCCGATGCGCCCCCGGTGCCCGATGGCGCACCGCTTGCCCCCGACACTGCGGCGATGCAGCGGCTGGCGCGGCTCGGTGCGCGGCCACGCAACCGGCTTGCAGGGTGGTTCTGGGGGCTGGCGGGAGCGCTGGTGGCGACCTTCACGGCGCTGGCCCTGTGGGGTGCTGTCGATGCGCTGCTGGCGCGCAGCGTGGTGCTGGGCGGGGTGGTCACGGCGCTCGTGGTGGCGTTCGCGCTGGTGTGCCTCGCGATCGCCGCGCGCGAACTTGCGGCTTTCAGCCGTCTGGCACGGATCGACCGGTTCCAGCACCGCGCCCGCGACGCGCTGGCAGGCGACGATCTGGCCGCCGCGCGGGCGCTGGCGGGCGACCTGCGGGCGTTCTATGCGGGCCGCGCCGAACTGGCGCTGGGGTCCGACGGGCTGGACGGGCAGGTCACGGCGAGCTTTGATGCCGACGCGGTGCTGGCGATGACCGAACGCGCGCTGCTGGCGCCGCTCGATGCGCAGGCCCGCGCGCAGGTGGAAGCCGCGGCGCGCACGGTGGCGACCGTGACGGCGCTGGTGCCGCTGGCATTGGCCGATGTGGCGGCGGCGGCGGTGTCGAACCTGCGGATGATCCGCGCCATCGCGGAGATTTATGGCGGGCGCGCGGGCAC
>DAIPIS010000236.1:0-3129 GCA_036770665.1 Meridianimarinicoccus sp.
CCGATTTCCTCGTCATGGGCGGTGGTATAGACGGCATAGGTGCTGTCGGCTTCCGACACGGGGGGCGGCGGGGGCGGGTCCAGCGGTGCATCGCCATCGGGCATGTCCTGCGCGTCGGCGTCGTCGGCATCGGCCGTGTCGTCCATGCTGACCTGCGCATCGGCGGCTTCCTGCGTGTCGTCCTGCGACCGTTCGGGGGCGGCTTCGTCGTTCTGGTCGCTGTCGTCGGGCGGTGTGGTGTCCGCCGTTTCGTCGTCCTCGGCGGACGACGCTTCGTCGTCCGGGTCGTCGGTGTCGGCGTCGGGATCGTCGCCCAACTGGTCGCCGTAGCCCAGATCCTCGATCATGCGGCGGGCCAGCTTGGCGAAGGCGGTCTGGTCGGCCAGCGCGTCGCCCAGCCCCGACAGCGTCCCGCCCGCTTCGCGTTCGATGTGGTCGCGCCACAGCCGCATGACGTTGTCCGCCCCGCCAGGCAGGGCGCGGCCCGTGGCGAGATGCCGGACGAGGTAGCCCGCAGCGATCGCCAGCGGCGCGCCCGAGGCTTCGGAGATGTCGCCATAGCCGCGGCGGTCGGCTTCCACCGCGATCTTGGCGTCGATGTTGCCCGCGGTGCCCGGCATGGCGCGCGCGCCCACGGCTTCGCAGCGGGCGGTTTCCAGCGCGTCGTAGATGTCGCGCGCCATCTGCCCCTGCGGGACATAGCGCGCATGGGTGCCTTCGTTGTGGAACCGGCGGCGCAGGGCATAGGCATCGGCGGTGCCGCGCGCCAGCAGAACCTCGGCGGCGGTCATGCGGCGGCTGATCTGCGGCAGGCGCACCTGGTCGCCGGCCATGCCGGGCGGGTCCACGGAATAGCTGATGGCAAGGTCCGGGTCGTTGGCGAGCACGCGCGTCGCTTCGGCCAGCGCCTTCTTGAACGGTTCCGACGGGTTGTCCGGCTTTGCCATGATGCCTCTCAGGTCACTGTGGCGCGGGGGCTGTCCCCGGTCTTGCGCAGGTTATGGAACCTTTTGTCGGGGCTGACCAGTCCTCAGCCGGTTTCCCACGGGCGCGCGGTGTCCCGCAGGTCATGCCACAGCGCGCGGGCGTGGCCCCATGCGATCTCGGCGCGCACGGTGCGCCCGCCGAGTATCCACCCCACGGCGCGCTGTACCTGCGGGTCGTCGGCACCGGGCGCCTCGGGACCCGACAGAAGTTCTCCGGCCATGGCGAGATCGTTCAGGTCGCCGAACAGGTCCTGCAGCACGCGCAGGCGTTTCACGAATTGCCGCGTCGGCTTGTCGTCCAGCACGGGCGACAGGAATTCCACGGCGTAGCGCAGTCCCTTGAGCGTCTTGCGCAGATCGTGCCGGGCTTCGACCGACAGGGTGTCGATGCCGCGCGCGCGGCGCATGGTCCGTGCCCAATGCGCGCCGAGCGCCTCCAGCGCCACGTCGGACAGGGGGCGTGCCAGCCGGAGGGACTGGTCGATGTCCCCGGGATCGAGCCAGCCCCGGGCTTCGGTGAAGCGCGCAAGGTCCAGCAGGAATGCCTGCGCGCGTGGCCCCGACAGGGTCGTGCGCGTGCTGGTGCGCTGCGCGGCACCTGTCCGCTCCAGCAGATCCGCCAGCCGGGCAAAGCCCGGTTCGGTGGGATGCGCCGCGGCTTCGGGGCGCAGCAGGTCGTGGACGGCGACATCGAGATCGCGCAACCGGCCCGCTTCGCCCCCCAGCCAGCGCGCCTCGCGCTTCAGGTGGTCGAACGCGGGGCCGCCGATCACCGGCGCGAAAATGTCGAAGGCCGCGCGCAGCCGCCGCAGCCCGATGCGCAACTGGTGCGGGCCTTCGACGGCGTCGCTGGCGCGGACCGCATCGGCATTGGCGGCGATCTGGTCAAGACATTCCCGGAGCACGTCGCGCGCAGCCGACTCGGCGGTCTGGTCCGGGGACAGCGCGACGGTACGGGCGTTGCGCGGTCCCGGTTCCGGCAGGGCCGCGCCGCCATCTGCGAGCGCGAAGGCGCGCGCGGCCTTGGACATGCGTGACAGGCGCATGCCGCCATCGGGCATCAGGTCGCGCGCCAGGTCGAACAGGGCGGTGACATGGCCCGTTTTCAGTTCGAGTTCGAGTTCGTGCAGATCGGCCGTGCGGTCACCGCCGCGCAAGGTGCCGCTGTCCACCGCGATCTCGGCCCGGGTCCAGCCACCCACCGCCACCGTCGCCACATGCCGGGTGATGTCGGTTTCCACCCGTGCGACCAGCGGCGCGTCGCCGATCAAGGCCATCACCTGGTCGCGCATGTCCACGTCCGCGATGGCGGCGATGTCGATGTCGCCGTTCGGCCGCTGCGTTTCGCTTTCTTGCGTGGTCTGCAGACCACCATGGTGACTGAGCCGTCCCTTGCAGGTCTGCACCCACCCCCCGCCGTCATGGCGCACCCTGAGTGCGAAGCCCGCCCGGCGCAGCGCATCGTCGCCCGTGTCGTGATAGACGCTGCGCAGGGCAAAGGTCTGCACCGGGCCGGTCAGCCCTTGCAAGGTGCGCAGTCGTGCCAGAACGGACGCCACCTGCGGCGAGGTCAGCAGGAATTTCAGTTCGATTTCTGTCATGGGTCTCTTCTAGTCACTCTCGCGGAAGTCGCAACCGGCGACGTGGCGGCCGGTCGCGTTGCGGATTGTCGTTGCGCCGCATTCGCGTATTCTGGGCGCAGTCGTTTCAATGGAGGGACGGAATGGCGTATGTGGATGGTTTCGTCGCAGCGGTGCCGGTGGCCAACAAGGCAGCCTACATCGCCCATGCGGAGGCCGCGGCCGCGGTCTTCATCGCCCATGGGGCGCAGGCGGTCCACGAGTGCTGGGCCGATGACGTGCCGGAGGGCGAGGTGACGTCCTTTCCGATGGCGGTTCAATGCGCCGAAGACGAGGCCGTCGTCTTTTCGTGGGTCACTTGGGCGGATCGTGCGGCGCGCGATGCGGGTTGGGCCGCGGTCATGACCGACCCGCGCATGAGCCCTGAGGCCAACCCGATGCCCTTCGACGGCAAGCGGCTGATCTACGGGGGATTCACGCAAGTCCTGCAGGTCGGGGCCTGAGCGCCCCGCCGTTGTTGGGAGTGCGGGTCAGCCCAGCGACAGGCTGACAGCACTTTCGGG
>DAIPIS010000237.1:0-3093 GCA_036770665.1 Meridianimarinicoccus sp.
GGCCGCGGCGAGGCGGGTGACGGCATATGAATCGCATATGACTTTCATATGAATCCTGTAGGATTCTTGTAGGAGTCCTGTAGGAGTCCCGGCGCGCCCCGAACGGTCAGTCGCCGCGCCTGCGCCCGGCCACGTCCTTGTGGATGATGACCTCGCAGCGGGGGTATTTCGCGCGGATGGCCGCGCGCAGGCGCGCGCCGATGTCGTGGGCATCGCGCAGGGGCAGATCGCCGTCGAGTTCCACGTGCAGGTTGACGAAGATGCGCGACCCCGCCTGCCGGGTCTGCAGGTCATGGAAGCCGTGCACGCCCGGCCAGTCGCGTGCCAGCGCCGCGATGCCCGCCACCGTGGCGGCGTCGGCGGCGCGGTCCATGAGTGCATGCCACGCGCCGGAGCCGATCCGCAGGGCGCCAAACGCCAGCATGGCCGCCGCCGCAAGGGCGATGACCGCGTCGATCTGGTGCAGCCCGAACCGCGACGCCGCCACCAGCGCCACGATCGCGCCCACGTTCGGCACGAGATCGCCGAGATAATGGAGCCGGTCCGCCATGATTACGCGGCTGCCCGTGGCGCGCGCCACCCGGCCCTGCCAGAGCACCAGCGCGAAGGTCAGCACGATGGACAGGACCATGACGGCGATCCCCGCCTCTGCCGCCGCGACCGGGCCGGTATCGGGCAGCCAGAGCCGCCGCACGGCGGCCACGCCGATCACCCCGGCGGCCACGAGAATGAACAGCGATTGCCCAAGGGCGGCGAGGTCTTCGACCGAGGTATGCCCGAAGGTGTGGTCGTCATCGGCGGGCCGCGCGGCATAAAGGACGGCGGCGAGCCCCGCGAGCGACATCATCAGGTCGAGCCCGCTGTCAGCCAGCGCCGCCGCCACCGACAGCGACCCGGTCTGCGCGAAGGCCCACAGCTTGGCAAGGCTGAGGATCAGCGCCACGCTGACCGACGCGACCGTGGCCGACAGGTTGAGGCGCGTGTTGAGGGCGTGGGGCATCGCGATCCGGGAGACTGGTGCACGACACCGATACGCGAACGCCACGGTCAGGAAAACCCGCCGCCGCGTCGCATTCGTTAACTTTCGGCGCACAATCGGCTTTATTGAGATTAACGGGCCGTTTACCTCTGGACAGATTGGTAACTCCGGGAGGATTCAAGCGATGATCAAGCGACTTTTTCCCGCCCTTGCACTGGCGGCGGGCCTTGGGATCTGGATGGGCGGCGCCGCGCAGGCCGCAACCCAGTCGAGCACATTCGACATCGATGCGGAGGGCTGGACGGTGTTCGGCGGCACGTTGGGATATGTGGCCACGGGCGGGAACCCGGGGGGCTACATCACCGGCAGGGATACGGCCAATACGTTCATGGCGATGGTTGCGCCTGCGTCCTACACGGGGATCGCTCTTTTGAACGGTGGCACGCTGTCCTTCGATTTCATCAACCATTCCGGGGCGACCGGACCGGCGGTTCCGCAGTTCGGGCGGGTCTTGCTTGAGGGAGGCGGATTGAGCGCCGCGCTGGACATCACCGACGAATTGCCGGGGTCTTCGTGGAAGACCGCGTCCACGACCTTGTCGTCGACGGTCTGGGGGCTGTCGGAGGCGAACTGGACCACGCTGATCGGCGACATCACCAGTATCCGTATCGAGATCGACAGCATCAACGCGCTGACCGAAACCGTGGGCTTCGACAATTTCCGGGTGGATATCGTGGCACCGATCCCGCTGCCTGCTGGCCTGCCGCTTGCGCTGGGCGGGCTTGCCGCGCTTGGATTGCTGAAGCGGCGCGCGTCACGCGCCTGATCCCATGCTGCTTGCGATGGCCCGTGCCTTTGGTGCGGGCTGTCAGTCCGTCGCGGCTGCGGCGGCCTGCGCGTCGGGGGTCCGGAGCGTGATCCCCCACAGCGCCGCCGCTTCGGCCCAGCCGCCGTGGCGACCGGCGCGCAGTTCGCACCAGCCATCGACGCAGTCGCCGAGCCGGGCAATGGCCCCGCGTTCGAGCCGCGCCACGAGCGGCGCCGCGCGATCCGGTTTGCGGCGCAGGTCGGCCATGTCCACCTCCACGATCACGGTGCGGGTGCCCGACAGGAGCGCGTAATGCACCCAGCCGCCCAGTCCGTCGCGGTCGGCCACGCGCCGCCAGTGGCCGTATTCGGCGGTGACGACCACCGGCAGGCCCGGATGGCGGAACACCCAGTCGATGCGGTGGGTTGTTGACGGGCCACGGCGCGCGTTCGCTTCGGACGACTTGATCGACACGAAGCGCGGCAGGGGCTGGCCGCTGGAGGGCCCGATCCGGGGGGCGGTGGCGGGCGTTCCCGTCGCGGGCGCGTCCGTGGCGGGTGCCGTGGCGGGCATCGCAAGCAGCCCGCAGGTCAGAGCGACGCGCCAAAGCCGCGCCAGCCGTGGCATGAGATGCCCGTGTGTCACGTCGATTGCCTGCCTTGCCCGTTTCTGCCGGTCCGGTGGGACCATTTTGTCGCTTCGTCGCGCCCATGCTTGTGCCGCACGTCGCATTGCGACAGTTTGCCAGACAAGATCACCGAGGGAAAGACGAGGAGCCCCCGAATGCCCGCAAAGCCTGTGCGTGTTGTTGTGACGCGACGCCTTCCCGAGCCTGTCGAGCGACGGTTGCAGGACCTGTTCGACGTGCGCCTGCCAGCCGACGACACGCCCATGACCAAGGCTGCGCTGATCGCCGCGATGCAGGACAGCGATGTGCTGGTGCCGTCCGTCACCGATCACATCGACGCGGGCATGCTGGCGCAGGCGGGGCCGGCGTTGCGGCTGATCGCCAGCTACGGGGCCGGGGTGGATCACATCGACGTGGCGTCGGCCCGGCAGCGCGGGGTTCTGGTGACCAACACGCCGGGCGTGGTCACGGAAGACACCGCCGACATGGCGATGGCGCTGATGCTGGGGGTGACCCGGCGCATCCCCGAGGGGCTGGCCATGATGCAGCGCGGGCAATGGACCGGCTGGGCGCCCACGGCGCTTCTGGGGGGGCGGATTTCCGGGCGGCGTCTGGGGATACTCGGGATGGGGCGGATCGGGCAGGCGGTGGCGCGGCGCGCGACGGCCTTCGGGATGC
>DAIPIS010000051.1:0-13571 GCA_036770665.1 Meridianimarinicoccus sp.
CATCGAGGCCGGGAAGATCGCATCCATCGAAGGCGAGCGTGTCGATGATGGCTGATCGCAGGACAGGCGTCCGGTCGAACCGGCAATCCAGCAGGCCGATGTCGCGCGGCACGCGGCACCCTTCGAGGTCCAGCACGCCGGTGATCCATGCCCCGCTCAGGCGCAGGCCCTTTTCGTGAATCTTCGGCGCGTCGGGGTGACCGAGCAGCAGGAACCGCACCAGTTCGGCGCGCACGCGGCAGGTCTCGTCCTCCGGTTCGGGAAGGCCGCCGGCACCGATGCGGTCGGACATACCGTTCCCGATACCGTCGATCATGTTGATCTCGGCTGGGCCAAACGGCCCGAACCGATCCAGAATCGCGCGGTCAGTCATGGGTCAAAGTGCTGCGAGGATACGTGCTCGAGGCCGGATACCCTTGTGAGTACATGTCAGGCTGCCTTTTCGCGCTCCGGCTGTGGATGCCGTCGTCGCGCAGACCGGACCGGAAGCCGATCGTTTCCCGATCTGCGGAGTGCCATGCGGCAGAGGCGCGCGTTGCGGCGGCAGAAGCCGTGTTGGTCGAAATCCGCTTCGTCCGCGCGGTCCGGGACAGCCGGTCAAGCGCAGTGTCGGGATCGGACATGGATCGGTTCTCCCGCTGCGGAACGAAGGATGGTCTGTCGGGTGCGGCCTTTGCGCCGCGATGGCCGGACAAGGGTTAGAACGGCAAAAGCATCGACGCAAGAAAGACGCCGATGACGAAGAACCAGATCAGCCGCGGCAAGCGGACCTTCCGGCAACCTGCCAACTTGTACGTGCCCGGTTCCCTTCCTGTCAGGATGGTCGGTTCAGG
The DNA here is from genome assembly GCA_036770665.1 of Meridianimarinicoccus sp. Taxonomy (GTDB): domain Bacteria; phylum Pseudomonadota; class Alphaproteobacteria; order Rhodobacterales; family Rhodobacteraceae; genus Meridianimarinicoccus. The sequence goes on from DAIPIS010000051.1 coordinate 834, forward strand.
AGCCGGGGCAGGAAAGGCACGTGCGCGCGCTGCCCATGCACATCAGAACGGGCAAAGCCGATCTTCCCATCTGCCGTGGCGCGACGACCGCGACCGGGATCACGCTGCGCGATGCGGCGACGTCGGAAATCACCCGACCGATGATCGCCGACATCTCGAACAGGTCCGACAGCACGGCCCTTGCGCCCTGTTCCGACTGTACGGCATGCCGACGCACAAGGTCGGAGGAAGACACCGCCAGCACCTCGGGCTTGGTCGGCCCCTCGAGCCCGACCGGGTCCACCTCCGACATGACCGCTGCCTCCCGTGGATCGTCGTTGACCAACCCTGGCACATCAGATGCCGTTGGGGGCGGGCACACCATCACCGCCGCGGCAGGTGTTCATCGCGCTGACGATCCACGCCCGGCTCGATGACGGGCGCCGGGAGCAACGGAGATCAGCGCCCGGCCACGCGCACGGCCAGCGGGAGCAGCGCGATGACCAGAACGATGCGGAAGATGTGGTGCGTGGCCACGAAGGCAGGATCATATCCAAGCGCAAGGCCGATGGCAGCCATGCCTTCGACCCCGCCCGGCGCAAAGGCCACCCAGACCACCGGAAACGAGAGGTCGGTCAGTTTGGCCACGCACAGTGCCCCCGCCGCAGACAGGGCCACGGAAACGCCCGTCGCCGCAACGCCCGCGACCGCAAGGCGAAGCAGGTCGGACCGTGCGATGGCGGTGAAGCGGCTGCCTATCACCGCGCCGGTGACGACGAAGCCAAAGAAGATCATCGGGCCGGGCAGGGCTCCGTTCACCCAGCCCAGGGCATGGGCCAGCCCGCTGACCGCCAGCCCTGCAAGCAGATGGGCGGCCGGACTGCCGACCCGGTCGAGCAACCCACCGCAGGCCATGCTCCCCAACACAAGCGCCATCACGGGCAAAGCCCCGAGATCCCCGGTGCCGTCGACGGCGATCGGGCCCGGAGATCCCACCCCGGCAAGCGCCGCGATGGCAGGCGGCAGGCACAGCGTCACCAGAAGCAGCCGCACGCTTTGCAGGACGACAACCGACCGAAGGTCGCCATGCCCTTGCGCGGCCAACACCACGGCATAGGAGAGCGCGCCCGGCGACACCGACAGCGCGGCCGTGTTGGGGGCAACGCCGAAACCGCGGACCAGCATGCGCCCGGTCACTGCCATGGTGAGCGCAATCGTCAGCGCCAACCCGAGCAGGCTCACGGGCCAGCGGCCGATGTCGTCCAGGATGTCGCTGGTGATCCCGGCGCCCAGCGACAGCCCGATGATGACAAAGGCGAGGTTGCGCAGAAATCCGGGAACGACCGGGCCCATCCCCGCCAGCGCCACCGCGGCCACCGCGGCCGTGGCCCCCAGCAACGCCCCGGCGGGCATGCCGACCGCGGCAAGCGCCGCCGCTGCGGGAAACGCAAACCCCAGGGCGATCGCCAGCCCGCGCAAGTTCACGCCGCGATCCTATTCGTCGTCGTGCACCGCGCGGCGGCGGCGCGACAGCATGAGCGGAATGATCACGATGGCCAGCGCAAGCGCGTAAAGCACGACCGAATTCCACGACTGCAGCAGGATCGCCCAGTCCCCGCCCGAAATCGACAACGCGCGGCGCAGGTTGTCCTCGAACAGTCGGCCCAGCACGAAGCCCAGGATGATCGGTGCGAGGCTGAAGTCCAGCTTGCGCAGGATCCAGCCGAACACGCCAAGCGCCGTGATCATGTACAGGTCATGCGGGTTGGACACGACCGAATAGACCCCGATGAAGGCAAGAACCGCGATCATCGGCGTGAGATACTGCTGCGGAATGGTGAGCATCCGGGCAAAGAACCCCACCAGCGGCAGGTTGATGACCAGAAGCGCCACGTTGCCGATATACATGCTGGCGATCAGGCCCCAGGCGATTTCCGGCCGGGTCTGGAACATCATCGGCCCCGGCGTGACCGAAAACAGCAAAAGTGCGCCAAGAAGGATCGCGGTCGTGCCCGACCCCGGGATCCCAAGCGTCAGCATCGGTACCATCGCGCCCCCGGCGGAGGCATTGTTGGCGGCCTCGGGTGCCGCCAGCCCGCGGATGTCACCCTGCCCGAACGTACCGTTCGCGCCATTTATGCGTTTCTCGGTGCCATAGGCCACGGCGGACGCGACCGATGCCCCGGTGCCCGGCAAAACGCCCACGACGAAGCCGATGATCGAGGACCGCACGATGGTCCAGCGCACGGCCATCATGTCCTTCCAGGTCACGAAGCTCTTGTCGATCTTCAGGGCCTTGAGCTGCCCCGTCACCTGCTGTTCGACCAGCGTGATCAGTTCGGCCATGCCGAAGAAGCCGATCACGATGACCAGGAAATCGATGCCCGCCAGCAGATCGGGCACGCCGAACGTAAAGCGCACCACGCCGGTATTGGCGTCGATGCCGATGGAGGCAAGCATCAGGCCGATGACCGCGCCCAGAAGCGTCTTGACCGGGTTTGCGCCCACCAGCGAGGCGAGGCAGGCGAAGGCGAAGACCATGAGCGCCACGTAGTCCGACGGTGAAAACGTGACGGCATAGGACGCCATCAGCGGCCCGAAGAAGGTCATCATCACGACGGCAAATGTCCCGCCGATGAACGACGACCACGCCGACAGGGACAGCGCCTTGCCCGCCTCGCCGCGCCTGGCCATGGGATTGCCGTCCAGCGTGGTCATCACCGCGCTGGCGTCCCCCGGCACATTCAGAAGGATGGAACTGATCCGTCCCCCGAATTCGGCCCCGTAATAGACGCCCGCCAGCAGGATCAGCGCGGACTCGGGCGGGAAGTTCAGGCTGTAGGCGATAGGCAGAAGGATCGCCACGCCATTGATCGGCCCGATGCCCGGCAGGGCGCCGATCAGGGTCCCGGCAAAGCAGCCGATCAGGACAAGAAACAGGTTGAAAGGGTCCAGCGCGACGGCAAAGCCCTGCGCCAGGCCGGTGAAGATGGCGTCCATGTGGGTGATCCTCAGAGCCAGGTTTGCAGGATGCCCGCAGGCAGTTTCAGGTCGAGGAGGCCAGTACAGACGAAATAGCCAATGATCCCCGCAGCCGCGCCGAAGCCCAGGGCGCGAATGGGCGATGCGCCCAGGATTACCGCCAGCACGGTGCAGAACGCCCATGTGGAAAGGATGAAGCCCAGCGGCTGGAAGGCCACGGCATAGGCGAACAGCAGCGCGACGAGGATCGCGATGCGCCCCAGCGTCTTGGCGTTCGCGTCGAAACGCTCGATGTCGGGGCGCACCATGATGAAGCCCGCACACAGGATGGCCACGATCCCGAGAAGCCGCGGCCAGCCTTCCGGCCCGATCGGGTCGTACTGGAACGGGGCGCGGATCGCAGTGAAGGCGATGAAGGAATAACCGAGTGCCACCAACAGCAGCACCCCGGCAAAGATACGGTCGGCCATGACGCCCTCCCTGTGCGCGGACCATGCAAAAAGGGCTGGGCGATGTCGCCCGGCCCGTCACCTGTCGCGTTTACTCGATGAGCCCGGCTTCGCGGGCGATGCCGCGCATGGCTTCGACACTTGCCTTCATTTCGGTGTCGAATTCGGCACCGGCCAGGTTGTAGGGCAGCAAGCCCTTTTCGGCCTGGCTCCTGGTGAAGGTCTCGGTCGCATAGGCGGCGTTGAAGGCATCCACCCAGGTCTGGTAGTCAGCATCCGACACGTTCTTGCCCATGTAGAAGCCGCGCACGATGGTCCAGACGGCGTCAAACCCCTGTTCCTGCGCGGTCGGGAAGGCGTCGAAGGGCGGGCCCAGACGTTCCGGTGCCATCACGGCGAGGATGCGCATGGTGCCCGCGCCGAGGTGCGAGGTCATTTCCGCAACGTCACCAGTATAGACCTGAATCGATCCGCCGAGCAGGGCCGCGATGGATTCGCCGCCGCCGTCGAACGCGACATAGCGCATGGTGCGCGGATCGAGTCCCTGGGATTTCAGCAGGATCGCGGCCTTCATCCAGTCCTGCGACCCGACCGAACCGCCGGCACCGAAGACGATGCCGGTCAGATCGGCCTTCGCGGCCTCCATCACATCGGCCAGCGTCTGAAAGGGGCTGTCGGCACGCACGATCACGGCCCCGTAATCCGCACCCGCCGAGGCCAGCCACCGCACGTCGTTTTCGGTCCATTCGCCATACTTGCCGGTGGCGATGTTCAGAAGCGATCCGGACGAGAAGGCCACGATGGCGTTCTGATCGTCGGTGCGGGTGGTGTTGAACAGATTGATTGCCACGGCGCCGATGCCGCCCGGCATGAACGACACCTGCATCGGTTCGCCGATCTGGTCGGCCAGCCCCGCCTGGACGACGCGGCAGGTCACGTCGAAGCCACCGCCGGGGTTTGCGGGCGCAATGCATTCGGGCCGCGTGATTTCGGCCATGGCGACGAAGCCGGTCGCACCGAAGATGGCGACGGACGCAGCAAAAAGACGGGTCATGTTCATCGGGTCTCCTCCCATTCATGCCTTCGGGAGGCGACCGCGGGTTTCGGTTCGCGCCATGCGGCACGCCCACCGTCGACCATCCTCCCGCCGGTGACGCTATCCGGCGGTCCTGACCGAGCCTTGACACGAAACTGACGTGACGCTGACCGGGGACCCGTGCACTCGGTTTGCATATGGAGAATTCGACGTGGCATGGCATGATCGACCGATGCGGATGCTCCTGATCGAAGACAATGACGAACTGGCGGAAATGGTGATGGACCGCTTCCTCGCCGAGGGTCACGCCATCGACCGTGAAGCGGATGGGGCCCAGGCGGACGCGTTGCTTGTGCATAGCCACTTCGACCTGCTGATCCTCGACATCAACCTGCCGGGTTTGCCCGGGACCGAAGTTCTGCGCCGTCTGCGCGCCCGTGGCGACCGCACACCGGTGTTGATCCTGACGGCGCGATCCGAAATCGACGACCGTATTTCCGGACTGGACCTCGGGGCCGACGATTACATCGTCAAGCCGATCGACTTCCGCGAACTGGCCGCACGCGCACGCGCGCTGGTGCGCCGCCGCGCGGGTCAGGCATCGAACCTGTTCGTCGCAGGCGGGCTGGTCTATGACCGTGCCGCCAAGCGTGCGACCCTCGATGGCGTGGACCTTGAACTCAGGTCGCGCGACGTTCATCTGCTGGAAGCGTTCCTGTGCAGCCTCGGTCGCGTGCTGTCCAAGGAAGAGGTCGCCGACCGGCTCTATACCTTCGAGGAAACACCGACCCTGAACGCGGTCGAACAGGCGGTGGTCCGATTGCGGCGCAAGCTGGAGGGATCGCCCCTGCGGCTGCGCACCATTCGCGGTCTGGGGTACATCGCCGATGTTCGCGACTAGGGCGCTCGACAGACCGTATTCCCTGCGTCGGCGACTGATGGCGGCCATGCTGGCCGGGTTCGCGGTCATCATGGCCGCGCTCGCGTTCGTCTTGTGGAGCTATGCGCGCAACGCCGCAGACACCTCTTTCGACCTGCTGCTGGACGGGGCCGCCATCGCCATTCTGGACAGCGTCACCGCCACGCCCCAGGGTATTCAGGTCGACATCCCGAATTCGGCGTTGGAAATCCTCGCACTTGTCGAGCAGGATCGCGTCTTCTATCAGGTTTCGACGGCGGACGGCGCGGTTCTGACCGGCGATGCCGATTTGCCAGCCCCGCCGGGCAACACGTTGCGCGCGACCGCCCCGACTCTGGAAAGGCAGTTCTTCGACGCACCGCACAGCGGCGAAACCGTGCGCTTCGTGCGCCGACAGCAGGTGGTCACGGGCATCGCCGGACTGGTGGAAGTTGCCGTGCAGGTCGGTCAGACCCGCGGCGCCCGCGATGGCGTGCAGCGCGACCTGTTCATAAAGGGTATCGCCGTGCTGTCGGTGCTGGCGCTGATCGGCCTCGTCTTTGTACAGTCCGCCATCTATCTGGCCATGCGTCCACTTGCCGGGATCGAGGCCGACATACAGGGCCGCGATCCGGCCAACCTCACCCCGCTGCGCGCCCTGCCCCCGCGCGAGATCGCGGGCCTTATCGCCGCGATCAACGGGTTCATGCGGCGTCTCGGCGCGAGCAAGCACAACGCCGAGTCCTTCATCGCGGATGTGGCGCATCAGATCCGCACATCGCTGTCGGCCCTGCGCGGGCAACTGGAACTGGCGTCCGAAAGCGTCGATGCAGCGACCCAGCGCGCCCGGGTGGCAAAGGCCGCCGACCAGGCGAGCCGCACGATACGGTTGACAAACCAGCTTCTTGCGCATGCCATGGTCAACCATCGCGCCGACATCGCCCAGCGAGAGGAGGTGGACATGGTCGACATCGCCCGCGGCCTGATCGAGGAATTCAGCCGAAGCCCGGATGATCGGGCGGAACCGGAGTTCGAGGTGCAGGTGGCACCGGGCGCCGAGAGCCTGATGGTGCAGGGCGATCCGGTCAGCCTGCGCGAGGCGATGCGCAATCTTGTGGACAACGCCCTGCGTCACGCCGGGCCGGCACCGCTGGTCCGCATCGCGCTGTCGCCGGGCAGGCTGGGCGGGCAGATGGCGCTGGATCTGCGGGTCGAGGACAACGGGCCGGGCATCGCCCCTGCGGACAGGACCCGCGCCCGCCAGCGATTTTCCAGCCTCGGGTCACGGGGTGGGTCCGGCCTCGGGCTGGCCATCGTCGAGGCTGCGTTGGCGGCGCATGGTGGTCGACTGGACCTCGATGTTTCCCCTGAGGGAGGGCTTTCGGCGCGGCTTCTCCTGCCCGCTGCGCCGACCCGGGCGGTCGCAGCATGATCCCCGCGCGCGCACGCGCACTTGCGTTGGCGGTGGCGCTGGCGGCGGGTCTGAACACCGGCGCGCAAGCCCAGCCGCTGAACATCCACAGTGCCACCGACACGTCGGCGATCATCGGACTGATTGCCGGTTTCGAAGCCGCGAACCCCGGCGTGCGGGTGAACTATACCGAATACAACACGTCGGAACTGCACGCCGCGGTGATTGGCAGTGGCGGCGCCGGGATGGATGTCGTGATCTCGTCGGCGATGGACCTTCAGGTCGACCTTGTGAATCGGGGGCTTGCCCAGGCATTCCGTCCGCGCAGTGCCGAAACCCTGCCCGATTGGGCATCATGGCGGAACGAGATCTGGGGGTTCACGTTCGAACCGGTGTTGATGGCCTACAACAAGGCCGCATTCGAAGGACGCAGCCTGCCGCGCACCCGGTCCGAACTGGCCAGCCAGGTCCGTGACGATCCCGCCTTCTACAACCGGCGGGTCGGCACCTACGACGTGGCGCTTTCAGGCGTCGGCTATCTTTTCGCGACGCAGGATGCCCGTCGCGGCTATCAACTGCCCCGGCTGGTCGAAACGCTTGGCCGGGCGGAGGCCCTGACCTATTGTTGCAGCAGCCTTATCCTCGCGGCCGTGGGCGAAGGTCGCCTTGTCTATGGCTACAACGTGATCGGCTCCTATGCGCTCGACGTTGCAGCACGCGACCCGCGTATCGGACTTTACCTGCTGGATGACTACACGTTGGCGTTCAGTCGGACCGCCTTTGTCCCCCAGCGGGCGGACAACCCCGGGTTGGGACAGCGTTTCATCTCCTATCTGCTGTCGGAAGAAGGACAGGCCGAAATCGCGCGCTCTGGCGGACTGGTGCCGGTCACGGCCTTGGAAGGGGCTGCGCCGGAAAAGGTCCTCGAACTCTTGCGCGGTCAGCCACTGCTTCCGATCCGCCTGGGCCCCGGCCTTCTGACCTATCTCGACCGGATGAAACAGGACCGCTTCCTGACGGACTGGTCCGCATCCTTCGGACGCTCCGAAGTGCTGGCACGATGATGCCGCGCCGGATGGCGTCATCGACAGGGTGCAGTTTGGCCTACGGCGCGCTGCCGGCTTTCCGATCCGGGCCGACAGCAAGGCCCGGCAGGAGCGGCGTGTCGCCCTCAGGTACGCCGTGACGTTCCTCCGTGCCATGGACTGACGCGAACGCCGCAGGGGGCCCACAGGCGACGGTCAGGACTGGCGCACTGCCCCAGCGCGCCGTTGTATGCCAGACTTGGTCAGATTCAGCTTCTGAGGTCGGTGAGAAGCGGGCGCCGGGTTGCGGCCCAGGCGGGGATCAGGGCCAGCACGAGGGCCAGGCTGACGAAGCCCGCGACGAGATGCACTTCCGTCCATGTGACGCGGGCGGTGACAAGGACATCCGTCCGCGCGGTGACGATGCGCGAGAAGCCGAGCGCCGCGACCCACCCCAGCCCCAGCCCGGCCACTGCGCCACCCGCGATCAGGGTGGCGCTGTAAGTCCAGACCACGGCGAAGACGAAGCGGCGGTTCGCCCCGATCGCGCGCAAGAGCGCAAGTCCGCGGGCGAAGATGCGGGTGAGGATCATCAGCCCGGCAAGGATCGACACGATGACCAGCACCTGCGTCACCACCGCGAGCAGGGACATCGCCTCGCGCACGTCGCGCATCAGGGCGTGCAGTTGGGCAAGCACGGCACCCGGAAAGAACGCCATCATGTCGGGCCGGGTATAGCGCGACTGCAGGACGTAGTTGCCCCACAGCGCGTCGGCCCGCACGAGGATGGCGGGCGTGCCGGGAAAGTAGTCGGCGTCGAAGGGCGGGCCGATCCTGTCCGCCCGCGCCGGGGCATGGCCGTTCGCGAGGCCGTGGACCTCCCAGACACCTTCGATGGGCACAAGGATCGCCCGGTCCCACGGGCTTCCGGTCGGCGCCATGCGGCCGGTGACGGTGTATGTGGCGCCCGCATGGGCATCCGCCTCGGCGATCGGTCCGTGGCCGTGCGCGGGCGTGAACGTGTCGCCCGGCACGACCGGCGCAAAGGCCCCGGCCACCGCTTCGGCTGCGGTGGCGAACATCCGGCCCGCCGCAAGATCGCCGGCAAGGTGGGTGACGAAGTCCGCTGTCGTGCCCACCACCGGCGCGCCCTCGAAACTGTCGCCGAAGGCGATCGGCGCGGCAAGGGCCACATCCGGGTCGGCGGCCACCTCGGCGTATTGGGCGCCGGTCAGCAGCGGAACGTCCGAGGGTTGCAGATAGACGGCGGCCAGCAACACCGTGATCTCGCTGCCCGGGGCGGCGAGGATCATGTCGAAGGCGGCGGCGGCGCGGGCGCTGCCCTGCCGCAGGCCGCGCTCCTGTGCTGTCAGCCCCACGCCGATCGCCACCGACACCGCGATCAGCGCGACGAAGACGGCATTGGCGACGCCGAAGCGGCGCAGCATCGCCCGCACGAGACGCCCCGGCGCATGACCGCGCAAGACCACCGCCCCGACCGCAAGGCCCGGCAGCAGCAGAAGCGCCGTCACCGCAACATCCTGAACCCCGGCGGGCAGGTTCGCCCAAAGGTCTCTCAGACTATCCATCCGACCCCTCCACGATCCGCCCATCGGCCATGGTCAGCACCCTGTCCATGCGCGCGGCCAGCGCGGCGTCGTGGGTGACCGCGATCAGGGTGCGCCCGTCATGGCGGGCAAGGCCCACAAGATCATCGATCAGCCGGTCGGCACTGGCCCGGTCGAGACTGGCCGTCGGCTCGTCTGCGAGGATCACGGCGGGATCGCCCGCCAGCGCGCGCGCGACCGCGATGCGCTGGCGCTCGCCACCTGAAAAGCTGTCGACCCGACGCGGACCAGCCTGCCCCAGCCCCAGCCGATCGAGCCAGTGCGCCGCCCGCTGCCGCCGCATGGCCCGGTCGGCGCGCGGCGCAAAGGCCGCCGCAAGGGCCGCGTTGTCGAGCGCGTCCAGTTCCTCGAACAGTAGGAAATCCTGGAAGATCAGCCCGACCCGTTCACGGCGGAACCGGGTGCATCCGGCTTCGTCCAGCGCGGCCAGATCGGTGTCACCCCAGACGACCTTCCCCGCCGCGGGCCGCACCAGACCGGACAGCGCGTTCAGCAGCGACGACTTTCCCGCGCCCGACGGGCCCCGTATGGCCAGCGAGGTTCCGGCGGCAACGTCGAGCCGGGGCACGAGGACGAGGTGACGACCGCCGGGTGCCCTGACGTCCAGATCGGTGACGGCCAGCGAAAGACCGACCGGCGCGCGCGCCTCATGCACGGCCATAGGTCGCATCGGTCAGCCGAACCTTGGAGTAGAAACCCAGTTCGGGGTCCACGTAGTCACCGAGGTCCAGAACGCCGGTCGTTTCGATCGGCACGTTGAACGGCACCACATCCACAACGCGCTTGGCGTAGACGGCCAGGATGTCGTCGGGCCATGGCATGCCCGGTTCGCAGAAGGGGCAGACCGCCATGGGCATCTTGGTCAGCACGAAGAACACCGACTCCGCCTTGAGCGGTGGCGCCATGAACCCAGCGATGGTGATGCGCCGCCCTTCGTTCGAAAGCGCAAGGTCCGAAAAGCTCAGGTCGCGGTTGTAAAGGTCGCGCAGCCGAATGGGCGCGTCCTGCGCCATCAGCGCCCCCGGCAGGGTCGCGGCGACGGGCAGCATCGACAGCAGGCGGCGGCGGGTGATGTGTGTCATCGGATTTTCCTTCGGTGGGCATCTAGCAGGAGAGTCCGACATCCATGTAACAGGCCATCCGGTCCTTGTGGCCTGTCGCCATGTCACGCAATCGTGCAGATGAATACGGGCCCCGCTTGTGCGGAGCCCGTTGATGATCGCGTTTCCGGATTACTCGGCGGTCATCGCGTGGTGCATGACGTGGAAGATCACGTTCTGCTCGATCGTGCCGCCGATCAGGTGCGCGTAGGGTCCGTGGGCATAGGCCGCGACGTCGACGCCCGAGTGGGTTTCCGACGACATCGGCACCAGCGCCTGCTGCAGGTAGTCGGGGTCCATCGCTTCTTCGTTCGTCACTTCGGGACGTGCGCCCGAGAACGTGCCGTCTGCCTGTTCGATCAGGACAGACCCCGCGCCGTTCAGATAGCCCACGACGGTGTAGGGTTTGCCGTCGGCGGCCAGTTCGGCTTCGCCTGTGTGTTCGATGCCGTTGTCGTTGACGCCCATGCACAGGCCGGTGATGTCGGACCCGCGGCCGCAATAGCCGTTCATGGCGATCGCGTGTTCATGGTCGGCGGTGACGATGATCAGCGTGTCGCTGTCGTCGGTCATGTCGATGGCCATCTGCACGGCTTCGGCGAAGGCGACGCCGTCGGTCAGCACGCGGTGCAGGTTGCCGGCGTGGTTGGCATGGTCGACGCGGCCGCCTTCGATCGACAGCACATAGCCGTTTTCGTTCGCGGACAGGCGTTCGATCGCTGCAGCGGTCATCTCCGCCAGCGACGGCTCACCGGTGCGGTCATGCTCGTACTTCATGTGCGAGCCTTCGAAGAGCCCGAGGATCGGCGCGTTGTTCCCGGCGTCCAGAGCGGCGAAGCCTTCGTCGTTCCAGACGTACTGGGCGCCGAGCGCGGTGATCTCCTCGATCAGGTTGCGCCCGTCGGTCCGGGTTCCGGCGCGGCCTTCGTCATCGGTCACGTCGGTGGGCAGGAAATGCCGGCGACCACCACCCATGGCGATGTCGATCAGGCCGTCGCGCATGGCGTCGACGAGTTGCGACGCGATGTCCTTCTGCGTGTCGCAGCCTTCCGGCATCTCGCTCTGGTCTTCCCAGTCGCGGTTGACGGTCACGGCATAGGCCGCAGCCGGGGTCGCGTGGGTGATGCGCGCGGTGGAGATGACGCCGACCGACTTGCCCATGCCATCCGCGATTTCGGTCAGCTTGGTCAGTTCGTTGCCGGGCAGGTTCGCGCAATCGCTCACGTTCACGGACCCGTCGACGTTGATCATGGTGTTCTTGCTTTTCACGCCGGTCATCATCGCCGAGGCGGTGGGGGCGGAGTCCGGGGTCTGGCCGTTCACCGTGTAGGTCTTGACCAGCGCCATGTGCGCAAAGGCTTCGTAGGGCAGGACATGATCGTCGCCCAGACCGCCGGCCTGCTGGCCCGCGAACAGCCGGATGGCATAGTTGGTCACGACGCCGTTCCCGTCGGCGTTGAAAAGAATGATGTTGCGTGCCCGGTTGGTGTTGGGCTGCAGCGCCAGCCGCGCCTCGATCGTGGCCTGACCGGCGGTGAACCAGTCGCTGCCCGACTGGACGATGTCCTGCGCCAGAGCGCCGGTGGCGGTCATCGTGGCGATGATGGCAAGTGCAGAGGTCTTCATGCGCGTGGCTCCCTCGGATGCGAACGAATGCCTGTACGCTAGGCGCTACGGGAAACAGTTCTATGAAGCTGACAAGAAAACTGAGTATAAATAAGGGTTTATGATATGATATATCATTGCATTGCCGAAGCGTGGCATGCGCGGCAGGCCCGCCCACGGCGCATGCCAGCATGTGGGGGCCCCGTGCCGGGTTCGGTCCGAATGTCCGCTTGGACCCACGCTGGCGCGCCGCACCCCATGTGTCCGGCAACGGCCCGGCCTGCGTGAGCCAGCCGATGGCCGAACCGGCAGCCAGCATCGGCGTGACCAAACCAACCACCCGTTCGGACAACGCGTGGGAGCCGTTCGGACAAACCGAACCACCGCGCACGCGATCACAGCTCCGGATCGGATGCCTTGGTTCTTGGCCACGATCGGCAACGGCCGGTGCAACCTATCCCGCCGCTCGTGACAAGCGTCGCGCGCACCGGCGGCAAAACCGGGGCCGCAGCCACACCAAAGACGATGGCACCGCGCAGAGTGCTCCATCTTTGTCTTTTCCGGAATTTCTGGTGCCCCCACACGGACTCGAACCGCGGACCTACTGATTACAAATCAGTTGCTC
>DAIPIS010000238.1:0-3081 GCA_036770665.1 Meridianimarinicoccus sp.
AAGGTCGTGGGCGACATGGCGCTGATGATGGTGTCCCAGGGGCTGACCCGCGCGCAGGTCGAAGACCCCGATGTGGATCTCTCCTTCCCCGACAGCGTGGTGGACATGATGAAGGGCAATCTCGGCCTGCCGCCGGGCGGCTTTCCCGCCGCGATCCAGGCCAAGGTGCTGCGCGGCGCGGCCCCCTTGACCGAACGCGCCGGGGCCGCCCTGCCCCCCGCCGATCTCGAAGCCATCCGCGCCGATCTCGTCGCGCGCCACGACATCGCCATCGACGACGAGGATCTCAACGGCGCGCTCATGTATCCCAAGGTGTTCGACGAATACATGGAACGCCACGCGATCTACGGCCCCGTGCGCACCCTGCCCACCCGCGTCTTCTTCTACGGCATGGAACCGGGGGACGAGATCTCGGCCGAAATCGACCCCGGCAAGACGCTGGAAATCCGCCTCCAGACACTGGGGGAGGTGCAGGACGACGGCAAGGTCCGGGTGTTTTTCGAACTCAACGGCCAGCCCCGCGTGATCCGCGTGCCCGACCGGTCCGCGAAGGCGCTGAAATCCGCCACGCCCAAGGCCGACCCCGCCAACCCCGCCCATCTGGGCGCGCCCATGCCCGGCGTGGTGGCCTCCGTCGCCGTGCAGGCCGGGGCGGCGGTCCACAAGGGGGATCTGCTGATGACCATCGAGGCGATGAAGATGGAAACCGCGCTGAACGCCGACCGCGACGGCACGGTCAAGGCGGTCTACGTGACACCGGGATCGCAGATCGACGCGAAGGACTTGCTGGTCGAGTTTGGGTGAGGGGAAGCGAAGACCGCAAGCAGCAGCACGGCATTGCTTGACGAGGTGCGCCAAGCGCAGAGAGCGGGCCTTCGCTGCAGGCCCACCGTAGTTTATACAGATCGAAGTTTGCGGAAATCAGACCGTCACGGCTCCGGTCGCCGCAATGCTCCGACACATGGACGTCGATGACCCTGCAACAGGGTCAATCTGGCATGCCGGTTCAAACCCGCTGCAACGGCGCGAGCCTTGCCATCGGGGCATACCCGCCATGCCGAGCAATGCTGCAGCGCAGCACTATATGCGTTGCATGGAACATTCGCCAAACGCCAACCTCCTTCTCGCCCGCCTGCGCTCCGTTCTTCGCCCGGAGGGCCTTGCTGTGTCCTGCCTCGACGGCGCCGATTTTGCTGACTGGGGTCAAGACCTGTGCGCCCATTATCTCCGCCTCGATGCACCGGCGCGCCGGCGGCGCTTCTTCGGCACGATCAGCGATTCCGCGATCCGGAAATGGTGTCGCCGATATGCGCCGGTCTTCGCCTGCGTGATCCGCGACAGTACCGGTGCGATCCGCGCCGCGGCGCCGGTCCACGTCCATGGCGGCGATCCCGAGATCGCGTTCAGCGTCGAGATGGATTGGCGGCAGCGCGGCTTTGCCCGCCGCCTCGCGCGGGCCGCACAAACGCAAGCGGGTATCCGCGGATACCCGCAGCTCGTGGCAACGACCGAGGAGGACAATGTCGGCATGATTGCCTTGATGCGGGATCTTGGCGGCGATCTGGGTCGCAAGAATGGGGAAATCCGCATGATCCTTCCCGCGCAGCGCCCGCTGGGCGCGGGACGGGCGATCGAACTTGCCCATCGCACCCTGAAAACGGGCATCCCGCACATGGCCGCACATATGGAACCGCGCCCTGAAAACCTGGGGCGCGCTTCGGCTGCCTGACCGCACTCCCGAAGACTGCCATCCCGGTCATCGCCATGCGCACCTGCGGTCGTTGCGTCAGGCCGCAGCAACGCAGGGTTTCTCCATGATCCGAACCCTCCGTCGGGACCTGCGACGCATGCCGTGCCGCGATCCGGTGCCAGGTCCTGTGGGTCGATACTCTGCGATGCCGCGCACGTGCTGCAATCGGACCTCTGTCCCAGCGGGTATACGGATGGGGCCGTTTGCGCGCATCGCTGATAGACGGCCGCTGCGCCGCAGATCGTCCGCCTCCCCCCTCATTTACCGCCGACGGCTCCGACGCGATCCGGCCCGAAGCGGATGCCGTGGGTGGCTCCCGCTCCACCGGCATCGGATGTGCCAACGTGCGCTGCTCATCCACTGGGAAGACGGGTGCCACCCACCGCGTCCGGTGCAGGTCGTCCGTCGCGACACCTGACAGGGCGCTGCGTTCCGGCTACCGATCGGGCGGCACCCAACCGACTCCTACAGGACTCCTACAAGATTCCTACAAGACTCCTACACCATGCACACGCCCCGATCCCGCCCCACTGGCCCCCGGTCCGGGACCACGCTCCGGCGCGGCGGCCCCGGCGCGTCTGACCGGAGTCATATGAAAGTCATATGCGAGTCATATGGGATTCATACGCCCCGATCCCGCCCCGGTGCCGGGCACGGCTGCGGCGGCCCGGCGCGGACCCGCGGGGTCCGCGGACTGCGGGTCGGCCCTGCGGCCCACATGAAAAAGCCCCCCGCCCCGCGTCAGGCGGAGCCGAAGGGCTTGAAAGACTTGGCTTATTCTCGACAGTCTTGGCGCAGGGGCCGCCGACCGAACCGGCCCGACCGGCCCCCGCCGGGGCTCACGCCGCGGGCGTGTCCGGCTTGGTCTCGTCCTCGGTCGGCACTTCCGGCGTGGCCGTCACGGCCTGCGATCCCTGGAACTGCATCCCGCGGGTCCGCCCCCCCCGCGCCTTGCGCGCTCCAACCGGCGCAGGCACCGCAAGAAATGCAGCAAGGTCGAATTTGGGCTTCATCGAAAACATGTTCATGTCGATCATACCTTTCTGGTGGGGACGTCAGCGTCACTTTACCTTATATGGTGTCTGCGCAGGAAATTGCGATGTTTCCGTTGTCCAGCGACCAAGGACCCCCATGGGATATCCGTGATCGTCCCGCTGAATCGGCCATCGCGGCATTCGCGCCTGCGCCTCGGTCTCGGGCCGCGCCACCCTCGAACGCGACGGCGCATCTGTCTTTCCGTGCTCCGCAACCTCAACGCCTGACCTCATCCGATCCGATCTCATCGCTTTGTTTCAGAATCATGGGCTTGGCCGGCAATGTGGACTGTAGGC
>DAIPIS010000239.1:0-3066 GCA_036770665.1 Meridianimarinicoccus sp.
GACTTCCTCCGCCGGTGCTAACCGGGTCAGGTTCAAAGGGTGCTTCTCAGCCCCGGTGTCCGGGGCGCCCCTGTCTTGAACCGGGGTAAACCACAGCCGATCCGGCCTGTCACGGGGAAATGTCACGAAATTGTCGTGCCCCGGATGCACGCCGCGCGCGAAGACCCGCGACAACCGGATCTGGATGGGCTATGATTGCTGCGTTGCGGCATTGCGTTCGCAGCGTGATTTCAGGCCCGCGCGCCCGCAGATGAGGACTGCCATGACCGACACCTTCCGCGATGAGCCGACCGTGACCCGCATCCCCCCCGGCAGCGCCGGCGAGGCCGATCTGGACATCCACCAGGGCTGGGCCATGAGCCGCCATCCGGCGGTGGCAGGCCCTGCGCGCCCCGTGGATATCGTGCTGCTGCACGGTATGGCGGCGGGCGGGTGGATCTGGCCCGGCGACTGGATTTCTGAATTTACGTCAGACGGTTATACCGTCTGGACGGTGACGCTTCCGGGGCGGGATGGCGGTGCGAGCGTCGTGCGCGATCCCGGCGTGATCGACCGGGCGCTGGTGCATCTGCTGCAGACCGGCGACGGGGCAGGCGCGCGGCGGATGCTGCTGCGCGCGCTGCCCGGCGCGTCCTTGCACGACGGCCCGGACATGGCCGATTTCGCCGATGCGCTGGCGGAGGCGCTGGCACAGGTGGGTCGCCCCGCCGTGGTGGTCGGCCATTCGCTGGGCGGGGCCGTGGCGCAGCTTTTGCTGCGACGCCGCATGGCCCCGGCGGGCACGGTGCTGCTGGCGTCGGTGCCGCCTTATGGCACGTGGCGGGCCTCCGCCGAACTGGCGCTGACCGCGCCCCATGTCTGGCAGATGCTGGTCCAGTTCGCGCTGCACGGGCCCGCGGGTGCCGACATGGCGCTGATGCGGCAGGTGTTCTTTCCCGGCGGCGTGAGCGATCAGGTGTTCCGGACGCTCGTGGCGAACCTGCGGGACGAATCGCTGGCCGCCCTCGTGCAGGCCGGGGGCTGGCCACCCTTCGCGCCCATGCCCGGTCCGCGCGGCGACGTGCTGGTGATCGGCGGTGAGCGCGACATCGTCGTGCCACTGGCGGACACATGGCTGACGGCGGGCTGGTACGGCACGCGGCCTGTGATCCTTGAGGCCGCGGGACACATGCTGATGCACGAACCGGCGGCGGCGCGGGCCGCGGTGGCGGCGATCCGCGACTGGTGCGCCGGTCTGGCGCAGCGCGCGGCGGCCTGAACCGGGAGGTATCGGGGTCTTTCGAGGGTGCCGCGTGCGCCCTGTCGGGGGCGGGGCGTCGCCGGCGAGTGCAGGCGACGGGCGTTATGCCCGCCGCCCCGATACCGCGACTTCGACCGCGTGAAAGGCGCCTTTTGCGCCGGCCCGGCCTGTTCCGCCGGGCGCCTTCGGCTGACCCTGTGTAGCCGACGGATGGTTAACGAACCGTATGCGCGGCACCGCAGATGCGCCCTGCACGGCACGGGAAATCGCTTGCAGGCCGTGGGGGCCTGTGGCCTTTTGCCCGCGACACCGTCGAAGGGATGCCCAGATGACCGATGCCCTGCCGCTGCTCACGCCGCCCGAACGCCCCGCGCGCGACTTTACCGATGCGGCGGAGGCGGTCGCGTATCTGGTCGCACTCTATGACGAGGCGGTGGGGTTCCTGCGCGACGGGTTTCGCGCGGCGGTGGATGCGGGCCAGGCGGTGGGCCGGTATCGCGCGGTCTATCCCGAGATCCGGGTGGCGGTATCCAGTTTCGCCCATGTGGACAGCCGGTTGAGTTTTGGCCATGTGGGGCAGCCGGGCGTCTATGCGACCACGGTGACGCGGCCTGACCTTTTCCGCGATTACTATACCCAGCAGATCGGGTTGGTGATCCGCAACCACGGGGTGCCGGTGACGATCGGGTTGTCGGCCACGCCCATGCCGCTGCATTTCGCCATGGCGGGGATGGCCGTGCCACAGGATGGCGCGCTGGAGTTCGCGCTGCGCGACGCCTTCGACGTGCCGGACCTGATGACCACCAACGACGACATCGTGAACGGTGTGGCCCGGCCCGCTGCGGACGGGTCCGAACCGCTGGCCCCGTTCACGGCGCAGCGGGTGGATTATTCGCTGGCGCGGCTGGCCCATTACACCGCGACCGATCCGGTGCATTTCCAGAACCACGTGCTGTTCACCAACTACCAGTTCTACGTGGAGGAATTCGAAGCCTTCGCCCGCCGCGCGCTGGGGGACGCGGACAGCGGCTATACCGCCTTCGTCGGTCCCGGCAACGCCGAGATCGCGACGCCCGACGGCGAGCTGCCGGTGCTGCCCAAGCTGCCGCAGATGCCGACCTATCACCTGAAGCGCGCCCATGGCGGCGGCATCACGCTGGTCAACATCGGGGTGGGGCCAAGCAACGCCAAGACCGCGACCGACCATATCGCGGTGCTGCGGCCCCATGCGTGGCTGATGGTGGGCCACTGCGCGGGGTTGCGCAATTCCCAGCGGCTGGGGGATTTCGTGCTGGCCCATGCGTATCTGCGCGAAGATCACGTGCTGGACGACGACCTGCCGGTGTGGGTGCCGATCCCGGCGCTGGCGGAAATCCAGATCGCGCTGGCGCAGGCGGTGGAGGAGATCAGCCAGCTCAAGGGGTATGACCTGAAGCGGATCATGCGCACGGGCACGGTGGCGACCATCGACAACCGCAACTGGGAACTGCGCGACCACTCCGGCCCGGTGCGGCGGCTGAGCCAGTCGCGGGCCATCGCGCTCGACATGGAAAGTGCCACGATCGCCGCGAACGGGTTCCGGTTCCGGGTGCCGTACGGCACGCTTCTGTGCGTGTCCGACAAGCCGCTGCACGGCGAATTGAAGCTGCCCGGCATGGCGTCGGATTTCTATCGCACGCAGGTATCGCGGCATCTGGAGATCGGGATTCGGGCGATGGAGTTGCTGCGCGACATGCCGCTCGATCGGATTCACAGCCGCAAGCTGCGGTCGTTCGAGGAGACGGCGTTCCTGTGACGACCCTGTCACGGAGGCGTCACGGGGGCGT
>DAIPIS010000052.1:0-13439 GCA_036770665.1 Meridianimarinicoccus sp.
CCCGAATGCGGGCTCGTGGCGATCCTCGATGCGGACAAGGAAGGGTTCCTGCGGTCGGAAACATCGTTGATCCAGACCATCGGGCGCGCGGCGCGCAACGTGGACGGCCGCGTGATCATGTATGCCGACCGGGTCACGGGGTCGATGGAACGGGCCATCGGCGAAACCGATCGACGCCGGGCCAAGCAGGTCGCCTACAACGAGGCCCATGGAATCACGCCCGCCACCATCCGCAAGAACATCGGCGACGTGATGGCGGGCGTGTACAAGGGCGACACGGACATGGCGCGGGTGACGGCCAAGGTGGACAAGCCCATGGTCGGCGCGAACCTCGCCGCACACCTGGACGGGCTGCGCACGCAGATGCGAAAGGCCGCCGAGAACCTCGATTTCGAAGACGCGGCGCGCCTGCGGGACGAAATCAAGCGGCTGGAGGCAGTGGAACTGGCCGTGGCCGACGACCCGCTGGCACGCCAGCAGGCCGTGGAAAAGGCCGCCGAAGATGCACAGGCCCGCGCAGGACGATCCACCGCGGGCAAACCCGGCCAGCGCGGCGGCGTGAAACGGCGGAACAAGCGGTGATCGAAAGCGGCTGGCGCAGCGGTGTCTTGGACCGGTGACGTCTGGTGCTTGCGCCCCCGGACGAGCGGAGGTCACCCCCCGCCCATCGCGCGTTGCTCGGACCGGCCCTGCCTTGCTTGCAAGGCCGATTACCCCCAAGACCCCGGCGCCGCAGTTGTGGGGGCAATTGAATGACGCCGGGGCGTGACGCTGTCGGCGCCACAGGTCATATCTAGCACTGATTTCGCTGCGGGATCAGGGGGTTCCTGCGGCAATGTCATGTGCTTTCGAAACGGGTTTTCCGTGAATTTGCATCCCCCCGGCAGGGTTCAGACATATCCCGGTTTCACCAGCCCCGAGAGATGCGCGAGGTTTTTCAGCCCGATCTTCACATGCGCCATCGGGCGCGCACGGACCAGTTTCTTGTTCATGTAGGCCTCGAAGGTCAGGCGCTGCACGTCGATGTCGTGGCACAACGACACGAAGCGTTCGCGCCGGTCGTCGCTGCGGTAATAGGCGTTCTGCATCGAGGCAAGCACGCGGAAAACCATCTTGTGCTCCTTCATGAACAACTGCCGGGCCAGCTTCAGCCGGGCCACATTGCCGGTCGCCAGCACCGCCATGCACGCGGATGCCGCCACGCGCCCACCGATCATGGCGTAGTAGATCCCTTCCCCCGACGACGGGGCGACCACGCCAGCCGCATCGCCCGCCAGAACCACGTCGCGCCCGTTGTCCCAACGGTCGAGCGGCTTGAGCGGGATGGGCGCACCTTCGCGCCGGATCGTCGTGCAGCCCTCCAGCCCCGCCGACACGCGCAGCGCAGCTGTCGCAGCCTTCAGATCCACGCCGTCCACGGCCGTGCCCATGCCGACGCTCGCCTGTCCGCCATGGGGGAACACCCAGCCGTAGAAATCGGGCGAAATCGCGCCGTCATAGATCACGTCGCAGCGCGCTGGATCATAGGCGCCGACGGCCCCCGGCGCTTCGATGATCTCGTGATAGGCCAGAACATAGGGGATCTTGGATCCGCCCGGCAGTTCCGCCGCAGCAACCCGCGACCGGGCCCCATCGGCCCCGATCACCAGCTTCGTGGGCAGCGCGGTCTCGTCGCCGCTGGCCTTGTCCCGATAGATGACCCGCGTGCCCGTCGCGTCCCGCTCCATCCGCAGGAAGGTGCCGGTCCGCATGTCCGCCCCCGCCGCCGTCGCCCGGTCACGCAGGAAAGCGTCGAAATGTTCGCGGTCCACCATGCCGACGAAGCCGTTCTCGATGGGGATGTCCACCGCCCGGCCCGTGGGGGAAATCATCCGCGCCGTCGTGATCTTCGCCACGATCTGGCTGTCGGGAATGTCGAAATCCGCGATCAGCCGGGGCGGGATGGCCCCGCCGCAGGGCTTGATGCGCCCCTCGCGATCCAGCAGCGCCACACGCGCACCCGACCGCACCAGATCCTCGGCCGCGGTGGCACCGGACGGCCCACCGCCCACGACGACGACATCATACATGTTCATTCTCCAGCTATGGCCTGAGGCGCAATGGATACGGGGCCGCGCGCGATCACACGCATGGCCATGGCGGCGGCGGCAAGGAACAGCGCCGCCTCGAACAGGAACACCGTGCCAAATGCGGCAGGGTCGGGCAGGACAAGCCGGAACAGATCCACCCCGGCGGCACCGGCCAGCCCACCGAAGCCCGCGGCGATGGCCTGTGCCGCACCCCACAGGCCCATGCGCGTGCCTTCGCGCGCGCCGCGACCCTGACCGGCCAGCGCCATCATCGACCCGATGGCCGCAACCGCGAAGACGCCATTGAAGAAGCCAAGCCCGATCACCGCCGCCATCAGCGGAACGACCGGCCCGGATTGACCAAGCGCCGCAATCAGGACAAGTGCCGCTGCGGACCCGACGCATCCGGTGGTCACCCAGCCGCGCAGGCTGCCCAGCCCGAGTCCCGTTGCCGCGACCCCGACGCAGAGCATCCCCAGGAACACGCCCCCGTTCTGCGCGCCCGACAGCGACGTGGACTGCCCCGGCGTGAAGCCGAACACCAGCCCGGCATAGGGTTCCAGGATCAGTTCCTGCATGAAATATGCGGTCATCGACAGGAAGACGAAGATCGTGAAGTCCCGCGCGCGCGGTTCGCCCCAGATCTCGCGCAGGCCCTTGTGAAAGGGCATCGGTGCACTGTCGGGCGCGGTCCTCGCAAGCCCGGCTTCGACGCGCCATGTGGCCAGCGCGCTCAAGACCACGGCACCGACGGCCACAGCGGCGACGATGTTCATCAGCCGTGCGGGACTGTAGGGGTCGAGCAACGCACCCACCCCGCCCGCCGTCAGTGCGATCCCCGCGATCATCATCAGCCACGTGATCGTGGCTGCCGCGGCCCGGCGGCGTGGTGCTGTCGCGGTGGCCAGCAGCGCCAGCAGCGACGTGCCCGATGCGCCCACGCCCACCCCGATCAGCGCATAGGCGACGACCGACAGGATCAGACCCGGCACGAAGCTGTGCTCCAGCCACACCACGCCGAGCGCAGCCAGCACGGCACCCACCGCCAGCATCGCCATGCCCCGCAGAATCCAGCGGGTGCGATGCCCGCCGGTATCGGACAGAAAGCCCCAGCGCGGGCGGCTGATCTGGATGCCATAGTGCAGCGCCACGAGGAGACCGGGCAGCAGCGCGGGCAGCGCCAGTTCCACCACCATCAGCCGGTTGAGTGTCGAGGTGCACAGCACGACGACGGCCCCCAGCGCCATCTGAACCAGCCCGAGCCGGACGATTCCACCCCAGCCCAGCGTGCCCGGCGGCGTCATGGCATCCCCCCAAGGCTGCGGATCGCGAAGGCCGAAATCATCATCCCGCTGATGTAGAGAACGACGCCCGTGCCATTGTACCACGGCGCCTTGCCGCGCGGGTCGCGCAGCAGCACCCGCATCGCGGCGACCTGCACCAGCAGCACCAGCACGACCCCGCCCGCATGCAGCGGGCGATCCCAGATCACCAGCGCGCCGATCACGAAGACCTGCGGCACCGCCATCACCCAAGCCGCCAGTCGCGCCGCACGCTCAGGTCCCAGAACCACGGGCAGGGAATTGACGCCGGTCTGGCGGTCGCCTTCCAGCGCCTTGAAATCGTTGAGTGTCATGATCCCGTGCGCGCCGATGGAATAAAGCAGCGCCAGCACGACCACCGGCAGCGCGGGCGCCCCCGCCGACAGAACGGCCGCCCCGGTGAACCACGGCAGCCCTTCGTAGCAGAGGCCAACCAGACCCGGCCCCCACCAGCCGGAGCGTTTCAGGCGCACCGGTTCGGCGGAATAGGCCCAGGCCGCAATGACACCCAGAACGGTCGCGCCGAACCCCCAAGGTCCGAAGCTCCAGCCGACCAGCAGCGACAGCACGGACATGACCAGCGCGATCCACAGGCCCCATCTCCCAGGCACGCGGCCCGACGGGATCGGTCTGTCCGGTTCGTTGATCGCGTCCACGTGGCGGTCACACCAGTCGTTGGCCGCTTGGCTCATGCCGCAGACCAGTGGTCCGGCCAGCACGAGCCCAAGCAGGACAAGCCCGGGCGCGCTGCCCGGGGCAACGCCGGACGACACCACGCCGCACAGATAGGCCCACATCGGCGGGAACCACGTGATCGGGCGGATCATTGTCAGCACCGCCAGCGGGTCTGGCCAGCGGCGGGGCGTGTGGGGCGGGGCGTGCAGGTCCGTGACACTCATGCTGTCAACTTAAACTGACAGACCGAGTCGACACAAGCGAAAGAAGCGCCACTTCAAGAAGACCACTGTCAGGTCATCCTTACAGCTATTCTTCCTCGCCCTTTTTCAGGAAATCGTACTTGCGCAGCTTCACGTAAAGGCTCTGCCGGGACAGACCAAGCATCTCGGCCGCGGCGACGCGGTTGTTCTTGGTCAGCTTGATCGCGGTCTCGATGCAAAGCTTTTCGATCACGTCGCTGGTCTCGGCAACAATTTCCTTCAGGGTCGCGGAGCCGACCAGTTCGAGAATGTTCGCCTGCGCACTGGTCTGCTTGCCTTCGACCGCGGGCATGCGCAACGCATCGACGCGACCCGCATCCCGGAACACGAACCCGATCGCGGCGGGGCCGTCGCCCGTGGTGATGCGCGTCGCCGACACCTCGACCGGCAGGCGCGACCCGAAATCGCTCACAAGTTCGGTCGCATAGATCCGGACCTCGCCCTGGCGCTGCACATTCTCGAGGATCACGCTCAGGTCCACCTGTCCGCGCGCAAGGAATTCGCCAAGCGTCCGCGATTTCACCGCAGGCAGGTTGCCCGCGTCGACCATCGACAGAAAACGGTCGTTCGCATCGCGGATGATACCCTTGAGATCGGTGAAAAGGATCCCTTCGACTGCCGCCGCGAAAAAGGCTTCGGGCAAGGCGGCGGACATCTCGGGCGTCACCGGCGCCGTATCCGGCGCAAGGCGGCAGATGACCACCCGGTCTCCGCCGACCCGGAACACGTTGGGCGCGAGCAGCAGGGTGCGCCCCGTGCGCGCCGTGGTCAGCAGGATGGGCTCCGGCCTGTCGGCCATGGCCGCGCTGACCAGCTTCGCCTCCATCTCTGTCCGGCGCATGTCGGCGAACTGGGACGCGAACACGGTCCCGATCACGTCCTTGCGCGCGCACCCGAACAGTTCGGCGGCGTGGTCGTTGGCATCGGTCACGCGCCCATCGCTCAGCGACACCAGCACCACGGCATCGGTCACGGTCGCCAGCAACAACCGATAACGGCTGTCGAATTCGCGCTGCGCCTCGTAGCCACGTTCCAGCGCGATTTGCGCCTGAACCAGCTGGCGCTGGGTTTCCGCGACCGGTCGCAGATCACGCCCCATCATGAGAAGCGCGCCATCCGGACCCACGGGCTGAAGGACATATCGGATCGGGAATTCCCACACGGCATTGTCGCGGTGGTTCATTTCGATCGGGCGCGACACGGTCCCGCCCTGCGCCAGCCGTTCCCGCGCCGCCAGCAACTTGGGCGTGGACTCGGCGGTCAGGAAATCCGTGATCGGGCGTCCAATCCAGTGGTCGAGCTTGCCGAAATCCGAACTGGCCGGGTTCACCCGCAGGCTCAGAATGCGGCAATCGGGGTCGAGCATCAACGTGATGTCGGATGCCGCCGCCACCAGATCGACCAGCAGGTGCGGGTCGGAAATGGCTATGTCATCCCATGAGCTTGTGGTGCTCTGCGTGGCCCCGCCGGTCCCGGCAGCTTTCATCGGACGCGTCACGCCGAAGCCAGGAGGGTAACGACCGATTTACGCCTGCGACGGGACAACGCGGTATCCAGACAATTGGTGATGCTAACGATATCGTCAGGAACTTCCGCATCGTCAAGAAGATCCACGATTATTCCACCCAGAACGATCGGGGGCACGTCGATCATGCGCGCCCGCATCGCCGCGACCATGCGCGCCACCTGCCCGAGAACCTGCGGCCGCGACGCGGACACAAGCACAAGATCGAAGCTGATCTGCTCGGCGATGTCGGCGACCGATCCCGGTGCGATGTCGAGAACGGCATGGGCGGCTGCCCCGCGCCGACGCAATTGCACCGACAGAAGCTTCCAGCCCAAAGTATGCTGGTCGCCCTCGAAGCTGACAAGAAGCACGCTGGGCGCACCGGGATGCGCCGATCGCACCGTGTCATTCGGTTGGGCCAACCGACCGAGCAGGGATTGAAGTCGCCCCGCCGCGACCGTCACGCGCGCGAAACTCAGCCTGTCCCGCTCCCAGTCGCATCCGAGCTTGCGTGCCGCGGCAGGGACATAGGCATCGGCGATGTCGTTGGGATGAATGCCCTGATCCTGAAACGCCTGCAGGACAGGCACCGGGTCGAAATCCGGAGCGAGCGTCGCATCCAGCAGGACATGCAGCAGCTTCGGGCACACGCGCGCGACACTCCGAGTGCGAAACCGGCGTTCCTTGTTGCGAAGCTGCCTGAGAACTTCAGCCACAAGAACCGGCGTCGGATCGAGCAGTCTGGGTTCCTGGTCCTGAAACGCTCTGTCCCGAGACATCTGACGCCTCCTTGCGGGCGGGCCTGGCGCGACCCTGCAAAAGGCGTAAACCGGCACAACAAGTGTCCACCAAAGGCGACGGAATGTCAAAGACATTGGACAGATCGCCATCGAAATCTCGACGTCTCGAATAAGATATCGCTTTATCAAGCATTTGGCGGCAGCCGGTAGCGCGGAAACGCGTCGTCTTCGCGTGACGTTATCGCGCAATGCTGTAAGTTATAGTTGACACATTATCAGAGCCGCTCCAAAGTCAACGACAACCAGAGACGCGGAGTCGCCCCTTGCCTGTCACTGCCACCCACAAGTCCGTCAAAACGCCGCTCTACGATGCGGACCAGCGCGCGCGCCGTGACGGAACGGTCTGGACGTTGATCCAGGGAATCCTCGCGCCCCTCCAGTTCCTCGTGTTCCTCGTCTCTCTGGCGCTGGTGGTCCGGTATCTCCTGACCGGCGCAGGCTACGACGCCGCAACGGTGTCCATCCTCGTCAAGACGGGCGTTCTGCTCCTGATCATGGTGACCGGCGCGATCTGGGAAAAGGTCGTCTTCGGACAGTACCTGTTCGCGCCCGCGTTCTTCTGGGAAGACGTCGTCAGCTTCGGCGTCATCGCGCTGCATCTGGCGTATGTCTGGGCGCTGCTGACCGGTGCCCTTGCGCCGGACGCCCTGATGGTACTCGCGCTCATGGCCTACGCCGCCTACGTGCTCAACGCGGCGCAGTTCCTTCTGAAGTTGCGCGCCGCGCGGCTGGATGCGGGGATCGCGGCATGAACGATCACGCGCCCCTGCCCGCCACCACCGGTTGCCGCGATACGCCCGTGCTGCGCGAACGCGGCCAGCACGAGGTGTTCTGCGGGCTAACGGGCATCATCTGGCTGCACCGCAAGATGCAGGATGCCTTCTTCCTCGTGGTCGGCTCGCGCACCTGCGCGCATCTGCTGCAAAGCGCCGCCGGGGTCATGATCTTCGCCGAGCCGCGCTTCGGGACCGCGATCCTCGAAGAAAGCGATCTTGCCGGGATGGCCGACGCGCAGGACGAAATCGACCGGGAGGTCGCCCGCCTGCTGTCTCGTCGGCCTGACATCCGTCAGTTGTTCCTGGTGGGGTCTTGCCCGTCCGAGGTCATCAAGCTGGACCTGGGCCGTGCCGCCGAACGGCTGACCGCGCAATTCGCGCCCCATGTACGGGTGCTGAGCTATTCCGGTTCCGGCATCGAGACGACCTTCACCCAGGGCGAGGACGCCTGCCTTGCCGCGATGGTGCCGGTCCTGCCCGCAACCGACGCGCGTGAACTCGTCATCGTGGGCGCGCTGCCGGACGTGGTGGAACAGCAGGCGCTTGGGCTGCTCGACGCCATGGGGATCGGGCCCGTCCGTGTGCTGCCCAGCCCGCGCGCGGCGGACGATTTCGGCATCGGGCCGAACACCGTCTTCGCGCTGACCCAGCCGTTTCTGGGCGACACGCACGCGGCGCTGGCCCGGCGCGGCGCGCGCCACATCCCGGCCCCCTTCCCGCTGGGCGAAGAAGGCACGACCGGCTGGCTGGCCGCCGTCGCCCGGGAATTCGGCGTGGACGCCGCGCTGTTCGACGCCGTTACCGCCGCCCCCCGCGACCGCGCCCGCCGGGCCGTGGCGCAGGCCGCGGCACCGCTGGCGGGCAAGTCGGTGTTCTTCATGCCCGACAGCCAGATGGAAATCCCGCTGGCCCGGTTCCTGGCGCGCGAATGCGCCATGATCCCGATCGAGGTCGGCACGCCGTTCCTGCACCGCGACCTGATGGGGCCGGAACTGGACCTGCTGCCCACCGGCCCGCGCCTGTCCGAAGGGCAGGACGTGGATCGCCAGTTGGACCGCGTCCGCGCCGACCGTCCCGACCTCACGGTCTGCGGCCTTGGCCTCGCCAACCCGCTGGAGGCCGAAGGGCTGACGACCAAGTGGGCGATCGAACTCGTGTTCACGCCGGTGCATTTCTATGAACAGGCGGGCGATCTGGCCGGGCTCTTTGCCCGCCCCCTGCGCCGCCGCGGCGTGCTGAAACTGGACACGGCCCAGCCCCCTGCGGCCCGCGCGGAGGCACGTCGATGAAACTGGCGGTCTGGACCTACGAAGGGCCACCCCATGTGGGGGCCATGCGCGTCGCCACCGCGATGTCGGGGCTGCATTACGTGCTGCACGCGCCGCAGGGCGACACCTACGCCGACCTCCTGTTCACCATGATCGAACGGCGCGGCCATCGCCCGCCGGTCACCTACACGACCTTTCAGGCGCGCGATCTGGGGGCCGACACCGCGGATCTGTTCAAGTCCGCGGCGCAAGCCGCCTATGCCCGGTTCAAGCCGCAGGCGATGATCGTGGGCGCGTCCTGTACCGCCGAACTGATCCAGGACGATCCCGGCGGGCTGGCGGCGACGATGGACATCCCCGTGCCGGTGATCCCGCTGGAGCTGCCATCCTACCAGCGCAAGGAAAACTTCGGCGCGGACGAGACGTTCTTCCAGATCACCCGCGCGCTGGCACGGCCCTGCGCCCGGACCGACCGGCCATCGGTCAACCTGATCGGGCCGACGGCGCTTGGCTTCCGGCACCGCGACGACATCACCGAACTGACCGGTCTCCTGATGGACATGGGCGTCGCGGTCAACGTCACCGCGCCCATGGGGGCATGCCCCGCGGATATCACCCGGTTGGGCGCCGCCCATGCCAACGTGCTGATGTATCCCGAAACCGGCGAAGCCGCCTGCCGCTGGATGGAACGGGATCTCGGCCAGCCCTTCACGAAAACCGTGCCCATCGGCGTGGGGGCCACCCGCGATTTCGTGGCCGAACTGGCCGGATTGCTGGGCATCGCGCCGCATCTCGACGAAAGCCGCCTGCGGCTGCCGTGGTATTCGCGCAGCGTCGACAGCACCTACCTGACCGGCAAGCGCGTGTTCATCTTCGGCGATGGCACCCATGTCGCCGCGAGCGCCCGAATCGCGCGCGACGAGATGGGGTTCGAGGTCGCCGGCATCGGCTGCTACAACCGCGAAATGGCCCGCCCTATCCGCGCGCTGGCGAAGGACTACGGGATCGAGGCGCTGGTCAGCGACGATTATCTCGAGGTGGAGGCGCGCATCGAAGCCCTCGCACCCGAGATGATCCTCGGCACCCAGATGGAACGCCACATCGGCAAGCGGCTGGGCATCCCCTGCGCCGTGATCTCGGCCCCCGTCCATGTGCAGGACTTTCCTGCGCGCTATTCGCCCCAGATGGGGATCGAAGGGGCCAACGTGATCTTCGACACCTGGGTGCATCCGCTGGTGATGGGGCTGGAAGAACACCTGCTGCACATGTTCCGCGAGGATTTCGAATTCCACGACGCCGCCGGTGCCAGCCACCACGGCGGCAAGGCGGTGGCCCGCAGCGCCTACGGCGATGCGGCGGCTGACGGGGGGTCGATCCCCCCCGAGGCCGCGGCCCCTGCGGACACGACCGAAACGGGCAGCGACGTGGTGGTCTGGTTGGCCGACGCCGAACGCGAACTCAAGAAAATCCCATTTTTCGTGCGCGGCAAGGCGCGCCGCAATACCGAAAGCTACGCCGCCAGCCGTGGCGTCCGCGAAATCAGCGTGGACACGCTCTACGAGGCAAAGGCCCATTATGCGCGATGAAATGATGATACGCGAAGGCCAACTAGGCTACAGGATCGTCATCCTGACGCTCGACGCCCATGCCGCTGGTCCCTGCGCGCGGGTGGCCGAGCGCCTCGCGGGCGACTTCCCCGGTCTCTCGCTCAGTGTCCATGCCGCCGCCGAATGGGGCGAATGCCCCGACGCGCTCGTGCGCGCCAAGATCGCCATCGCGAGCGCCGATATCGTGATCGCGAACCTGATCTTCCTGCACGAACACATCGAAGCCATCCTGCCCGATCTGGCCGCGCGCCGCCCCCATTGCGACGCCATGGTCGGCATGATCGCCGATGCGCAGATCGTGAAGCTGACCCGCATGGGCAGCCTCGACATGGCGGCGCCCCCGTCGGGCATGGCCAAGCTGATGAAGCGGATGCGCGGATCGTCCGCGCCGTCCACCGAAAGCGGCGCGCGCAAGATGCAGATGCTGCGCCGGTTGCCGAAGATCCTGAAATACATCCCCGGCAAGAGCCAGGATCTGCGCGCGTGGTTCCTGTGCATGCAGTACTGGCTGGGCGCGTCCGACGACAACATCGAAGCGATGGTGCGGTTTCTCGTGTCGCGCTACGCCCACAAGACCGCGTGGCGCGGCGTGTCGGCCCCGGCCCCCGTCGAATACCCGGATGTGGGTCTCTATCACCCGGACCTGCCCGCGCGGATCACGACTGATCCCGCGGACATTCCCGGCCCCGCCGATCCGGTGGCCACGGTCGGGTTGCTGATGATGCGCTCCTATGTGCTGGCGTCGGACACGGCCCATTATGACGCGGTCATTCGCGGGCTGGAGGCGCGCGGCCTGCGCGTGCTGCCCGCCTTCGCCGGGGGGCTCGACGGGCGGCCCGCGATCGACGCCTATTTCCGCACCGCGCAGGGCGCGCGGGTGGACGCGCTCGTGTCGTTGACCGGCTTTTCGCTGGTGGGCGGGCCTGCCTACAACGACACCGACGCGGCGGTCGCTGTGCTCGGCGCGCTCGACGTGCCCTACATCGCGGCGCATCCGCTGGAGTTCCAGACGCTCGGCCAATGGGCCGCGTCCCCCGGTGGGCTTGGTCCGATCGAGACGACCATGCTGATCGCGTTGCCGGAACTGGACGGCGCGACGAACCCCACGGTCTTCGCCGGACGCCACGGGCTGGGCGGCTGCACGGGCTGCGCGCGCCGCTGCGAAGCCAAGGGCAGCGACCGCGCCATGGCCCCCTGCCCCGAGCGGATCGACCACCTGACGGCACGCGTCGCCCGGCAGGCCGCGCTGCGCCGCTCGCGCGTGGCGGACCGCAAGGTCGCCATCGTTCTGTTCGGCTTCCCACCCAACGCGGGGGCGGCGGGTACCGCGGCTTACCTCGACGTGTTCCGCTCGCTGCACCACACGCTGCACGCCATGCAGGCCGAAGGCTATGACGTGACCCCGCCCGCCACGGTGGAGGAGTTGCGCGAAGCCGTCCTTGGCGGCACCGCAAGCCGCCATGGGCAAGAGGCGAATGTCGCCGCCCACGTGCCCGCCGACGACATCGTGCGCGACACGCCGTGGCTGTCGGAGATAGAAGCCGCCTGGGGCCCCGCACCGGGGCGCGCGCAATCGGACGGGCGCGGCGTGTTCGTGCTGGGCCACCAGTTCGGCAATGTCTTCGTCGGCCTGCAGCCCGCCTTCGGCTATGAAGGCGACCCGATGCGGCTGCTGTTCGAACGCGGCTTCGCGCCGACCCATGCCTTCGCCACGTTCTACCTGTGGCTGCGCAACACGTTCCGCGCCGACGTGGTCCTTCATTTCGGCATGCACGGGGCACTGGAATTCATGCCCGGCAAGCAGGCCGGGCCGGGGGCGGGCTGCTGGCCCGACCGGCTGATCGGCGACATGCCCAACGTCTACCTCTATGCCGCGAACAACCCATCCGAAGCGACGCTGGCCAAGCGCCGGTCCGGGGCGGTAACCGTCACGCACCTGACCCCGCCACTGGCACAGGCGGGGCTTTACAAGGGCTTGGTGGAACTGAAGGACAGCCTGACACGGCTGCGCGGCACCGATCCTGATGCGCCCGAACGCGCGGAACTGGCGACGCTGGTGGCCGAACAGGCGGCGGCGCTGGACATGAACGGGACCGATCCCGACCGGCTCTGGCTGAAACTGCTGGAGGCCGAGGACGCCCTGATCCCCGAAGGATTGCATGTGGTCGGCCGATTGCTGAGCGACGCAGCGCGCGCCGCGCATGTGGCCCGCCTGCCCGATGCCGACGACGCCACCCGCGCGCGGATCGACGCGGCACTGCAGAGCGACCCGGAAACCCCTGCCCTGCTGCGGGCGCTTGGCGGACGTTTCATCATGCCCGTTCCGGGCGGTGACCTGATCCGCTCCCCCGAGATCGTACCGACGGGCCGCAATATCCACGCGTTCGATCCGTTCCGGATGCCCACGGCCTTTGCCTGCCGCGAAGGGGCGCGTCAGACGCAACTGCTGCTCGACACGCACCCGACCCTGCCGCGCACCGTGGCGCTGGTGCTGTGGGGGTCCGACAACATCAAGTCCGACGGCGCGCCCATCGGGCAGGCGCTGGCGCTGATCGGCGCGCGGCCACGGTTCGACGCCTTCGGGCGGTTGTCGGGGGCCGACCTGATCCCTCTGACCGAGCTTGGCCGCCCGCGCATCGACGTGGTGATGACCCTGTCGGGCATCTTCCGCGACCTGCTGCCGCTGCAGACCCGACTTCTGGCCGAAGCTGCGCTGAAGGCAGCGCAGGCGGACGAACCCGAGGCGATGAACTTCATCCGCGCCCATGCGCTGGACTACGCCGCCAAGATGGGCTGCGATCTGGAAACCGCGGCCCTGCGGGTCTTTTCCAACGCCGAAGGGGCGTATGGGTCGAACGTCAACCAGCTGGTGGACAGCTCCGCCTTCGGGGAGGAGGACGAACTGGCCGACGCCTACGAGGCGCGCAAGTCCTTCGCCTACGGCGTGAACGGCAAGGCGACACAGAACACCGCCCTGCTGCAACGCGCGCTGAAGGACGTGGACATCGCCTATCAGAACCTCGAAAGCGTCGAACTGGGGGTGACGTCGGTCGACCATTACTTCGACACGCTGGGCGGCATCAGCCGCGCGGTGAAGCGCGCCCGCGGCGGTCAGGAAGCGGCGGTCTATATCGGCGACCAGACGCGCGGCA
>DAIPIS010000240.1:0-3064 GCA_036770665.1 Meridianimarinicoccus sp.
ATCGTCGAAATGGACGGCGATGAAATGACCCGCATCATCTGGGCCTTCATCAAGGCCAAGCTGATCCTGCCCTATCTCGACATCGACTTGCGCTACTATGATCTTGGCATCGAGGCGCGGGACGACACCGACGACCAGATCACCGTGGACGCCGCCGAGGCGATCAAGGAACACGGCGTCGGCGTGAAATGCGCCACCATCACGCCCGACGAACAGCGGATGGAGGAATTCGGGCTCAAGCGGATGTATCGTTCCCCCAACGGGACGATCCGCAACATCCTGGGCGGCGTGATCTTCCGCCAGCCGATCATCTGCCGCAACGTGCCCCGGCTCGTGCCCGGCTGGACACAGCCCATCGTGGTGGGCCGCCACGCCTTCGGCGACCAGTACCGCGCCACGGATTTCCACTTTCCCGGCGCGGGCAAGCTCACGATGAAATTCGTGGGCGCGGACGGCACCGTGATCGAACGGGATGTCTATGATGCGGCCTCGGCGGGTGTGTTCATGGGGATGTACAACCTCGACGACTCGATTCGCGATTTCGCGCGGGCGTCCCTGAACTACGGGCTGAAGCTGGGCTGGCCGGTCTACCTGTCCACCAAGAACACGATCCTCAAGGTCTATGACGGGCGGTTCAAGGACCTGTTCCAGCAAATTTACGACACGGAATTCGCCGACCGGTTCAAGGCGGCGGGCATCACCTATGAACACCGGCTGATCGACGACATGGTGGCCTGTGCCATGAAATGGTCCGGCGGCTATGTCTGGGCCTGCAAGAATTACGACGGCGACGTGCAGTCGGACACCGTGGCACAAGGCTTCGGATCGCTCGGGCTGATGACCTCGGTCCTGCTCACCCCCGACGGCCGCATCGTGGAGGCGGAAGCCGCGCACGGCACCGTCACCCGTCATTATCGCCAGCATCAGGCGGGCAAGGCCACGTCGACCAATTCGGTCGCGTCGATCTATGCGTGGACCGGCGCACTGCGCCACCGCGCCACGCTCGACGACAACGCGCCGCTCATGCGCTTCGCCGAAACGCTGGAACGGGTCGTGGTGCAGACGGTGGAGTCCGGGTTCATGACCAAGGATCTTGCCCTTCTGGTCGGCCCGGACCAGAAGTGGCTCACGACCACGGGGTTCCTCGAAAAGGTGGACGCGAACCTGAACGCCGCGCTGCCGGGGTGAACGGGCGCCGCGGCGCGCCCGCAAGGCCACCGGCCCCGGCGACGATCAGATCGCCATGAGGTCGCCGATCAGCGCATCGGCGCCCTTGGCGACACCGCCCGCGTTGACCTGATCGAAATAGTCGTAGAACCCCATGCGCGCCGTGCCGTCCGAGATCGCCTTGACATGGGATGCGTCGGCCATCTTCCAGACCACGACATAGCTGTAGGGCACGCGCATGGCGGTGTCGCCCGCGTTCACGCAGCAGGCATCGACCTCGCACACGCCGGGCTTTTCGATCGTCTCGAGAAACGCGCCGATCTTGTCCATGAAAGCCTTCCGGTCCGCGTCGCACAGCGCCATCCACGACGGTCTGGCGTTCCACATTTCGACATAAAGATACATCTGGTGCCCCTTGCCCTGTTCCGCGCCGATCTAGACACAGGCCGGTCGGCGGAGCAAGCAGGCGCTGGCGCGCCCGATCGCCGGAAAACGGGCAGGAACTGCGTTCGTGGCGCGCGGTCGGGACGCCGCCCGACAATTCCGCTGGACCCGGCGACCGGCATGGCTAGCGTCACCTCATGCCCGGTCACATGCCCATCCCCGTTCCCGATGCCGTCCGCCACACCGCGCTCGACGATGTGCAGGGCCTTGGCATCGGCATTCTGCTCTGCGGCTTCGGGATCACGATCCTCGGGCACCTCGGGTTCATGACGGGCCAGACCGCCGGGATCGCGCTGATCCTGTCCTACGTCACCGGCTACGGCTTCGGCATCGTGTTCTTCGTCATCAACCTGCCCTTCTACTGGCTTGCATGGCGGCGCATGGGGCGGGAATTCACGCTCAAGTCGCTTGTTTGCGTCACCGGGTTGTCGGTCGTCACCGAA
Organism: Meridianimarinicoccus sp.; assembly: GCA_036770665.1. Taxonomy (GTDB): domain Bacteria; phylum Pseudomonadota; class Alphaproteobacteria; order Rhodobacterales; family Rhodobacteraceae; genus Meridianimarinicoccus. The sequence continues at coordinate 2,055 of DAIPIS010000240.1, forward strand.
ACGCTGCCGCGCGGACTGAGCTTCGCCACGCTCGATCCCGCCCTGGGGGTCGTGCTGTTCGGCGCTGTCACGGGCCTCGGGCTGCTGGCCGTCTTTCGCCACAAGGGCAGCCTTGGCGGTATCGGGGTCGTGGCCCTGATGGTGCAGGACCGCGCCGGGGTGCGCGCCGGCTATGTCCAGCTTGCGGCCGACGCGGTTATCTTTGCCGTCGCATGGTGGCTGTTCGAACCGCGTGTCGTGGTCTATTCGCTGGCGGGGGCGGTGGTGCTGAATGGGGTCATTGCCTTCAACCACCGCCGCGACAGATATATCGCACCGTAGTGGACCGCGGGCGCCGATGTCTGGACAGGACGCCGATCCACGGACATGACAGCCCCACCGCCGCACGGCGGTGCCACGGAGAGCGAAGCGATGCCCGTTCACTACATCTACCTGTTCTGCGCCATTGTGACCGAAGTCGCTGCGACCTCCGCGCTCCCCGCGTCGCAGCAATTCACCCGCTTCTGGCCCAGCGTCGTCGTCGTGCTGGGCTATGCGATGTCGTTCTTCTTCCTGTCGATGACGCTCAAGGTTCTGCCCGTCGGCGTCGTCTATGCCATGTGGTCGGGGCTCGGGATCATCGCGGTCGCGACGCTCGGGTATTTTCTCTACCAGCAACGGCTTGATCTGCCTGCGGTTCTCGGCATGGCGCTCATCGTGTCGGGGGTCGCTGTAATCAACCTGTTCTCGACGACCACGGCACACTGACCGCCCCATCCGGCACACGGCGGCCACAGATGCGATACCATGACGGCGCTGCGACGCGATTTCCCCTAGCCAAGCGTCCGGTGGGGCATTAGGGCGCATCCAACACATCCCATCAAGGCGACATCTCATGGAACTGCGAAATATCGCAATCATTGCGCACGTCGACCACGGCAAGACGACGCTGGTTGACGAACTTCTCAAGCAATCCGGCGCATTCCGCGAAAACCAGGCCGTGGCCGAACGCGCGATGGACAGCAACGATC
>DAIPIS010000053.1:0-13353 GCA_036770665.1 Meridianimarinicoccus sp.
AGGCAGCCCGGCACCGCGAAAGCTGGGAGTCGTCGCGCGTCATTTCAAGAGGGATGGCAACGCCGGCACCAGCAGCGACGACAACCGGTCCTGCAGGAATTGCCGCCGCAACTGGTTGATCTGGCCCAGCGACACCTCGACCGCGAGAACCCGGCCGCGCGGGACCGGCGCCTTGACGGTGGCGATGATGGATGACGCCACCGCGACCATCACCGGCTGTCCCTCCACCACCTGCAAAAGCGGCGCGCCCGATACACCGGGCAGCCCTTCGCACGTGGTGAAGATCAGCGGGCCCTGCCGTTTGTCGAACCGGCAATCGTGCTGCGCCGACAGGATTTGCGACCTGTCCAGCCCGTAGGACAGGAGCGTGAAGCTGGTCTGCGGATGCACCCCCACATGCAGCCGCGCCGGAGTGACGCCAGATGGCATCGGGTCGCGCAACTGCACCGCCGCCAGATCGAGATGCACGGTCTTTCGCTTGCGGTCGTATCCCGGCATCACGGCGATTCGATGGCCACGACCATGCGCTTCGTAGTTCCCGACCCGGAACCCGGCGAGAAAATGGATGTCCTCGGGCCGGACCACCGCGCCTGTGCGCCGGTTCATCACGCAATGGGCCGCGGTCAGGACGATGTCGGGGGCGACCAGCGTACCGGTGCAATAGCCCTGCCCGGTCACGTTCAGTCGGCCGACCGCGTTCCACACCGCCTGTTCCGCGGGCGTGGCCATCTGCCGGTCCGCCGCCGCGCCGGACGATGCGACAAGCGTCAGCGCAAGGGCGCACCATCCTGCGGCACGGGCAAGGGGGGCATGCAAGATCATGCCCCCCTTATGTCACACCACACCCCCGATGTCCGACCCTTATGCCGGGACGGGATCCACCGCCGCAGGCCGCGGCCCACCGGTTGCCCAGTCGATCAGCTGGACGGTGTGCAGGATCGGCACCTTCGTGCCGCTGCCGATCTGCATCATGCAGCCGATGTTGCCCGCCGCGATCACGTCCGGGCGCGTCGCTTCCAGCGTGTCCACCTTGCGCGTCTTCAACTGGCCGCTGATTTCCGGCTGCAACAGGTTGTAGGTGCCAGCCGATCCGCAGCACAGGTGCGGATCCTTCGGTTCGACCACCGTGAACCCCGCGCGCTTCAGCAGGTCCTTGGGTGCTGCCTTGATCTTCTGGCCGTGCTGCAGCGAACAGGCGGCGTGATAGCCCACCCGCAGCGGCTGGGGCGCCGCCATGCCCGGCAACGGCAGCGTCGCGAGGTATTCGGTCACGTCCTTCGCCAGCCGCGACACGGTCGCCGCATCCGCGGCCATCGGATCGTTGCGCAGCATGTGGCCGTAATCCTTGACCGTCGTGCCGCAGCCCGAGGTATTGATGATGATCGCGTCCAGATCGCCCGCGCGATGCGCCGCCATCCACGCGCGGATGTTCTTCTTCGCAGCCTCGTGGCTTTGGTGTTCGCGTCCCATGTGGTGCACCAGCGCGCCGCAGCAGCCCATCCCGTCGGCGATCACGACCTCCACCCCCGCCCGCGTCAGCACGCGGATCGTCGAGTCGTTGATCTCGGTGTTCAGCGCCCGCTGCGCGCAACCGGTCATCAGCGCAACCCGCGCCACCCGCTGCCCCTGCGCCGGGAAGGTCTGCGGATCGTCGTTGCGGCTGACGGGCGGAATGTGTCGCGGCGCCATCTCCAGCATCGCGCGCAGGCGCGGATCGGGCATCAGCCCCTTGAAGGGCCGCGCGATCTTGGCCCCCAAAAGCGCCAGCCGGAACCGGGTCGGATGCGGCAGCACGAAGGCGAGGATGCCGCGCAGCGCCCGGTCATGCCAGGGCCGGGTATAGGTCTTCTCGATATAGGCGCGGGCTTCGTCCACCAGATGCATGTAATGCACGCCCGAGGGACAGGTGGACATGCACGCGAGGCACGACAGGCAGCGGTCGATGTGCTTGACGGTCTTGGCGTCGGCGGGCCGCCCGCTTTCCAGCATCTCCTTGATCAGGTAGATGCGCCCGCGCGGGCTGTCCAGTTCGTCCCCCAGAACCTGGTAGGTCGGACAGGTCGCCGTGCAGAACCCGCAATGCACGCAGGCGCGCAACACCTCGTTCGCGCGCTTGATGCCCGGATCGGCCAGTTGTTCGGCTGTGAAATTCGTCTGCATCGTGTGATTGCCTCAGGCCATCAGGCCGGGATTGAGAATGCCGCGCGGGTCGAACCGGGCGCGCAGCCCGTCCGACAGTGCAGCAGGGCCCGGTGTTTCGGGCGGAAAGGGGCGGACCCTGCGGCGCGTGTCGGCGCTTGCACGGATCAGCGTGGCATGGCCGCGCAACTGGCGCATGGCCGCGCGCGGGTCGGTACCCGTGGGCAGCAACAGCCAGACCCGGCCACCGCCCCAGTCATAGATCGCATCCAGCGCGGGCAGGCTGGCCACCAGTCCCGGCGCATCGCCGGGCACGCAGGACACGTGCCACACGTCGCCCGTCGCCCCCGCAAAACCCAGCACGTCGCGGATCGCCCGCCACGTGTCGGCCACGTGGGCCTGATCGGTGTCCAGACCGAACGCACCGTGGGACGCCAACGCCGCCTGCAACCGCTGCGCCCGGTACGCCACCGACTCGGCAAAGCCTTCGATCCGGATCAGCGTTTCGGACCCGCCATCCACGCCGCGGTGCAGGTGTGCGGCCCCGTTCACCTCGAACGGGGTCGCCATGGCGGCTTGCAGCGCTGTGATGGCGCGCGCGTCGTCCAGCCCGGCGCAGCGCAGCGTCGCGCCCATTTCCGGACGCGGCAGCAGCTTCAACGCGACCTCGGTCAACACGCCCAGCGTGCCCCAGCTTCCCGCCATCAGCTTCACGAGGTCATACCCCGTGACGTTCTTCATCACGCGCCCGCCATTGGCGACGATCCGCCCCGTGCCATCCACGAAACGCACCCCGATCAGGCTGTCCCGGCAGGCCCCGGCCTGAAACCGGCGGGGACCGGCGGCATTGGTGGCGACCATCCCCCCGAGGGTCGCGGCCCCCGTGCCACCGGGCGTGGCCGCGCCCAGAAGCGCCGCGTGGTCCATCGGTTCGAACGGCAGGCGCTGGTTTTCCGCCGCAAGGGCGGCCTCGATGTCGGCCATCGGCGTGCCGGTGGCCGCAACCAGCGTCAGCGCGCCGGGTTCATAGAGCTTGATGCCCGTGAGCCCGGCGGTGGACAATACCTGCCCCGCCACCGGTCGGCCCACGCCGCGCGTGCCACCGCCGACGATCCGCAGCGGCCCCGTGGCCCCTGCCACCGCCTGTGCCAGTTCCGTTTCATCCGCGGGGGTCAGGGCGGGGCGATCCATCACCTCGCTCATGCAGCCTCACCCCGCCGCGCGGCGCTTGCGGCCAGCGGGAACACCTTGGCGGGGTTCAGCAGCCATTTCGGATCGAACACGTCCTTGACCTGCATCTGCGCCTCAAGATCGTCGGGCTTGAACTGCGTCGACATCAGGTCGCGCTTTTCGATCCCCACACCATGTTCGCCGGTCAGGCACCCCCCCACCTCGACGCAGAGCTTCAGGATGTCCGCGCCCAGCCCTTCGGCCAGCGCCAGATCGCCCGGCTTGTTCGCATCATAAAGGATCAGCGGGTGCATGTTGCCATCGCCCGCGTGGAACACGTTGGCGACGCCCAGTCCGTACTCCTGCGCCATCTCGCCGATCCGGCGCAGCACATGGGGCAGTTCGCTGACCGGGATCGTGCCATCGAGACAGATGTAATCGCCCATCTGCCCCATGGCACCAAAGGCCGATTTCCGGCCCAGCCAGATCGCGGCGCTTTCGGCGGCGGACTTGCTTTCGCGCATTTCCACCGGGTTGTGGCGGCCCGCGATCTGCGTGATCAGGCCAAGCTGGTGGTCGATCTCGGCCGGCGCCCCTTCGACCTCGACGATCAGCAGCGCCTCGCAATCGGGATAGCCCGCACCGGTGAACGCCTCGCAGGCGGTGATGCAGGGACGGTCCATGAATTCGATCGCCACGGGCAGGATGCCCGCCTTGATGATGTCCGCGACGCAGGCCCCGGCCACCTCGGCGCTGTCGAAGCCCAGCAGGACCGGGCGCGCGCCTTCGGGTTTGGGCAGGATGCGCAGGGTGGCTTCGGTCACGACGCCCAATTGCCCTTCGGATCCGCACACGAGACCCAGCAGGTCCAGCCCGCCCGCATCGCAGAACGGCCCACCGATCTCCACCACGTCGCCGTTCATCAGCACCATGGTGACACCCAGCAGGTTGTTGGTCGTCACACCGTATTTCAGGCAATGCGCGCCGCCCGAATTCATGGCGATGTTGCCCGCGATGGCGCAGGCGAGCTGCGAGGACGGGTCCGGCGCATAGAAGAACCCGTCATCTTCGACCGACTGGGTCACGCGCAGATTGGTCAGGCCGGCCTGCACCCGGATGAACCGGTTCGGCAGATCGGTTTCCAGGATGTCGGTCAAACGCGCCACACCCAGCACGACGCAATCGGCAGTGGGCAGCGCCCCACCCGCCAGCGACGTGCCTGCCCCGCGCGGCACCACGGGCACACCGGCAGCATGGCAGATTTTCAGCACCGCCGCGACCTCGTCCGTGGACCGGGGCAGCACGACGGCCATGGGCGGACAGGTATAGGCCGCAAGCGCGTCACATTCATAGGCCCGGGTTTCGGTCACGTCGTCGATGACGGCGTCGTTTGGCAGCACGGCGCGCAACTGCGCCACGGTCCCGGCCTTGCCAGCCATGACAAGGTCGCTCGGCTTCGGCATTTCCATGTTCATCTCCTCCCAGGATTGGTCACTTTATATTACCAATTTATCCGTATGGCAACCACGGATCGCAACCGATAAGATGTAACATGGATATCACGTCGCTCCCCCGTCTGCTCACACCGCTTGATGTCGCGGCTGTGGCCCTGTTGTTCGCGACATGGGCCGGGATCACCGTCGCGATCGAACGCGGCATCGGCGGGCGACCATCCGTATCGTCGCTGATGTCGGAATACCGCCGCGAATGGATGCGCCAGTCCCTCACGCGCAATCCAAAGGTGTATGACGCGCTGGTCATCACCTCCCTGCGGCAAAGCACGGCGTTCTTCGCGTCCACGTCGATGTTCGTTCTGGGCGGGTTGCTGGCGCTGATCGCCAACATCGACCGGCTGTCCGAGGTCGCATCGGAACTGACGCTCGAACAGACCCCGGCGATCCTGTGGCAAACCAAGCTGGCAGTCGTGCTGTTTCTGGTCACCAACGCCTTTCTGAAATTCGTCTGGTCGCATCGGGTCTTCGGGTACTGTTCGATCCTGATGGCGGCCGTGCCGAACGACGCCGACGATCCCGTCGCGCCGATCCGCGTGGAGCAGGCCACCGAACTGAACAACAGTGCCGCGCGGTCGTTCAATCGCGGGCTGCGGTCGGTCTATTTCGCGCTGGGGGCGCTGGCGTGGCTTTTGGGCGCAGTGCCGCTGATGCTGGCCATCGCGGTGACGGCGGTGGTGCTGTGGCGGCGCGAGTTCAACTCGGCCACCCGCGCGGCGCTGCTGCGCGCCAGACCGTGACGCGCGTGTGTCTGGCGCACCGGCCGGCACAGGGGCAGGTTGATGCCATGCTGCGCACATGCCTGATTTTCACCACCACCCTTTGGCTGGCCGCACCGGCCCTTGCCGATCCGCCCGAGATCGTCGCGGTCAGTGCCGACAGGCAGGGCGACGGCTGGCGGTTCGACGTGACCCTGCGCCACCCGGACACCGGCTGGGACCACTACGCCGATGGCTGGGAAGTGATTGCCCCCGATGGCACCCGGCTCGGGGTGCGGGAACTGTTTCACCCCCATGTGGACGAGCAGCCCTTCACCCGGTCGCTTGGCGGCGTGGCAATCCCCGACGACCTGCGACAGGTCATGATCCGGGCGCGTTGCAACCGGGACGGCTGGGCCGCTGACACGGTGACCGTCGATCTGCCCCGCTGAACGCCGCGCGGGCCCGGCGCGTCCGACATGACCCCGTGCCGCGCCCCGGCGTCCTGCCGACTGGACGATCGCCTTGGTTCAGCACGCACGAGATCGCGCGACCTGACCCGCTCGTCGGTCCCCAAGCCGCGCGATCCCGATGCCTTCGGTCCGATGCCCTCGTCCGATGCACTGCCGTTTGGATTGGTTCCGGCGACGCGCCGCGCGGCGTCCCACCCACGCCCTCGGTCGGCACCGGCGACCGGCGCGCGCATCATGCCGCGCGCCGACGACGCCCTTCCCAAACCCACGCCCCAACGGTCAGACCGGCCGCCAGAAGCAGCCATATCCAGCCGGGCAGCAGCGGCGTCACGGTGACCGACGCGGTCTGATAGGCCCCGCGCGGCGTCACGCCGATCCAGCCGCGCCCGGCAGCGGGGCGGCCTTCGCGCACCTGCCGCACATCGACGGCCCCCTCCGACATCGCCCGCACGCCGCCGCCCGTCGCCGCGATGACCTCGGCCATCGCATCGCCGCTGGCGATGGTCTGTTCGAACTCGCGCGGGGCGGACGGCCCGAGCGCCGCCACCGTTGTCCGATCCCCGTCGGTGACCCGATAAAGCCCGATGCCCAGCCCGTCGAGAACCGCCTCGAACCGGCCCGGCGCCACTTCGGTCGGTGCGACCGTCGTCTCGGTCCCGTCGGGGGCGGTCACGGTGAACCCCGCGACCCCGTCGCCCAGCGTCCTGCGCGTGATCGTCAGCCGGTCGCCATCGGCCTCGGCGATCAGGGCTTCCTCTTCCAGCTCGGGTTCCTTCATCATCCAGTGCGCGAGCCGCCGCAACAGCTCCAGTTGCGGCCCGCCGCCCTCGAAGCCTCGGTTCCACAGCCACGCGTGATCCGACGCCAGAAGCGCCACCCGCCCCTCGCCGACCCGGTCGAGCAGCAGAAGCGGGCGGTCGTCCGCACCGGTCATCACGACGTCCGTGTCCGGGGCGGGCGTCACATCCACCAGCCGGAACCAGCGGCCCCATTGCGGCGGCGCGTCGGGCGTATCCGCGCCGTACCCGTCGTCCAGCCCGGCGGTGACCGGGTGCTTGCGCCCAAGGTCGGTGATCACCGGGCGGTAGCCGGTTTCCAGAACCTGCGACGTGGGTTCACCCGGCAGGACCGCCGCCAGCGGCGACCGGTACAGGCTCGCCGCCGACGCGTAATCCGGCCCCGCCGCCACCAGCACGGCACCGCCGTTTTCCACATACTGCCGGATGTTGTCGAAATAGATGCCCGGCAGGATCCCGCGCCGCTTGTAGCGGTCGAAGATGATGAGGTCGAACTCGTCGATCTTTTCCAGGAACAGCTCCCGCGTGGGAAAGGCGATCAGCGACAGCTCCGTCACCGGCACGCCGTCCTGCTTGTCCGGCGGGCGCAGGATGGTGAAATGCACCAGATCGACGCTGCTGTCGGATTTCAGCAGGTTGCGCCACGTCCGTTCGCCCGCGTGCGGCTCGCCCGACACAAGAAGCACGCGCAGCCGGTCGCGCACGCCGTTGATGCGCACCACGGCCGAATTGTTGCGGTCGGTCAATTCGCCGGGCGCCGCATCCACGGTGAACTGGATCACGTTCATCCCGCCATGGGGCAGCGTCACCGGCACCTCCAGGTCGCGGCCCACGGGCACCGTGATCTCGCGCGGCTCGGCCCCGTCCACCGAATACCGCAGCGTCGCGCGGTCGCCCAAGCCGTCCGGCACCGCGCCCTGATCCTCCAGCCGCAGGGTCAGGGTCACCGGTTCGCCAAGGATCGCATAGGCCGGCGCGTTGGTCACGACCAGCCGCCGGTCCCAGTCGTCCGGCTCCCCGCTCAGAAGCAGGTGCAGCGGCGCGGGCAGGTCGGGTGCCGCGGCCACGTCATGCAATTGCCCGTCCGACAGGAACACCACGCCCGCCAGCCGCGACCGGGGCACATCGGCCAGCGCCGCCGACAACGCCGCCATGCCGAGACTGCCGCCATTGTCCGGCGCATCCGCCAACTCGACCACCCGCAACTCGGTGTCCGGCAGTTGCGCGATCTCGGCCTCCAGCGCCGCCAGGGCTGCATCGGTCTGCGCGGGCCGGTCGGCGATGCGCTGGCTGGCGCTGCGGTCCACGACGGCCACGACGATATCGGCCAGCGCGTCGCGATCCTCGGACTGCAGCGACGGATTGGCAAGCGCCGCCAGCACCGCCACCGCCGCCAGCCCCCGCAGCCACCACCCCGCCAGCCCGCGCCAGACCGCCACCGCCACGGCGATCGCCATCAGCACGGCCAGCACGATCAGGATCGGCATCGGCACCAGCGGCGCATAGAGGATATCGTGGGTCATCAGTTCCCCAATCGGTCCAGCAGTGCCGGAACATGCACCTGGTCGGATTTGTAGTTCCCGGTCAGCACATGCATCACGAGGTTCACGCCGAACCGAAACGCAAGTTCGCGCTGCCGGTCCCCGGCAAAGCCGCGCCCCACGGGGAACATCCGCCCGCCCCGGTCATCCAGCGCCCAGGCCGCGGCCCAGTCGTTGCTGCCGATCACCACGGGCGTCACCCCGTCGTTGAGGTTGCGGAACGGCATACCCTCCACCTGCTCGGCATCCGGCGGCGCGGCTTCGACCCACACGTCGCGTCCGGCATGGCGGCCCGGGAAATCCTGCAGCAGATAGAACGACCGCGTCAGCACATGGTCCGGCGGCACGGGTTCAAGCGGCGGAATGTCCAGCGGACCGGCCAGCCGCTGCAGCTTGCGCCCGTTCGCCGTGGTGCCGCCCGGCCCCGCCATGTCCGCATCGCGGGTGTCGAACAGGATCATGCCGCCGGTGCGCAGATAGGCATTCAGCCTGTCGTAGGCTTCGACCGACGGCAGTGGCTGGTCCTCCGTCACCGGCCAGTAGAGGAACGGATAGAACGCCAGTTCGTCGGTTTCGAGATTCACGCCCCGCGGCGCCTCCGGCTCGATCGACGTGCGCGCGAACAGCACCTGCGACAGGCCGTCCAGTCCCGCGCGGGCGATATCGTCCACCCGCGCGTCGCCGGTCAGCACATGCGCCAGCACCACGTCGGCCGTGGCGGCGATGGCGACGTCATCGGCAACAGGATCGAGCACAGCGGCATCCTGCGCCCGAGGCCCGGTCGCAGCCATCGGCACCAGCAGCACGGCCATCGCCAGTACAGCCGCGCGGCGTGCGACGGGCCGCGCCCGTCGCGGCAGTTTCCCGGACAGGGCCAGCGCCCCGATCAGGTCGGCACAGACCAAGAGCAATGCCAGCGTCAGCAGCACCCCGCCCAGCGGTGTCTCGCGCGCCACCTCCAGCCCCTCCACGGCGATCCGCGCCGGCCATGCGGCGGGGGCCAGATCGTCCTGCGGGCCGGTCACGTTGACGGCGATGCGCCGGTCGTCAGAGGTGTAGATGCCGGGCAGCATGTCCGGACCCGGCACGCCGGTCGCAAGCCGTTCTCCCGGCACGGCGGTCAGGCGTCCGGCTTCGGTCACGCGCCCGAAGCCATCCATGACCTGCACGGGTTGCCACGATGTGCCATCCAGCGCGTCGGCGGACGGTGCGGCCACCTGCGACGACACCGCCAGTCGGTCCAGCATCTCGACGAAAAGGCCCGACAGCGGCAGCGACGACCATTCCGCATTCGCGGTCACGTGGAACAGCACGATCTGCCCCGATCCCAGCCGCGTGCGCGTCACCAGCGGCGTGCCGTCCGACAGCGCGGCGATGGTCCGGTCCGCCAGATCGGGCCCCGGCTGCGCCAGTACCTGCGCGGTCACGGTCACGTCCGGCGGCACCTCCAGCCCGCGGAAGGGGCTGTCCTCCGGAAACGCGGCCAGCGTCTTGGGCGACCCCCAGCTCATCGCGCCGCCCACACTGCGCCCGCCCGCGCGCAGGCGCACCGGAAGCAGCGGATCGGCCTCGTCCAGCGGCGCTTCGGCCGCCGCAAGTCGCGGCCCGGCGAACCGCACCAGCAGTCCGCCGTTTTCGACCCAGTCCAGCAGCGGCTCCGGATCGGCCACCCGCGCCACGTCGGCCAGCACGATGGCGTCCGGATTGGCCAGCAGGATATCGCCCAACGCACCGCCGATCAGGTCCGCCGACGGCGCGAGCGCCTGCTCGAGGTAATGGAGCGGCGACAGCAGTTGGAGGCTTTCCCGGTCGTCGCGCCCGGAAATCAGCGCCACTTCGCGGCGGTGCAGGGCGTCGTCGGTCAGGCTGACCGCACCGGCGGACGCCACCCCGGCCATGGCCAGCCGGGTGATCCGGTTGCGCAATTCGGGCGGCAGGTCCAGCACCGCCGCCGCAGTGTCGGCATCGGCCGCGAAATCGAGCTGGACATCGGCCAGATCGCGCTCCACCCCCGCCGGGTCGAGCCCGCGCGCCACCACGGTCACGGACTGTTCCTGTCCCGTGCGGGACCGCAGGCCGGTGACGGTGATGTCGCCATCCACCTGCTCCGGCGGGCGCAGGGCCAGAACGGGCCGGGGCGTTTCGCGCACGCGCACCGGCCCTCGCGCCTCCAGTGCCGGCAAAAGCGCATCGCGGCTGGCCCGCGCCACGCCGTCCGACAGCCACAGGGTCGCGAACCGCCCGTCCAGCCGCGCCGCCCAGTCCGCCAGCGCGTCCGGGTCGGGCGCATGGGGCGCGGGTGCCAGCTGCGCCAGCCCGGGCAGCAGCGCATCGGCCCCCGTGAACACCAGATCCCCCGGCGGCAGGTCCGTTGTCGACACCACGGCGACAGGGCGACCCGCCCGACCGGCGTCGGCCACAGCCTGTTCCACGCGCGCGATCCGTGCCGTCCAGTCGGGCGCATCGGCCCAGGTGCCATCGACCAGCACCAAGAGCGGCCCGCTGCCCCCGTCCCGCGCCTGCGGGTTCAGCACCGGCCCGGCAAAGGCGAGGATGAGCGCCGCCACCGCCAGCAGGCGCAGCAGCAGGAGCCACCACGGGGTCTTGTCGCTTTGCGTCTCGTCGTCGCGCAGGCCCAGAAGCAGCACGACCCCCGGAAACCGCCGCCGCACCGGCGCGGGCGGCACGACGCGCAGGATCAGCCACAGGACGGGCAGTGCCGCCAGCGCCGCCAGAAGCCACGGCGACGCGAACCCGATGGCGCCCACGGTCCACATCAGCGCCGCCGCTCCAGCGCGCCGTAGAGCCACATGAGCGCCGCCTGCGCACTGTCGCCCGTGTGATGACACATCCACTGCCAGCCGGTCAGCGCGGCCAGATCCGCCAGCCGCGCCTTGCGTTCGGCCAGCCGGTTCAGATAGCGGTCGCGCAGCGCACCGGCCTCCAGCGTCTCGTGGCGCATGCCGCCACCCATGCTTTCGAACACCGTGCGCCCGTCAAAGGGAAACGCTTCCTCCACGGGGTCGAGCACCTGCAAGAGCACGCCTTTCACCCCCATGTCGGCGGCTTCGGTCAGCGCCTCTTCCACTTCCAGCAGCGGCCCCATGAAATCGGACACGAACAGCGCGCGCGACTTCGGCACCATGCCGGTCGTGTCGGGCGGGCCGTAATCCTCCCGCGCCGCAGCGGGGTTCAGCAGCCCGTCCGCGATGCGCAGAAGCTGCACGTCGCCGCGCCGGGGCGGCACGGCATGGCCGGTCAGCCCGACCCGTTCACCGCCGCGCAAGAGCAGGATCGCCACCGCCATGGCCAGAAGCGCCGCGCGGTCGGATTTGGGCGGCCGGCCATCGGCGGCGAAATCCATCGACTGCCCGCCATCCACCCAGATCGCCACGGTCTGCGAGGCCTGCCATTCCTTTTCCCGAATGAAATGCGTGTCCGACCGGGCCGAACGGCGCCAGTCGATCAGCCGCGCCTCGTCGCTGGCCATGGCGGGGCGGTACTGCCAGAACTCTTCCCCCGTGCCGGCCCTGCGGCGGCCGTGCTCGCCCAGCAGCATGGTGGAGGCCAGATGCTCGGCATCCGCCAAAAGCGCCGGCAAGGGTGCAGCCAGCGCCTCGCCGTCGCGCCGCAGGGTGCCACGATCGTAAAGCCCGCTGCGGGCCGTCACGCCGCCACCTCGGACCGGGTTGCCATCGTTGCCACCTGCGCGATCAGCGGCCGCAGCCCTTCGCCGCGCGCCCGCGCCGCGAAGGTCAGTTGCATCCGGTGGATCAGCACGGGTGCGGCCATCCGCGCCACGTCATCCGCCGTGGGCACCAGCCGCCCTTCCAGCAACGCCTGCGCCCGGACCGTCAGCATCAGCGCCTGTGCCGCGCGCGGACCCGGACCCCACGCCACGCTTTCGCGCACCAGCGCCGGGGCTTCGGCGGTTTCGGGGCGGCAGGCGCGCACCAGATCGAGGATCGTCTCCACCACTGCCTCGCCCACCGGCATCCGGCGCAGCAACCGCTGCGCCGCCAGCAGGCTCGGCCCGTCGAACACGCGGTGCGATTGCGCATCCTCGATCCCGGTCGTGGCCAGCAGGATGTCGCGCTCGGTGTCGCGGTCGGGGTTCTTCACGTCGATCTGCACGAGAAACCGGTCAAGCTGCGCTTCGGGCAGCGGATAGGTGCCTTCCTGTTCGATCGGGTTCTGGGTCGCGAGCACGTGGAACGGCAGGTCCAGTGCATGGGGCTGGCCCGCGATCGTCACCGACTTTTCCTGCATCGCCTGCAGCAGCGCCGACTGGGTGCGCGGGCTCGCGCGGTTGATCTCGTCGGCCATCAGAAGCTGGGTGAAAACGGGCCCCTTGATGAAGCGAAAGGCCCGCGATCCGTCGGCGGCGGTTTCCAGCACCTCGGAGCCAAGGATATCCGCCGGCATCAGGTCCGGTGTGAACTGGATGCGCGCGCTGTCGATCCCCATGACCGTGGACAGGGTTTCGATCAGCCGGGTCTTGCCCAGCCCCGGCAGGCCGATCAGCAGGCCGTGGCCGCCGCACAACATCGCCGCGAGCGTCAGGTCAACCACCCGTTCCTGCCCGATGAATCGCCGTGTGATGCTGGCCTTGGCATCCGCCAGCCGTTCACCGAGGGCTTCGATTTCGGCAACGAGATCGGTTTCTTCGGCCATGACAAACCCTCCGCTGTGCTTATATCGTATTGAAGGCACATATCCCGCAGGACGCAATTGGCAAAATCCATGGCCGCACAAAACATCGTGAAACCTTCCGCGGACAGTCTCGCGGCGTCGGCGGGGGCCGCGTCGCGCAAAGGCGTGCCACCTGTGCATTTGTGGAATCCACCGTTCTGCGGCGACATCGACATGGAAATCCGCCGGGACGGGACGTGGCTCTACATGGGCTCGCCCATCGGGCGCCCTGCCATGGTGCGCCTGTTCTCGTCGATCCTCAAACGCGAAGGTGACGGGTATGTGCTTGTCACCCCGGTCGAAAAGGTCGGCATCCGGGTGCAGGACGTGCC
>DAIPIS010000241.1:0-3041 GCA_036770665.1 Meridianimarinicoccus sp.
CCGATGATGTCGAGCCAGCCGAACGGCCCGCCCGACCATGGCGCGAAGCCCCAGCCGAGGATCGCGCCCACGTCGCCTTCGCGGATGTCGGTCAAAACGCCGTCCTCCAGCGCGCGCACGGCCTCCAGCGCCTGCACCATCAGCAGGCGATGCTGCACCGTGGTCAGGTCCGGCTGGTCATCGGCCAGCGGATACCGCGCCGACAGCCCTTCCCAGATCCCTTCGCGCTTGCCCTTGGCATCGTAGGCATAGAAGCCGGCGTTCGCCTTGCGCCCCAGCCGCCCTGCGCCTTCGAGCCAGAAGATCACCTCGTCCACCACGTCGTCGGGATAGGCGTCACCCATCGCCGCCTTCGTCGCGCGGGCGATCTTTGCACCGAGGTCGATCGCCACCTCGTCCGTCAGCTGCAAGGGGCCAAGCGGCATGCCCACCAGCTTCGCCGCGTTCTCGATCAACGCGGGTGCAACCCCTTCGCGCATCATCCGGATGCCTTCGTTGGTGTAGGGCAGGATGCAGCGGTTGGCGTAAAAATAGCGCGCGTCGTTCACCACGATCGGCGTCTTGCGGATCTGCCGGACGAAATCCAGCGCCTTGGCCACGGCCCGGTCGCCCGTTTCTGCGCCCTTGATGATTTCCACCAGCATCATCTTGTCCACCGGCGAAAAGAAATGGATGCCGATGAACTGGTCCGGCGCGCGGCTGGCGCGGGCCAGTTCCGTGATCGGCAGGGTCGATGTGTTGGTGGCGAAGATCGCGTCCTGCGGCAACGCCGCTTCAGCCTTCGCAGTGGTGTCGGCCTTGACCTGCGGGTCTTCGAACACCGCCTCCACCACCAGATCACAGCCGGTGAGCGCCGCGTAGTCCGGCGTGGCGGTGATCCGTTCCAGCACCGTGGCCTTCTGCGCCTCGGTGATCTTGCGGCGCGACACGCCCGCGTCGAGCAGGGCTTCGGCATGGGCCCGGCCCTTGTCCGCGCTCGCCTGATCCCGGTCGATCAGCACGACCTCGATTCCCGCACTGGCCGAGACATAGGCGATGCCCGCCCCCATCATGCCCGCGCCGATCACGCCCAGCTTGCGGACCTTCTGGTCCGGCGCATCGGGCCGGTTGGCGCCTTTCTCCAGCGCTTCCTTGTTGATGAACAGCGACCGGATCATCGCCGTGGAGGACGGGTTCAACAGAACCGAGGTGAACCAGCGCGCCTCGATCTTCAACGCGGTGTCGAAGGGCACAAGCGCGCCTTCGTAAACAGCCGACAACAACGCCTTGGCCGCCGGATAGACCCCCTTGGTCTTGCCGTGCACCATGGCCGACGCGCCCACGAAGGTCATGAAGCCCGCCGGATGATAGGGCGCGCCGCCGGGGTACTTGAACCCCTTCTCGTCCCACGGCTTCACGATGTCCTTGTCGGTGGCGGACAGCACCCACGCCTTGGCCTTGGCCAGCAGTTCGTCCGGCGCCACCACCTCGTCGAT
The DNA here is from genome assembly GCA_036770665.1 of Meridianimarinicoccus sp. GTDB lineage: Bacteria > Pseudomonadota > Alphaproteobacteria > Rhodobacterales > Rhodobacteraceae > Meridianimarinicoccus. The sequence continues at coordinate 1,476 of DAIPIS010000241.1, forward strand.
CAGCCCCGCCTGCTGCGCCTTCTTCGGATCGCTCAGCTTGCCCTCCAGAAGAAACGGTGCGGCCGCCATCGCGCCCAGCTTGCGCGACAGCCGCGTCGTGCCGCCCGCGCCGGGGAAGATACCCACCATGATCTCGGGCAGGCCGATCTTGGCCTTGGGGTTGTCGGCGGCAAAGATCCGGTGGCAGGCCAGTGGCAGTTCATAGCCGATCCCCAGCGCCGTACCCGGCAGCGCCGCCGCGATGGGCTTGCCGCCCTTGAGCGTCTTCGGGTCCATGCCCGCCCGTTCGATCTTGCGCAGGATCCCGTGGATCTGCATCAGCCCGGCCATCAGCCCGCCCGCCGGATCATCCCCCGCCTCGGCCCGCATCCGCGCGATGATGTTCAGGTCCATCCCGCCCGCAAAGCTGTCCTTGCCGGACGTGATGACCACGCCCTTCACGGCATCGTCGCCAAGCGCGCGGTCGATCATCCCGTCGATGTCGGCAAAGCCTTCGCGGCTCATCACGTTCATGGACTTGCCTTGCACGTCCCATGTGATGACGGCCACGCCGTCGTCGTGCAGATCGTAAGTGAAATCGGTCATGTCTGTCGTCTCCCTGCCGGGTGGCCCGGCGTCTTTGTTCCGGTCCGCATTCAGCCGTCGTCGCCGTCGCGATACGGTGTGCCGTCCTTGCGGGTGAAGGTCGCGGTGCCAGCGTCCAGCGTCACCTTCAAATCGATCTCGGAATAGGTGCAGACCTCGCGCGCGGCCTTGGTTCCCACCACAAGAAACCGCGCGGGCGCATCGGACCGGTTGATCAGGCAATGCCCATTCGCCACGCCCGCCGGAAAGGCCGCGCAATCGCCGGGGCGCATGTCGGTCTCGCCCTCGTCCTCGACCAGCACCAGCGCGCCTTCGGTCACCATGACGAACTCGTCCTCATGGGCGTGCCAGTGGCGCAGCGACGACCGGGCACCGGGCGCCAGCGTCACGAGGTTCGCGCCGAACTGCGACAGCCCCCCGGCCTGCCCCAGCCGCAGCGACGACCGACCGGCCATCTGCGCGCCGTAGGGCGCCGGATAGATGGACCCGGTCTTCAACGGCACCGCGTCAAGATCGAGCTTCGGCATCGTCCTACACCCGCTCGATGATCGTCGCCGCACCCATGCCGGATGCGATGCACAGCGTGGCAAGGCCCAGCTCCTTGTCCGACCGTTCCAACTCGTCCAGCAGCGTGCCGATGATGATGGCCCCCGTGGCGCCAAGCGGATGCCCCATGGCGATCGACCCGCCGTTGGGGTTTACCTTGGCCGGGTCCGCCCCGAACGCCTGCAGGAAGCGCAGGACGACCGCCGCGAACGCCTCGTTCACCTCGAACAGGTCGATGTCACCGATGGTCAACCCGCTGTCGCGCAGGATTTTCTCCGTCACCGGCACGGGGCCGGTCAGCATGATCGTGGGATCGGTGCCGATCTTCGCAGTGGCTCGGATGCGCGCGCGGGGCTTCAGGCCAGCCGCTTCCCCGAACGCCTTGTCGCCGATCAGCACCGCCGCAGCACCGTCCACGATGCCGGACGAATTGCC
>DAIPIS010000242.1:0-3037 GCA_036770665.1 Meridianimarinicoccus sp.
TGCCGTTCTTGTGCGCGGTCTTGGCGACCTTGGTGGCGTTGTCATAGCCGATGGTCGGGGCGAGCGCAGTGACCAGCATCAGCGACTCGCGCATCAGCTTCTCGATCCGCACGGTATCGGCCTTGAGCCCCGCCATCAGGTTGTCGGTGAAGGCCGACGCGGCGTCGCCCAGCAACTGCATGGATTGAAGCACGTTGTAGGCCATCATGGGCTTGTAGACGTTCAGCTCGAAATGCCCCTGCGACCCCGCGAAGCCCACGGCGGCGTCGTTGCCCATCACGTGGATGCAGACCTGCGTCAGCGCCTCGCACTGGGTCGGGTTGACCTTGCCCGGCATGATCGAGCTGCCCGGTTCGTTTTCCGGCAGGATCAGTTCGCCCAGACCGCAGCGCGGGCCGGAGCCCAGCAACCGGATGTCGTTGGCGATCTTGAACAGCGACGCCGCGACCGTGCGCAGGCTGCCCGACAGTTCCACCATGGCGTCATGGGCGGCCAGCGCTTCGAACTTGTTGGGCGCGGTCACGAAGGGCAGGCCGGTGATGCGCGCCATGTTGGCCGCGACCATCTCGCCCCAGCCCTTTTTCGTGTTCAGCCCCGTGCCCACCGCGGTGCCGCCCTGCGCCAGTTCGTGGATATGGCAAAGCGACGATTTCACCCGCCCGATCCCCATGGCCACCTGATGCGCGTAGCCGGAAAACTCTTGCCCCAAGGTCAACGGCGTCGCGTCCTGGGTATGGGTGCGGCCGATCTTGATGATGCCGTCGAACTCCGCGACCTTCGCCTCCAGCGAGGCGTGCAGCTTTTCCAGCCCCGGCAGCAGCACGTCGCGCGCCATCATCGCGGTGGCGATGTGCATGGCCGTCGGGAAGGTGTCGTTGGACGACTGTCCCATGTTGCAATGGTCGTTCGGATGGACCGGGTCCTTGGACCCGATCACGCCGCCGAGGATTTCGATCGCGCGGTTGGCGATGACCTCGTTCGCGTTCATGTTGGATTGGGTGCCAGACCCGGTCTGCCAGACAACGAGCGGGAAGTTGTCGTCGAACCGGCCCGCCACAACCTCGGACGCGGCCTGCACGATGGCGTTTCCGCGCGTGTCGTCCAGTGTGCCCAGCGTCATGTTCGCCTCGGCGCAGGCCTGCTTGATGACACCCAGCGCGCGCACGATGGCGACAGGCTGCTTTTCCCAGCCGATGGGAAAGTTGATGATGCTCCGCTGCGTCTGGGCGCCCCAATACTTGTCCGCGGGGACTTCGAGGGGGCCGAAACTGTCGGATTCGGTGCGGGTGGCGGTCATCGGAACTGTCCTCTCGGCGTGGTGACTGGCGGCTGTGTAGGCGGGCGGCCCGCGCCGCGCAATGCCGAGAGCGCCAACGTTATTTCCTGAACTTGTCGAGGCTGACAATCTCGGCATCCTTGCGCGGTCCATCGTCGCCGGCCGGCACATCCTCGGCCATGGGGGCACCGGTTTCGGCATCGTCCTGCGCATCGTCGTCGTCCCGGTCGGACGGATGGGTTTCGAAGCGCAGCCCGAATTCGACGGACGGATCGACGAAGGTCCGTATCGCGTCGTAGGGGATGAACATCGGCTCTGGCCTGTCGCCGAAATTCAGGGTGATGGCGAAGCCATCATCGGTGACCGTCAGGTTTTCGTACCAGTGCTGGATGACGATGGTCATGTCTTCGGGATACCGATCCGACAGCCAGTCGGCGATCTGAACGTCGGGATGCAGGGTATCGAAGGTTATGAAGAAGTGGTGTTCGCCCGGCAGCCCGTCGCGCGCCACGCGCTCCAGCACGTTCTGGATCAGCGAACGCATGGCGCGGTGCATCAGGTTGCCGTAATCGATACTGCGTGACATGCGCGAACCTCTCCTGCTCGTGATCAGGTGTATCGGAAGCAACTCGGGCTTGAAAAGGGGCTTCGCGGCGTTTTCCGCCTTGGACCCGTGGCGAGAGCAGACCAGTGTCGGTGGGCCGTGGTGCATGGCATGTCCGTGATTGACTTGCGGGGATGGCGCGGGCACCGTCGCCGTCAACAAGAATAAACGATCAACGGGAGGAAATCTGAAATGAAACGGCTCACCTTGGCCATGGTGGCGTGTCTCGGCGTGTCCGCCGGGCATGCGGCACAGATATCGGTTCTGTTCGTCGGCAACAGTTATACCTTCGGGCATCACGATCCCGTCCTGAGCTACAACACCGCGAACGTACGGGACATGACGGCACCGGTGCCCGAAAGCTCCTTCGAGGACCTGACCGGCTTTCGGCCGTATCAGCCGCACCCATGGGGCGGCGTTGCCGGCATCTTCAAGGAACTGACGGTGCAGGCTGGGCTCGACTATGACGTGGCCCTGTCGACGCGCAACGCCGCCAGCCTGCGGGGACATTTCCTGAACAGCAATCCGGCCGATTGGGACATGCGCGGCAACATCGCGTCCCAGACATGGGACAAGGTGGTGCTCCAGGAACAAAGCTCCGAACCGCTGACCCGCAAGATCAACGCGAACGGCGAGGACCTTGACTCCAACCCCGAGTATTTCCGCTTTTATGCCGACAGGATACGGGCGTTTCTTCAATCGACCGATCCAGTCGGGCCGGTGCGCGACCGGGATGCGTTTCCGGGCTCGGACAGCGATGAGCGGCAGGCGGCCTGCGTTGACGCCGGCATATCGGCCGGCACCTGCAGGAACAATCGCGGTACCTTTTCCAACCCCAACGCGGACCCGGGCACCGAGGTGTTCCTCTACCAGACCTGGGCCCGGCCGGATCTCATCCACGGGGCTTTCGATACCGAGACCGATCCGGTGACCGGGGTCGTGACTCGGTCGTCGGACCTGTCCACGGGCACGTTCTTCGACACGCTGGAAGAGATGACAGATGACCTTGCGGCAAGCTATACGCAGGCGGCGGGTCCGGGGTTTGCCGGCGTGGCACCGGTGGGCGAGGCATTCATGCATGCCGTGGCCAGCGGCATCGCCACACGCGACATGTGGGCGGACGATGCGCTGACCGACGGGTTGATCGACCTGTGGTA
>DAIPIS010000243.1:0-3013 GCA_036770665.1 Meridianimarinicoccus sp.
GGCCGCGGATGCGCCGGGTAGTCGTCACGGGAATGGGAATGGTCACGCCGCTGGGCTGCGGGGTGGAGCCGGTGTGGCGGCGACTGCTGGCGGGCGAGTCGGGCGCGGGCCCGATCACGCGGTTCGATGCGGGGGGGCTGGCCACCACCTATGCCTGCGAGATCCCGCTGGGCGACGGCAGCGACGGGACGTTCAACGCCGACGACTGGATGGAGCCGAAGGAGCGCCGCAAGGTGGACGATTTCATCCTTTATGGCATGGCGGCCGCGGAGCAGGCGGTGCGCGACGCGGGCTGGATGCCGACCGACACGACAAGCCGCGAACGCACCGGCGTCATGATCGGCTCGGGCATCGGGGGGTTGAGCAACATCGCGGATACGGCGGTGCTGCTTAAGGAACGGGGCCCGCGGCGGGTATCGCCGTTCTTCATTCCCGGCGCGCTCATCAACCTGATTTCGGGGCAGGTCAGCATCCGCTACGGGTTCAAGGGGCCGAACCATGCGGTGGTGACGGCCTGTTCCACGGGCGCGCATGCCATCGGCGATGCCGCGCGGCTGATCCAGTGGGGCGACGCGGACGTGATGATCGCGGGCGGCGCGGAAAGCCCGATCTGCGAGATCGGCATCGCCGGGTTCAACGCCTGCAAGGCACTGTCCACCAAGCGCGGCAACGATCCCAAGGCCGCGAGCCGCCCCTATGACGCGGACCGCGACGGTTTCGTGATGGGCGAGGGCGCGGGCGTGGTCGTGCTGGAGGCGTATGAACACGCGGTGGCGCGGGGTGCCACGATCCATGCCGAGGTGCTGGGATACGGGATGTCGGGCGACGCCTATCACATCACCGCCCCGTCCGAGACCGGTGAGGGTGCGGAGCGGTCCATGCGGGCGGCATTGAAGCGGGCCGCGATCGAACCGGCGGCGGTGGATTACATCAACGCGCACGGCACGTCGACCATGGCCGACGTGATCGAGCTTGCAGCGGTGGAGCGGTTGCTGGGCGACGCGGCGGCGCAGGCGACCATGAGTTCCACCAAGTCGGCCATCGGGCACCTGCTGGGTGCTGCCGGCGCGGTGGAGGCGATCTTTTCCATTCTTGCGATCCGGGATCAGGTGGCGCCGCCGACCATCAACCTTGACAATCCGGACGTGCAGAGCCGGCTCGATCTTGCGCCCAACGCGGCGCGGGCGCGCAGGATCGACGTGGCGCTGTCCAATTCCTTCGGGTTTGGCGGGACCAATGCGTCGCTCGTGCTGGGGCGGGTGGCGGCCTGATGCTGGTCTGGCGGTCCATCGCGTCGAATGCGCTGACGCTGTTCATCGTGATCCTGATCGGGGCGGCGATCGGTGTGGCGATGGCGCAGAACATGTGGCGTGCGCCCGGTCCGCTGGCCGAGGCGATCTGCGTGAGCGTGCCGCGCGGCGCGACGATGGTGCGCGTGTCAGAGGATCTGGCCGCGCGCGGGGCGGTGACGCGCCCGGCACTGTTCAGGATCGGGGCGGAGTACACCGAGAAGTCGCAGCAACTGAAGGCGGGCAATTTCCTGATCCCGGCGGGCAGTTCCATGGAAACCATCGCGGATCTGGTGACGCGCAGCGGGGCCAGCACCTGCGGCAGCGAGATCATCCTGCTGGTCGGCGTCGCCGCGGCGGAACTGCGGGTGCGCGAACTGGACCCGTCGACGGGCGAGTTCACGCAGATCGCGACCCTTGCGGTTGGTGAACCGTTGCCCGACGCGGTGGCGCAACTGATCGAGCAGGGCTTCGCACGGACACGGGTGACGGTGGCCGAGGGCGTGACCGAGTGGCAGATCGCCGAAAGCCTGCGCGCCGCCCCGTTCCTGACCGGGGGTCTTGGGGACCTGCCGGGCGAGGGGTGGCTTGCGCCGGGCAGCTATGACGTGCCCATCGGGTCGGAGCGGGCGCAGCTTGTGGCGCGCATGCGGCTGGCGCAGGAAGCGCAATTGGCGGAGTTGTGGCAGGCCCGCGCGCCGGGCCTGCCGCTGGCGGATGCCTATGAGGCGTTGATCCTTGCGTCGATCATCGAGAAGGAAACGGCAGTGCCCGAGGAGCGGCCCTGGGTGTCGAGCGTGTTCGTGAACCGGCTGAACGACGGGATGCGGCTGCAGACCGATCCCACGGTGATTTATGGCGTGACCGAGGGGCAGGGCGTTCTGGGGCGCGGGTTGCTGCGGAGCGAGCTGAACCGCCCGACGCCGTGGAACACCTATGTCATCGACGGGCTGCCGCCGACACCCATCGCCAATCCGGGGCGCGAGGCGATTGCGGCAGCGCTGAACCCGGCGGAGACCGATTTCCTGTATTTCGTGGCCGACGGCACGGGTGGCCATGTCTTTGCGCAGACGCTGGCCGAACACAACATCAACGTGCAGCGTTGGCGGGAGATCGAACAGCAACGGAATCAGTAGGTCCGCTGCGAAGGCCGTGCGCGTCATTCGCGCGGCTGGCATGGTTTGGTGCGGGCGGGGCGGGCGGCGCGACTCGGGGGTCGCCGCGCCGCGTTTGTCGCGCGGCCCGTGGGGTGCCGGGTGCAGCAAAACAAGGCCGCGCCGGGGTGTGCGTATGTGTGCGGATGCGGCGCGGGCCCGAGTGTGACCGGAATCCTAACGCCCCGCGCGGACCCGGTTTGTTCCAAGTCCTTGTTTCGATTGACAAACCGAACGATCCAAAGTAGAACTTGTGACAAGCTGGAAGACATGGGCAAGGCGGCAGGGGGCAACCCCGGGCCGCCTTTTCCATGGCTCTCTCGACGGGAAACGAGAGAGGCGGGTTTACGAACATGACACTGATTTACCCGAAGCCGGGTGAAGGCAGCGCCGAGGAAGTCTTCTCGGAGGCACAGCAGACGTTTCATCGCGCCACGCGTGCGCTGAACAGGCTGGTCGACCAACTTGATGTTGACGAGCTGAGCAACGGGGGGGAAGCGAACAAGCTTCTCGGTCAATTGAAACAGGCCTTGCAGACGGCCCTTGCCGAAAGGGAACGCCTTGAACAGA
>DAIPIS010000244.1:0-2990 GCA_036770665.1 Meridianimarinicoccus sp.
CGCCGGGGCGGATGCTGTCCAGCCCGTCGAACAGCTTCATGAAGGACATGTTCGCGATCACGAGCTGGTCGCGGGGATTGTACACCGCGAACCCGTCCTGGATGGTTTCCAGCGCTTCCCATAGTCGGCGTTCGGCCTTGACCGCCTGATTGTTGGCGCGTTGCAGGTCGGCACGGACCTGTGTGTTTTCACCCTTCAGGCTTTCGGCCTCGGACTGGAACGTCTTGGCCTGCTCGCGCTTGACGATCACCTCTTCCGACAGGACCCGGGTGTGCTGCGACAGTTTCCGGTTGGCGGCGTGCAGTTCACGGCTTTTCTGGTCCAGCAGCCGCTCGGCCGCCAGGCGGGCGCGTCGTTCCTGCGCCAGCAGTTCGGAAAGATCGGGGCCGCCCCCTTGCGCCATGACCACATGTCCGTTGCATCAACGGCGTGACCATGGCGCACCAGGCGTGAACGCGGCGTGAACGCCGCTGGGTTGGCGTCAGACCCGTTCGATGGCCACGGCGACGCCCTGGCCGCCGCCGATGCACATGGTGGCCAGCGCGCGCTGCCCGCCGGTGCGTTCCAGTTCATAAAGCGCCTTGGTCAGGATGATGGCACCCGTCGCACCCACCGGGTGCCCCAACGCGATGGCACCGCCGTTGGGGTTCAGTTTCTCGGGATCGAAGCCCAGCCTGCGGGCCACGGCCAGCGCCTGCGCAGCGAACGCCTCGTTCGATTCGATCACGTCGAAATCGTCCACGCTCAGCCCGGTGCGTTCCAGCAGGCGTTCCACCGCCGGGATCGGGCCGATGCCCATCACCTCGGGGCGGACCCCGGCGAAGGCATAGCCGATGATCCGCGCCCGCGGGGTCAGTCCGTGCGCCTTGGCGGCGTCCGCCCGCGCGAGGATCAGCGCCCCGGCCCCGTCGTTGATCCCGCTCGCGTTGCCCGCGGTGACGGTGCCGTCCTTGCGGAACACGGGCCGCAGACCGGCAAGGTCTTCGGCGGTGGTGGCCTTGGGGTGCTCGTCGACCGCGAAGGAAACCGTGCCCTTGCGGGTGACGATATCCACCGGGGCGATCTGGCTGTCGAAATGGCCCGCCGCGATGGCGCGCGCGGCACGGGCCTGGCTTTCGGCGGCGCAGGCGTCCTGGTCCTCGCGGGTGATCTGGTGTTCGGCGGCCACGTTCTCGGCCGTGACGCCCATGTGGCCGGTGCCGAACGGGCAGGTCAGCGCGCCGACCATCATGTCCACGGCTCCGGTATCGCCCATCTTCTGACCCCAGCGGGCGGCTGTCAGGGCGTGGGGGCCGCGCGACATGCTTTCGGCACCGCCCGCCATCCCGAAGTCGGCATCGCCCAGCATCAGGGACTGCGCCACGGACACCACGGCCTGAAGGCCCGATCCGCACAGGCGGTTGACGGTCAGCGCGGGCGCGGTGTCGGGGATGCCCGCACCCATCGCGGCCACGCGCGACAGGTACATGTCGCGGGGTTCGGTGTTGATGACGTGGCCCATCACCACGTGGCCGATCGCGGACGGCTCGACACCCGAGTCCGCGAGTGCCGCGCGCGCGGCGATGGCGCCCAGTTCCGTGGGCGGTACGGTCGCCAGCCCCCCGCCGAAACTGCCGATGGCCGTGCGGCGCGCGCTCAGGATCACGATGTCGTTCATGGTTGGTCCTCCCGTCCCAGTCGCGGGCACCCTGCACGAAAGTCGCGGTTGTGGAACCGCGACCCTGCGGCGCAGCGTCATCGGCGCCGGGCGGCCTGATCCCGGTTTCGGTCACGGGTCGGGGTGCGCGCCGCCGCCGTCCGGGCGCAGATCGATCAGGGTGATCTCCGGCGGCACGCCGAACCGGAAGGGCAGTCCGGAATACCCGATCCCGGCAGACACCACGAGATGCCGATCGCCCTCCTCCACATGCCCGTCGGCGTAGCGGTCCCCAAAGCGCGACGGCGTCATGGGGCGACGCCCGAACAGGGTGAACTGCCCGCCATGGGTGTGCCCGCTGACCTGCAGACAGGCCCTGTCATCCCCGTTCGCGAAGCAGTCGGGTTCGTGGGCAAGGTGGATCGCGGGCGCACCCGGTGGCACCGCCGCGAAGGCGGCTTGCGCATCATGGGGAACCGCGTCGAGACCGCCCCACTCCGTCTGGCTGTCGGTCATCACGAGCCAGAACGTGCCGGTCCCGTGGCGCAGCGCCACCGCGCCGTTGGACACCAGCCGGATAGCCGAGGCGGCATAGGCATCGCGGACCGAATTGCGCCGCCCCCGCGTGCGCCGGGTGTCGGGACAGTCCTTCCAGTCGTGGTTGCCCATCACGGCGAACACCCCCAGCGGCGCGGCGAGGGCGTTCAGGATACCGACGATCCGGCGGGGCGGGACGGCGCGGCATGGCATGTTGCGATCGGCCAGAAGGTCGCCCGCAATCAGGATCAGGTCGGCCCCCAGCGCGTTGACCTGCGCGACGATGGCCGTGAGCCGTGCCGGGCGCACCCAGGGGTCGTTCACATGGAGGTCGGCGATGACCGCGATGCGCAGATCGGCCAGCGGCCAGCGCGGCCCGGTCAGCCGGTGAAGCCGCAGGCGGGGTGGCCCCCACAGGCCACAGGTGCCGCGTGCGGAACGGCGCGGCCCGACGGGGGACCACGGTGGTCGGCAGGCAAGGGGCACGGTGTCGCTCATACCGTCATGTCTGCACGTTTTCCGCAACGCAGCAACGCGCCCGGGCCGAAACCGGGGCGCGGCACTCTGGTCAGACGGCGAACTGCAGCGGGCGGACCTGCTGGAACAGGCCGGTATCGCGCAGCGCGCCAAGGCAGGCATCCGACGGCTGCTCGTCAAGATACAGAAGTGCGATGGCATCTTCGCCCACATGGGTCCGGCCCAGCGTGAAGTTGGCGATGTTCGCCCCGTGCTGGCCCAGCGTCGCGCCCAGCGTGCCGATGATCCCCGGCACGTCGCGGTTGGTGGTATAGAGCATGTGTGCCCCCACCTCGGCGTC
>DAIPIS010000245.1:0-2947 GCA_036770665.1 Meridianimarinicoccus sp.
CGCACGCCGTCCGTGGCGGACGGGGCCACGCGCGGCGGGGTCACGTGGGACCCGGCCGCCGCGCGTGTCACCCGTGTCACTGGCCGTTTTGCGCCAGCCAGTCCTTCATCCAGTCGATTTCCGCCTGCTGGGACGCGATCACGGTTTCGGCCAGCTTGCGCACCTCCGGGTCCGATCCGTGTTCCAGAACGATCCGGGCCATGGCCACGGCACCTTCGTGGTGGGGGATCATCCCGGCGATGAAATCGACATCGGCATCGCCGGTCATCGGGATGTCCATGGCGCTGTGCATCGCTGCGTTCGCATCGCGGTAGGCACGGGTCGACGCGCTGTCGTCGCCCGCGGCGGCGGGGGACCCGTGGCCCATCGCGCCATGATCCATGGCGCCGTGGTTCATGCCCTGCGCCAGTGCTACGCCGCCCAGCGCCAGACCGGCGATGGCGAACGCGATGCCGGCACGTGTTCGGAGTCTTTGCATCAGGGGATCCTTTGGGTTGGTTGCGCGGTGGTTACGCGCTTCCAGCGGCGGGAAGGAAAGACACGGTCGTGTGATCGGCGTCAGCCCGCGTCAAGGTCGCGCAGCGTGTCGCCAAGGGCGGCGTCGAACAGCGCGTGATCCTCGGGCAGGCCGCAACTGACCCGGATGCAGCGGTCGAGCGGGGCCACGCCCGGCATCCGCGCGAAGATGCCGCGCGCCAGCAGGCCCGCCAGCACCGCGCGGGCGCGATCCCCGTCGCCGCCGCAGTCGATCGCCACGAAATTGGTGGCCGATGGCAGCGCGGTCAGCCCGTGGGCGCTGGCGATGGCAGCCAGTTCGGCCCGCGCGGCGACGACCCGTGTCTTGACGTGGTGCAGCCATTCCACGTCGCGCAGGGACGCGAGCCCCGCGACCTGCGTCAGGCGGCCCACCCCGAAGTGATTGCGGATACGGTCGAACATGGCGACGGTGCCGGGCGCGCCGATGGCGTAGCCCAGCCGCATCCCTGCCAGACCGTGCGCTTTGGAAAAGGTGCGCAACCGGATCACGCGGGGGTCGGACGTGTCGAACAGCGGCTCCGCCCCGGCGGGGGCGAGATCGATATACGCCTCGTCCAGCGCCAGCATGCAGTCGTCGGGCAGGGCGGCGATCATCGCGCTGATGCTGGCCGCAGCGTGCCAGCTTCCCATCGGGTTGTCCGGGTTGGCGATGTAGACCAGTTTCGCGCGGGTTTCCCGTGCCTTGGCGATCAGCGCGTCGGGGTCTTCGGCGTCGCCTGCATAGGGCACCTTGTGCAATGCGCCGCCGTGGCCCGCGACGTGATAGGCGAAGGTCGGGTAGGCCCCGGCGGAGGTCACGACCGGATCGCCCGGTTCCACCACGAGCCGCACCAGTTCACCCAGAAGCCCGTCGATGCCGGAGCCGATGACGATGGCGTCGGGTTCGATATTGTGAAGCCGCGCAAGGGCTTGCCGCAGGTCGTGGCTTTCGGCGTCGCCGTACATCCACGCATCCGGTGCCGCGGCCGCGATGGCGTCGATCACCCGCGGCGACGGGCCGAAGCGGGATTCGTTCGCGCCAAGCCGGGCCGCAAAGGGCTGCCCCGACCGGCGTTCCAGCGTGTCGGAGCCGACGAACGGCACCGTCGCGGGCAGGGCGGCGACGGTCGGTGTGAAGCGTGGGGCGCGTGTCATGCCCCTTGCCTGCCACAGTATTCCCGTTGCAGGCAAGGGATTTGCGGGTCAGGCCAGATGGTCAGACCAGACTGGCGAGCCGGTCGCGGGCGGCGCGCAGCTTGGCGTCTTCGTCTTCCTTCTGGGCCAGCGTCTCGCGGGTTTCCGCGATCACGTCCTCGGGGGCGCTGGCGACGAAGCTGGGGTTGTTCAGCCGACCGCGCAGGCCACCCAGATCCTTGGCCAGCTTGCCCAGCGTCTTGTCGAGCCGGTCCAGTTCCTCGGCCACGTCGATGACGTCCGACAGGGGCAGCGCGAAGGTGCCGCCATCGACCGGGATCGTGACCGCACCCTTGGGCAAGTCACTGACAATGTTGCGTTCCGTGACGCGGGCGAGGCGCAGGATCAGGGCTTCGTTGCGGGTCCAGGCGGCTTCGCCGGCCGGGTCCAGCGCCAGTTGCAGGAGCGGCAGTTTCGCCCCGGCGGGGACATGCATCTGGGCGCGCAGCGAGCGGATGGTTTCGATCAGGCCGATCACCCAGAGCATTTCCCGGTCCGACTTTTCGTCTGCGATATCAGCGGGTTGCAGTTCGGGCCAGTCCTCGTGGCACAGAAGGTTCGCGCGGGTGCCGGTGATCGCCCACAATTCTTCGGTGATGAAGGGCATGAACGGGTGCAGGAGCACCATGGAGCGTTCCAGAACGAAGCGCATGGTGCGGCGGGTTTCGGCCACGATTTCAGGGTCTTCCGAGGCGAGAAGCGGCTTGGCGAATTCCACGTACCAGTCGCAGACCTGCCCCCAGACGAAGCCGTACAAGGCCCCCGCCGCGTCGTTGAAGCGGAAGGCGTCGAGGGCGGTATCGACCTCGACCCGCGTCCGGGCAAGTTCGCCCAGAATCCAGCGGTTGGCCGTCTGGGCGGTGTCGGAATCGCATATGACTCCCATATGACTTCCATATGACTCCACGTCCGCCCCGAACACGCCGTTCATTTCGGCGAAGCGGGTGGCGTTCCACAGCTTGGTGCCGAAATTGCGGTAGCCCGCGATGCGGTCTTTCGACAGTTTCAGGTCGCGGCCCATGGCGGCCATGGACGCGAGCGTGAAGCGCACGGCGTCCGCGCCGTAGTCGTCGATCAGGTCGAGGGGGTCGAGCACGTTGCCCAGCGACTTGGACATCTTCTTGCCCTTCTCGTCGCGCACGAGCGCGTGGACATAGACGGTGTCGAAGGGGCGCTGGCCGACCACGGCGTATTGCATCATCATCATCCGGGCGACCCAGAAGAAGATGATGTCGAA
>DAIPIS010000246.1:0-2943 GCA_036770665.1 Meridianimarinicoccus sp.
GCGCGCGCGGCTTCGGCGGATCGCTGGATCGTCACCGCCTGCGCCAGTTGCGTTTCCCATAGCGGCACGGTGTTCACGAGCGTGGAGTTGATCTTGCTGATCAACGACTTGTCGTTTTCCTGCACCAGCCGGATCGACGGCAGGGATTGCATCGTCACTTGCCGCGTCAGCTTCAGGTCGTGCACCCGGCGTTCCAGATCGTCGCGCGCGGCGCGCAGGTCGCGCAGTTCCTGCGCCGCGATCATCTGCTGGTCCGGCGCGACCGCGTTCATTTCCGATTCTTTCGTTGGAATGGTCTTGCGGTCCAGTTCGCCCAGCTTTTCCGTTCCCGCCGCAATGTAGAGCGCAAGTTCGTCATAGAACGACAGCGTCTTTTCATAGAGCTTGTCGAGCGACTTGATATCCTTGAGCAACTGGTGCTCGTGGCCGAGCAGGTTGTCCGTGATCTTGTCGATCTGCGCCTGCACCGTGTCGTACTGGGCCATGAACTTGCCGATGTTGCCGCCGGCCTTGCCCGTCAGCCGTTCCCACCACGACGGCTTGCGGTTCGGGTCCAGTTCCTCCACCGAAAAGCCGCGGATCGTGCTCACGATCTCGCGCAGGCTGTTGCCGGCTGGGCCCACGTCCTTGTTGCGCACATCGGCCAGCATCGCCTGGCTGATTTCCTGCAATTCCGCCTGCGCGCGCGATCCGAACCCGATGATGGACCCGCTGTCGGACATGTCGATTTCCGCCATGCGCGTGCGCACGGCGTCGGCGACCTGCGGTTCGGCATGGTCCAGCACGATCTCGGTGTCCTGCGGGACGGGCAGCGGCGCCATGGCGTCGGCGACAAGCGCTTCGGCCTCCATGGCCCGGGTACGTGTGTCTTGGGTCATTGTGAACTCCGGATTTTGAACTTGGGCGAATCAGATCTGGGATCAGGATGGTGGCATTTCGCGGGCAAGCCGGTCGCGCAGCACCTCGATCTCCACATCGAGATCGGTGCGGTCGTCGAGCAGGAGCGTCTGGGTCTTGTCGGCATAATTGCGTTCGAGATCGTCGAGCAGCGCGAGGAAATCTGCGCGGGCCTGCGGATCACGGTTGCGCGCGAAGATGTCCGAGAACTTCACCGCCGCATCCCGCGCGCCCAGCAGGTAGACGCCGAGGAACCGCCGCGCGCGGGTCAGGTCGCGCGGATCGTCCTGCACCGCGCGAAACATGGTCTGCGCGGTTGCCGTGAACCGCTGCATCCGCGCCACAAGCTCGCGGTCGCCGGTGCGCGCGACGGCGTTGGTCATCGCCGTCAGATGCGCCTCGGCCTCGCGTATGGCGCGGTCGGCGCGGTCGCTCGCGCCACGGTCGATCGCGGCGGATGCATCCATGCCCTTGTCACGCAGCGGGTCCGGCCCGAAAGCTCCAAGATGAAGAACGCCGCCCAAGGCTGCGAAAATGAACGCATTCACAAGACTGCCATCGGCCAGCCCGGCGCAGGCCAGTCCCGCCGCCGTCAGCGCGCTGGCAAGCAGCTTGCGCGGAACCGCCGGGCGGCGGGCGACCTTGCGCGCCTCATAGGCTTCCTGCGCGAGGATGCCGTCGCGGGTGAGCCACGCCGCCAGCATCAGCGCGCCGAAGCACACGAGGTTCATGGCAAGACCGGCTGGATCGGACCTGAACGCCGATACGAGGAACACGAACGGGAGGATGAACAGCAGGTTGGAGCGCGCCCCTGCGCGGCTCCGCTTGGTCGGGCGGGGTGCCCCGGGCGTTGCCGTGCCACCAGGGCTGTAGCGTCCGCCGAATTTCTGGGCCATCACAGCGGCCCCGTGAAGGCGGCATAGAGCATCAAAAGCGCCAGAAGCGCGAAGCACAATTTCTGAACACCAGACCCAGACACCCGGATTCCCCGCGCAAGTTCCCCGTGTCACGCAATCACAGGCGCAAGCCAAAGGAAAGGTTCCGGTTGACCGTTCAGCCGCGTGTCTTCGGTTTTCCCGTGCCACGGGGGCGGGGAGCGCGGCTGCGGGCCGGTTTGTCGGCAAGATCCGGCCCGCCGGGCTTCGCCGGTCGGGGCGGTTTGCCGGGGCGCGTCGGCGTACTGGTCAATTCCGCCTGGCCGGGCTTTGCCGGTCGAACCGGTCTTGGTGGCTTGCCGGGGCGCGTCGGCGTGCCGGGTTTGGCGGGCCTGCCGGGCTTGTCCGGGCTTGCCGGGGCGGCTGGCCTTGGGGCCGCGACCGGGCGGGCAGGGTCCGCGGGTGGCAGGCCGAGCTGGTCGCGCAGGATGCGGGCCTTGACCTCCTCCACCGCACCGGGGGCAAGATCACCCAACTGGAACGGGCCATAGCTGATCCGGATCAGGCGGTTCACGGTGAACCCGAGATACTCCATCGCACGGCGGATTTCCCGGTTGCGCCCTTCGCGCAGGCCCAGCGTCAGCCACGCGTTGGCGCCCTGCTGGCGGTCGATCGTCACGGCCATCGGCTGGAACCGCTCGCCCTCCACGGTGATGCCGCGCCGCAGCGGTGCGAAGGCCGCGTCCTGCGGCACGCCCTTGATGCGGACGCGATACTTGCGCACCCATCCGGTCGCGGGCAGTTCAAGGCGCCGCTTGATGGCACCGTCATTGGTCAGCAGCAACAGACCCTCGGAATTCAGATCGAGCCGCCCGATGCTGAGCACGCGGGGCAGATCGTCCGGCAGGGCGTCGAAGACCGTGGGGCGGCCCAGTTCGTCGCTTGTCGTCGTGACCAGCCCGGCGGGCTTGTGATAAAGCCACAGCCGCGGTGCTTCGGCGGCGGCGATCGGCTGGCCGTCCACGGTGATGCGGTCGTCGGGCATGACGTTCAGCGCCGGACTGGACAGGGTCACGCCGTTCACGGCCACACGGCCCTCGGTGATCATCGTCTCGGCCGTGCGGCGGGAGGCGACACCCGCACGGGCCAGTACCTTGGCGATGCGCTCGCC
>DAIPIS010000247.1:0-2917 GCA_036770665.1 Meridianimarinicoccus sp.
GGGTCGGTCGGCATGTGCGGCGCCATCTCGATGCCCAGTTCGGCATGTTCCCCCACCAAAGGCGCGGACGATGCGCGCGCAGGACCGTAGGAGATGTATGCCGCCTGATCCGCCAGACGTTGCGTGTCGGTGGCGAAGCGCACGAACTCGACCACGCGGTTCAGCCGTTCCGGCGGCAGGCCGGTGGGGATGATCCAGCCGTCCAGATCGAACACCTGCATGTCCCACAGCATGGCGACCGGCTGGTCCTGTTCCTCGATCACGCTGAACAGCCGCCCGTTATAGGTCGATCCCATGACGATCTCGCCGTCCGCCAGAAGCTGCGGCGTGTCGGCCCCGGCGGACCACCAGATCACATCGTCCTTGATGGTGTCGAGCTTGGCGAGCGCGCGGTCCTGCCCGTCTTCGGTGGCGAGAACGTCGTAGATGTCGTCCTTTTCCACGCCGTCGCAGTACAGCGCCCATTCCATGTTGTTGATCGGGCGGCGCTCCAGCGACCGCTTGCCCGGATAGGCGTCGAGATCGAACACGTCGCACACCTCGGTCGGGGGCGTGTCGCCCACCATGTCGGTGCGATACCCGAAGGTCGTGGAATAGACGATCTGCGGGATGTAGCAGTCCGACACGATCAGGTCGCCGAAGTCTTCGGACGGGGGCGTGCCGTCGTCGCCCGGCAGCAGAAGCTGGTCGGGGTTGTATTCCATCGCCAGCCCTTCGTCGCAAAGACGGATCGCGTCGGCGGCCACCACATCGACAAGGTCCCAGGTGATGTTGCCGGCTTCGTTCATGGCGCGCAGCTTCGCCACGGCTTCGTTGGACGATTCGTCCCAGGTGGCTGACACGCCGGGGTTCATGTCGAGATATGGCTTCACATAGGCTTCGTTCTGGCTGCGCTGATAGGCGCCACCCCATGACACGATGGTCATGCTGTCGCTCATGTCCTGCGCCATCACCGGCGGGACCGCCAGTGCCAGCGCGGTGCCCGTCATCAGGCCCGTCTTCAGGCCCGTCATCAGGATGGATGCGGCTTTCATGTGGTCTTCCCCTGTGTCCCGTGTTTTCGGTTCCGGTGGGTCGAGCCACGGGTTTGCCCGGACCCACCGACATCCGCAGCCTGCCCAACGTGCGTCTGCCGGGGGGCTGCGGGTCTGCGCGGCCCGATCAGGCGTCGAGTGCGCGGCAATCCTCGGGCAACCAGCCGATGTCGATCCGGGTGCCGGGTTTCAACCTTGGCTGGTCGGGCGCGTTGCGGGTCTTGACGATGAAATCGTCCCGGCCCGCCACGCGCAGGCGCGTGCGGAAAATGTCGCCCATGTAGATGAATTCGAGCACCTCGGCCTTCAGCGTATGGGCGTCCGGGCTCAGGCGGTCCTTGTTCGTCTCGACCCGTTCGGGGCGGATCGACACGACCGTGCGGTCGCCCGGTGCCGACACGTTCACCGGCTTGCAATCGATGATCTCGCCACCGTCCAGCCGCACGATGGCCAACCCGTTGCGGATGTCCTGCACGGTGCCTGCCAGCGTGTTGTTCTCGCCGATGAACTGCGCGACGAAACTGTTCTGCGGGCTTTCGTACAACTCGTCCGGCGGGGCAAGCTGCTGGATGCGGCCATCGTCGAACACCGCGACCCGGTCCGACATGGTCAGTGCTTCGGTCTGGTCGTGGGTGACGTAGACCACGGTGATACCCAACGCGTGCGCGAGCCGGGTGATTTCGAACTGCAGCGTCTCGCGCAACTGCTTGTCGAGCGCGCCGAGCGGTTCGTCCATCAGCACAAGCTCCGGTTCGAACACCAGCGCGCGGGCCAGCGCGATGCGCTGCTGCTGGCCGCCCGAAAGCTGCGCTGGACGGCGGTTCGCGAAATCGCCCATCTGCACCATGTCGAGCGCGCGGTTGATCTTGGCCTCGCGGTCGGATTTGCCGATGCGGCGCACCTCCAGCGGAAAGGACAGGTTTTCGCCCACCGTCATGTGCGGGAACAGGGCGTAGTTCTGGAACACCATGCCGATGCCGCGCTTGTGCGGCGGGATGTCGTTGATCGGCTTTCCGTCCAGCCGGATGTCGCCGGTCGTGGCCGTTTCGAACCCCGCCAGCATCATCAGGCAGGTGGTCTTGCCCGACCCCGATGGCCCGAGCATGGTCAGGAACTCGCCCTTCGGCATGGACAGGTTCAGGTCCTTCACGACCAGCGTCTCGCCGTCATAGCTTTTCTGAACGCGCTCGAATTCCACGAACGCTGCGTTCGATGCTGCCTGCGTCACGCAAGGCTCCCTGGCTGACTGTTGCTTTTTTGTTGCTCCAATCAAACCGTGTGCGGCCCCGAGACGCAACCGATTAGCGACATAACTTTTCTAAAAACGACATCACCTTGAAAATTCTGGAATGATTGCGCAAGAATTACCCGTTCCAGGACGGGCGCGACGTCTCTGGCGCGCGCGCGTCGGCGCGAATCGTCGTTTGGCTGCAAGAATGGTGTGCGCCGGGTCGATGCGGACACGGGCGACGCTGCGGGCATCGTGTTCTGTCGATACCGGGATGCCCGGCGCGTCCCGTGCGCAACCCGGTCGGTGGGGCGTGTTCATGGCGACGTGGCGCCTCCGCGACGCACGGTGGCCGTTTCGCCGTGACAGGCACACCAACGGTCCGTGCCCGGTCAGGCGTCCTGCGGCAACTCCGCAAGGCGCAACCGCGCGTCGCCCGCCCGCATCTCGCCCGCTGCCCGGTCGAACCGCAGGTGCGCCAGCCCGAACCCCGCCGCCTGCGTGCAAAGCGTGCCGATGGCCCGGTCGGCGTCATCGGTCACCGGCGTGCCCACCGGGGCGGCCCCGGTCACCGCCACGCGCACAAGGCCCTTGCGCAGTTCGGTCTTGTGGCGCATCCGCGCGGTGACCTCCTGCCCGACATAGCATCCCTTGC
>DAIPIS010000248.1:0-2913 GCA_036770665.1 Meridianimarinicoccus sp.
GTGCCGATCAGAGAGTAGAGAATGGATGCAAGACGCAAAATGGTGTGGCTCCCTTTCCAAAGCGAAGTGATGCATACACAATACCGGCTCGGTGCGCCGCGTACCTTGATCCATGTCAGACCACACCTGCCCGAAATTCGAGCATTGTTCCGTTTTTTCGTCACCTCAGGGCCGCGAGGCATTGCAAAGCCCGCCGATTTCTTTCCAGATCAGGATCGACCAACCGAGGAACCCGCGTGACCGAAGCCGCGCCCGTCATCGAAATTCGCAACCTGTACAAGGCCTATGGTGCGCTGGAGGTGCTCAAGGGCGTGTCGGTCACGGCGCACAGGGGCAGCGTCGTGTCGCTGATCGGATCGTCCGGGTCGGGCAAGTCCACGCTCTTGCGCTGCTGCAACCTGCTGGAGGACAGCCAGTCCGGCGACATCCTGTTCGACGGCGAACCGATCCGCTGGACCGGCACGGGCCACCACCGTCGCCCCGGCGACGCGAAACAAGTCCTGCGCGTGCGCACGAATCTGTCGATGGTGTTCCAGCAATTCAACTTGTGGGCGCACATGACGATCCTCGAAAACGTCATGGAGGCGCCGGTCACCGTGCTGCGGCAAGACCGCGCCGCGGTGGAGGCGCGCGCACGCGGGTTGCTCGACAAGGTGGGCATCGGCGACAAGTGCGACGTGTATCCGGCACAACTGTCCGGCGGCCAGCAGCAGCGCGCCGCCATCGCGCGGGCGCTGTGCATGGAGCCACAGGCGCTCCTGTTCGACGAACCCACATCCGCGCTCGATCCCGAACTGGAGCAGGAGGTCGTGCGCGTGATCAAGACACTCGCCGCCGAAGGGCGCACCATGATGATCGTGACCCATGACATGCGCATGGCCGCCGACATGTCGAGCCACGTGATCTTCCTGCACCAGGGCCGGATCGAGGAACAAGGCCCGCCCGACGCGCTGTTCGGCGCGCCGAAATCGGGACGTCTGCAGCAATTCCTGTCTCACTCAGCCCCGGTCTGACCGGGCCGTCATCATCAACAAGGGGAATACCGATGAAGACACTCGCAATCGCCACTGCCATCGCGGCCCTGATCGCCGGGGCGGCCAGCGCCCAGCAGGTCGTGCGCCTTGGCACCGAAGGCGCTTATCCTCCGTACAACTTCATCAACGATGCGGGCGAAATCGACGGCTTCGAACGCGAACTCGGAGACGAATTGTGCGCCCGCGCCAACCTGACCTGCGAATGGGTCAAGAACGACTGGGACAGCATCATCCCGAACCTCGTGTCGGGCAACTACGACACCATCATCGCGGGCATGTCGATCACGCCGGAACGCGACGCGGTGATCGATTTCACCCAGCCCTACACCCGACCCGACCCGTCCGCGGTGGTGTCGATGATCCCGGATCTCGACCTGCCCTCGGCGGTGATCGCGGCGCAGACCGGCACGATCCAGGCAGGCTACGTGGCCGAACTGGGCGCGACGCTGGTGGAATTCGCGAGCCCGGACGAAACCGTCGCCGCCGTCCGCAACGGCGAGGTGGACGCGGTCATCGCCGACAAGGCGTTCCTTGACCCCATCGTCGCGGAAGACGCGGACATGATGTTCGTGGGCGAGGATATCCTGCTCGGCGGCGGCATCGGCATGGGCCTGCGCGAAAGCGACCCCGAGCTGAAAGCCACCTTCGACGCCGCGATCCAGTCCATGAAGGACGATGGCAGCCTGAACGCGCTCATCGCCAAGTGGCTTCCGGGCAGCGCGCAGTTCTGATGCCGCGCAGCGCGTGCAGCAGGGCGCGGCCGTGACCAGCCTGCCCACGCCAAGCCAGTGTCGTCTGTGGCGCGATCCGCAGGCGACACTGGCGCCAAAGATGGACGCGGTTTTCGAACTTGCAGACACCCTTTGCGAGGAAAGTCACTGGTGGCGGTATATCCTTGTCTGCAGAACCTGCGGCCAGCATTACCTGTTCGAATTCTACGAGGAAATCGACTGGTCGGGCGGGAACGACGCGATGTACAGGACATACCTGCCCGTGACCGGCGCGGCTCTGGCGCGTGCGTTGCACCGCGACACGGCGCGCGGCATGCTTTCAATCCACCGGCCGGCCCTGATTGCCGACAGCCCCACCGGCAAGGCCGAACGCAGACCTTACTGGTTGCAGGCATGACACGCGCCATCCGAACGTCCGTTGGCGGCACGCATTCGGCTTGCATGGGACACACGGTCTGATGTTCCCCTTCTGTACCGATCCCGCGACGCTCGACACGCTGCCCTGGTTCGCGTGCTACCTGACCAACGGCAAGCACATGGCATTCTACGCGTCCTTCGGCACGGTGCTTTTGCTGCTCGCCGTGACGGCACCCGTGGCGCTCCTGTTCGGCTTCGGCGGCGCGGTCGCCAGCCGGTCGCAGACAGCCGCCCTGCGCTGGGTCGGCAAGGGCTACACGTCGATGGTGCGCGGCATCCCGGATATCGCGTTCTTCCTGTTCGTGCCCATCGCCCTTGATCAGGGGCTGGAATGGCTGCGCCACCACGCGCGCTGCCCCGACTGGGCAGAACCGATCCGGCGCGGCAACGATTTCGTCGTCTGCGCCGAAGCCAAGCTGCCCCTGTCCACCGCGGGCGCATGGGTGCATGACGCCTACGGTTTCGCGACCGCCGCCTTCGCCTTCGCCATCGTGTTCGGGGCCTTCGCCGCCAACGTGCTGAGCGGGGCGATGCAGGCCGTGCCGCGCGCGCAGATGGAAACCGCCGAAGCCTATGGCCTGTCGCGGCGTCAGGCGTTCTGGCGCATCCTCGTGCCGCAGATGTGGATCTATGCCCTGCCCGGCCTGTCGAACCTGTGGCAGATCCTCGTGAAGGCGACGCCGCTCCTGTTCCTTCTGGGGGTGGAGGATGTCGTCTACTGGGCGCGCGAA
>DAIPIS010000249.1:0-2905 GCA_036770665.1 Meridianimarinicoccus sp.
TGATCGCGTCGGAAAACATCGTCAGCCGCGCGGTGATGGAAGCCCAGGGATCGGTGATGACCAACAAGTACGCCGAAGGCTATCCGGGCCGTCGGTACTACGGCGGCTGCCAGTTCGTGGACATCGCCGAAAACCTCGCCATCGACCGCGCGAAACAGCTCTTCGCGTGCGGCTTCGCCAACGTGCAGCCCAATTCCGGCAGCCAGGCGAACCAGGGCGTGTTCACGGCGCTTCTGAAACCCGGCGACACCATTCTGGGCATGAGCCTGGACGCCGGTGGCCACCTGACCCACGGGGCAAAGCCCAACCAGTCGGGCAAGTGGTTCAACGCGGTGCAGTACGGCGTGCGCAAGGACGATCTCCTGCCCGACTACGACCAGATCGAATCCCTGGCCCGCGAACACAAGCCCGCCATGATCATCGCTGGCGGCTCGGCCATCCCCCGCATCCTCGACTTCGCGCGCTTCCGCGAGATCGCCGACAGCGTCGGCGCCTACCTGCTGGTGGACATGGCCCATTTCGCGGGTCTGGTGGCGACGGGGGCCTATCCCTCGCCGTTCCCGCACGCGCACGTGGCCACCACCACGACGCACAAGACCCTGCGCGGCCCGCGCGGCGGCATGATCCTGACGGACGACGAGTCGCTCGCGAAGAAGTTCAACTCCGCCATCTTCCCTGGCATCCAGGGCGGCCCCCTGATGCACGTGATCGCCGCCAAGGCCGTGGCCTTCGGCGAAGCGCTGCGCCCCGAATTCAAGGGCTACATCGACCAGGTCGTGAAGAACGCACGGGCGATGTCGGACCAGTTGATCAAGGGCGGGCTTGGCACCGTCACCGGCGGCACCGACACGCATCTGCTGCTGGTGGACCTGCGCCCCAAGGGCGTGAAGGGCAACGCGACCGAAGTTGCACTGGGCCGCGCGCACATCACCTGCAACAAGAACGGCATTCCCTTCGACACCGAATCGCCCATGGTCACATCGGGCATCCGGCTCGGCAGCCCTGCCGGCACGACGCGCGGCTTCGGCGAACCGGAATTCCGCCAGATCGCCGACTGGATCGTGCAGGTGGTGGACGGGCTCGCGGCCTCGGACGGCACCGGCGATGCAGGCGTCGAAGCGCGCGTCAAGGCCGAGGTGATGGATCTCTGCAGCCGCTTCCCGGTCTACCCCACGCTCTGACGGACAGGCGGCGCCGGGTCAGGCCCGGCGCCCCAACGCCCCCGGTACACCCCGCTGCACCCCGCGAAGGCGGCAAAGCCGATCTTTTCCGCGCGTGGTGCCTGAACCGCTGCCGCTCCGGTCCGGCAGTGCGGGCTGCGGCCATCACGGGACCGACGCCGCCCTATCCCGGCAGCAAGCCCTCGGCTGCCCCCGCCTTGCGGCGCGCCGGGCTTGACCCGGCGCCTCCCGGCGGTGCGACTACCCCCCGCCCGGCCCGATCATCCCGCGCCATGCCAGAAACCAGACCAGCGCCGCGAAGAACACGAGAAGCCCGAACACCACGCCGGCCAACTGCCCGACGAACCGGTCGCGCCGCGCCTGCGCCGGGTCCAGCCCCTGCACATGCCGCCGCAGCATCCGCGCATCGCGCCGCACCTGTACCGGGTCCACGAGGTGCCGCAGCTTCGGATGCGCCGCCATCGTCTCGGCCAGCGCCAGATCGTCCGCCGCCCGGCCCAGACGCCCCGGCAACAGCCGCCCGGCCCGCGCCCGCAGCGTGGCCATGTCATCCCCGGGCACGTCCAGCTGGCGCCCCAGATACCGCGCCAGCATGTCGTTGCGCGCCTTGATGCCCCGATCCGCCATGGCCGATCCCCTCTCACCGGACTCCTACAGGACTCCTACGGGATTCCTACAGGATTCCGACAGCCGATTCCGGTCGCCTTGACCCCGTCGCCCGCCCCCCGGATAACGCGCTGACCACATCGGAGGATCCATCATGCTGGCCACCACCACCCATGGCGACGCCGCCGAAGACACGCGCCCGCTCCTGATCGTGCATGGCCTGTTCGGGTCCGCCCGCAACTGGGGCGTCATCGCCCGCAACCTTGCCAAGACACGCCCGGTACTGACCGTGGACATGCGCAACCACGGCGCAAGCGACTGGAAAGACAGCCAGACCTATCCCGACATGGCCGACGATCTGGCACAGGTCATCGCGGCCCACGGCGGCGTGGCCGACGTGCTCGGGCACTCGATGGGGGGCAAGGCGGCCATGTGGCTGGCGCTCACCCGCCCCGCAATGGTGGCGCGGCTGATCGTGGCCGATATCGCGCCGGTCGCCTACACGCACACGCAGATGAAGTATCTGCTGGCGATGAAGGCACTCGATCTGGATGGCATCACGTCCCGCACCGACGCCGACCGCGCCTTGCGCGACGCGGTGCCGGAACTCGCGATCCGGGCTTTCCTGCTGCAATCGCTGGATGTTGCGGACCGCCGCTGGCGGCTGAATCTCGCCACGCTGGAGCGGGACATGCCCGCGATCATGGACTTCCCCGCGACCGATGCCGCCTATGGCGGTCCCACTCTGTTCCTTGCAGGCGGCGCGTCGGACTATGTCCGACCCGACCACAGGCCGGCGATCCGCGCCCTCTTCCCGACCCACAGGCTGGTCAAGATCCCCGGCGCTAACCATTGGTTGCACGCCGAAAAGCCCCGCGAATTCGAAACGGCGGTCAATGCCTGGCTGGACGCGACAGCGTCTCAGGCCGCGTAAAGCTTGCGTGCCACAAGATACGCCACCGGCATGGCCGCCAGCGCCCCGATGGCGGCAGCGGCGATGATGCCCGGCGCGTCGTCGTACCCGGCCACGAGCGCGACCACAATGGCACTGCCCGCAAGCGTGGTGCCGATCAGAGAGTAGAGAATGGATGCAAGACGCAAAATGGTGTGGCTCCCTT
>DAIPIS010000250.1:0-2901 GCA_036770665.1 Meridianimarinicoccus sp.
GCAGCCGTGCGCGGCGAGGTGCCCGTGGGCGCGGTCGTTCTGGATCCGCAGGGTCGGGTGATCGCCCGCGCCGGGAACCGCATGCGCGAACTGGCCGACCCGACAGCTCACGCCGAGATGCTGGCGATCCGGGCGGCCTGTGCGGCGCTGGGGTCGGCGCGGCTGACGGGCTGCGCGCTCTATGTGACGCTGGAGCCCTGCGCCATGTGCGCAGGGGCCATCGCGGCAGCCCGGATCGCGCGGCTGTGCTACGGTGCTGCGGACCCGAAATCGGGTGGCGTGGCGCAGGGCGCGCGGGTATTCGACCGCGCGCAAAGCCACCACCGGCCCGAGGTGTACGACGGGATCGGGGCCACGGCGTCCGAAGCCCTGCTGCGCGACTTCTTTGCCATATTGCGCCGCTGACGCGGCATTCGATGCCCCCCATCCCCGCCTTGCGGCGGGGACGGGGCCCGTCGCCCGGTCCGCGCCGAGGCGCGTCGGGGGCTGGACCGTGGCAGGACGGATGTATCGCCGCGCGCGGCGCACTACACTACATGACGGGGCGCGGAGAGGTCACGGAGGACTGGCATGGACTGGACACGCAGCATCGACGGCTATTGCGAACGGGTCGGGCCGCACTATTGGGCCGAGCCGATCAATGCCGTCACCAACGCGGCCTTCCTGATCGCTGCCTTCGTCATGTGGCGGCGCACGCGCGGGGCACAGTTGCCGCTGGCCGATGCGCTGGTGATCATCCTTGCGTGCATCGGGGTGGGGTCGTTCCTGTTCCACACCCATGCGCAGGTCTGGGCGGCCTTCGCCGACAGTGGCGCCATCGCCGTCTTCGCGCTGGTCTATGTCTTTGCCGCGCATCGCGATTTCTGGGGGCTGACGGGGTGGCGGGCCTGGGGGGCGACGGCGCTGTTCATTCCCTTTGTCGTCATCACCGTGCCGATCTTCGCCCGGCTGCCGTTCTTCGCGATCTCGTCGGGCTACTGGCCCCTGCCGCTTCTGATGCTGGTCTACGGGCTGGGGCTGCGGCGGCGCGCGCCCGCCACGGGGCGCGGCCTTCTGATTGCAGCGGGGCTGTGCAGTCTGTCGCTGACGGCGCGGTCGCTGGACGAACCGCTGTGCGCGGCACTGCCCATCGGCACCCATTTCCTGTGGCATATCCTCAATGGCATCCTGCTGGGCTGGATGATCGAAGTCTACCTGCGCCACATGCGCGGTCCGCTTGCAGCAGCCCTGCGCGGGGGCTAAAGCGAGGCCGGAACTGAAGACGGAGAGGCCCCATGTCCATCGACAAAGCGACCGCCGCGAAGGTGGCCAGGCTCGCCCGGATCCGGGTGGAGGATGATGCGCTCCCGGCGCTCGCGGCGGAGTTCAACACGATCCTCGGGTTCATCGAACAATTGTCCGAGGTCGATGTGGACGGGGTGGCACCGATGACCGGTGTGACGCCCATGCGGCTGAAACGGCGCGACGATGTGGTGACCGATGGGAACCAGCAGGCGGCGGTCCTGTCGAACGCACCGGACGCCCGCGAAGGCTTCTTCGCCGTGCCGAAAGTGGTGGAATGATGTCCGACCTGACCCGCCTGACCATCGCCGAGGCCCGCGACGCGCTGCGCGCGGGCGACGTGACCGCGACCGACCTGACCGAAGCCTGCCTTGTGGAAATCGACCGGGCCGGGGCGCTGAACGCCTTTGTCCACCACACGCCCGACATTGCCCGCGAACAGGCGGCCCTGGCCGACCGACGGATCGCTGACGGCGACGCGCCCGCAATGTGCGGCATTCCGTTGGGGATCAAGGATCTGTTCTGCACGAAGGGTGTCCCGTCGCAGGCGGCGTCGCGCATCCTTGAGGGCTTCCGCCCGGAATACGAAAGCACCGTGACCGCAAAGTTGTGGGATGCCGGTGCCGTGATGTTGGGCAAGCTGAACATGGACGAATTCGCCATGGGATCGAGCAACGAGTCCTCGGTCTATGGCAACGCGGTGAACCCGTGGCGGGTGCGCGGCACGGATGCGGCGCTGACGCCGGGCGGATCGTCCGGCGGGTCGTCGGCGGCGGTGGCGGCGGGGCTCTGCCTTGCGGCGACCGGCACCGACACCGGCGGGTCGATTCGCCAGCCTGCGGCCTTCACGGGGATCACCGGGCTGAAGCCGACCTACGGGCGCTGTTCGCGCTGGGGGATCGTGGCCTATGCCTCCAGCCTCGATCAGGCAGGGCCCATGACGCGGACGGTGCGCGACGCCGCGATCATGCTGCAGGCCATGGCAGGGCACGACCCGAAGGACAGCACCTCTGCCGACATCCCTGTGCCGGATTTCGAGGCCGCCCTGACCGGCGACATCCGGGGCCAGAGGATCGGCATTCCGCGGGAGTACCGCGTGGACGGCATGCCCGCCGAGATCGACAGGCTGTGGTCCGAAGGGGCCGACATGCTGCGGGACGCAGGCGCGGAGGTGGTGGACATTTCGCTCCCCCACACGAAATACGCGCTGCCGGCCTATTACGTCATCGCGCCCGCCGAGGCATCGTCGAACCTCGCGCGGTATGACGGGGTGCGCTTCGGGCACCGCGCGGCTTTGGCGCAGGGGGACGGCATCACCGAGATGTACGAAAAGACCCGCGCCGAAGGCTTCGGGCCGGAAGTGCAGCGCCGGATCATGGTGGGCACCTATGTGCTGTCTGCGGGCTTCTATGACGCCTATTACAACCGGGCGCGCAAGGTGCGCACGCTGATCAAGCGCGACTTCGACGACGCGTTCGCCGCCGGGGTCGACGCGATCCTGACTCCTGCGACCCCGTCCGCCGCGTTCCGTCTGGGGGAAATGAGCGCGCACGACCCGGTGCAGATGTATCTCAACGACGTGTTCACGGTGACGGTGAACCTCGCCGGTCTGCCGGGGAT
>DAIPIS010000251.1:0-2897 GCA_036770665.1 Meridianimarinicoccus sp.
TCTATGACCACGGCGACCACATCTGGGGCGGCCCGCCGGGCAGCCCGGAGGAAGACGGCGACCGGTTCATCGAGATCTGGAACCTTGTGTTCATGCAGTTCGAGGATTTCGCCGATGGCCGCCGCGAAAGCCTGCCGAACCCGTCCATCGACACCGGCATGGGGCTGGAACGCATCGGGGCGCTGCTGCAGGGCAAGCACGACAACTACGACACCGATCTTTTCCGCGCGCTGATCGAGGCGTCGGCCAACGCGACGCGCGTCGATCCGGACGGGCCGGGACGCGTGCATCACCGGGTGATCGCGGATCACCTGCGATCGACCGCTTTCCTGATCGCGGACGGTGTGCTGCCCGGCAACGAGGGGCGCGGTTACGTGCTGCGCCGGATCATGCGCCGGGCCATGCGCCATGCGCATCTGCTGGGCGCGGAGGACCCTCTGATGCACCGGCTGGTGCCTGCGCTGGTGGCGCAGATGGGGCAGGCCTATCCGGAGTTGGGCCGCGCGCAGGGGCTGATCGCCGAGACGCTGCAGTTGGAGGAAACGCGGTTCCGCCAGACGCTGGACCGGGGTCTGCGGTTGCTGGCGGACGAGCTGGACCGGTTGCCGGATGGCAGCGACCTGCCGGGCGAGACGGCGTTCAAGCTGTATGACACGTTCGGGTTCCCGCTGGATCTGACGCAGGATGCCCTGCGCGAGATGGGCCGTGCGGTGGATATCGCCGGGTTCGACGTGGCGATGGCGGCGCAGAAGGCGCAGGCGCGCGCGGCCTGGGCCGGATCGGGCGAGACGGCGGAAGCCGCGATCTGGTTCGATCTGGCCGAGACCCACGGCGCCACCGAGTTCCTGGGCTATGACACCGAGCGCGCCGAGGGCGAGGTCCGCGCGCTGGTGCGCGACGGCGTGGCGCAGGATGCCGCGAAGGCGGGCGAAAGCATCGCCGTGGTGGTGAACCAGACACCGTTCTATGCGGAATCCGGCGGGCAGGTGGGCGACACGGGCGATCTGCGCACGGGGACGGGTGCGGCGCGCGTCACCGATACCCGCAAAATCAACGGCGTGTTCCTGCACATCGCCGATGTGACCGAAGGCGAGATCAGGCCGGGGCAAGGGGCCGTTCTGACGGTGGACGGCGACCGGCGCGGGCTGATCCGGGCGAACCATTCGGCGACCCACCTGCTGCACGAGGCGCTGCGCGGCGCGCTGGGGGATCACGTCTCGCAGCGCGGGTCGCTGAACGCGCCCGACCGGCTGCGGTTCGATTTCAGCCACGCGAAGGCGCTGAGCCCGGATGAACTGGCGCGGGTGGAGGCGGAGGTGAACGCCTTTATCCGCCAGAACGCGCCCGTGGAGACGCGGATCATGACGCCGGATGCGGCGCGGGACCTCGGCGCGCAGGCGCTGTTCGGCGAGAAATACGGCGACGAAGTGCGCGTGGTGTCCATGGGCCGTCAGGACGGGTCCGGCAAGGGCGCGGACGGGGCGACCTATTCGCTGGAACTGTGCGGCGGTACCCATGTGCGGCAGACCGGTGACATCGGGCTCTTCGTGGCGTTGGGGGACAGCGCGTCGTCGGCGGGTGTGCGCCGGATCGAGGCGCTGACCGGTGCGGCGGCGTTCGCCCATCTGGCGGCGCAGGATCGGCGGCTGGCGGAGGTGGCGCTGACGCTCAAGGCGCAGGCGGCGGAGGTGCCCGACCGGGTGCGCGCGCTGCTGGACGAACGCCGGGCGCTGCAGGCGGAACTGGCCGATCTGCGGCGGCAACTGGCGATGGGTGGCGGCGGCGCGGGCGTGGCGGCGCGCGACGTGGGCGGCGTGAAGCTGATCGCGCAGGTGTTGTCGGGGGTGACCGGCAAGGACCTGCCCGCGCTGGTGGACGCGCACAAGGACCGGCTGGGGTCGGGTGCTGTGTTGCTGGTGGCGGACACCGGCGGCAAGGCGGCGATTGCCGCGGGTGTCACGGCGGACCTGACCGGCCAGGTGTCGGCGGTGGAGATGGTGCGCGTGGCGGCCGAAGCGATGGGCGGCAAGGGCGGCGGCGGCCGGTCGGACATGGCGCAGGCGGGCAGCCCGTCGGTCGAGAACGCCGACGCGGCCATCGCGGCGGTCGAGGCGCTGATCGCGGGTGGCGGCGCATGAGCGTGCTGTGGATTTCCCATGTGACGGTGACCGACCCGGAGCGATATGGCCGCTATGTCGCGCTGGCGTCCGAGGCAATCGCGGCCCATGGGGGCGTGTTTCTCGTGCGCGGCGGGACGTTCCGGCAGATGGAAGGCGTGGAACGCGCACGCAACGTTGTGGCGCGCTTCGCGGACATGGAGACGGCGGTTGCGTGCTACAACTCGCCGACCTACCAGCAGGCCATGGAGCACGCGCGGGACGCCTGCGTGCGCGAGTTGGTGATCGTCGAGGAGTTGCAGACCTGATCCCGCTCGCCACGCTGATGGCGACCCATGCGCAGGTGGGCGCGGTGACGTGGATCGGCCTGCGTACGGGGCGGCGCGGTCCGGTCAGTGCCGTGCACCGGGCCGAGATCGCCGCGACGGGGCTGGTGGGCGACCGGCACAGCCGCGCCAACGGGCGCGCGGTGACGCTGGTTCAGGCGGAGCATCTGCCGGTGATCGCCGCGCTCACGGGGCGGGGCGATCTGGACCCGGCGCTCTTGCGGCGCAACATCGTGGTGTCGGGGATCAACCTGATCGCGCTGCGCGGCGTGGCGGTGCGTCTGGGCGGCGCCGTCGTCGAGATCGACAAGGTCTGCGCGCCCTGTTCGCATATGGAGGCGGTGCTGGGCGCGGGCGGCTACAACGCGATGCGCGGCCATGGGGGCTGGACGGCCCGTGTCATCGTGCCGGGGCCCGTCGCGGTGGGTGACGCGGTCGGCGTGGCCGGGTAGCG
>DAIPIS010000054.1:0-12771 GCA_036770665.1 Meridianimarinicoccus sp.
TGCGGGCGTCGTCTTCGGGGATGATGCCGCCCACCAGCACCGGGATGTGGTCCAGCCCTTCGGCGCGCAGCTTGCCCATCAGGTCCTCGACCAGCGGCATGTGGCTGCCGGACAGGATCGACAGGCCGATGACATGGGGTTCTTCGCGCTTGGCGGCGGCGATGATTTCGTCGGGGGTCAGGCGGATGCCTTCGTAGTCGATTTCCATTCCGCAATCCCGCGCCCGGAAGGCGATCTGTTCCGCGCCGTTGGAATGGCCGTCCAGCCCCGGCTTGCCCATCAGGAACTTCAGGCGACGCCCCAGTTTGTCCGATACCGCGTCCACGGCGGCGCGCACGTGGTCCAGCCCTTCGGTCTTGTTGCTGACGGCGCGGCTGACGCCCGTCGGCCCGCGATACTGGCCGAACACCTGCCGCATGGTTTCCGCCCATTCGCCGGTGGTCACACCGGCCTTGGCCGCCACGATGGAGGGTCCCATGATGTTGGTGCCGTCCTGTGCTGCGGCGCGCAGGGCGGTGATGGCCTTGACCACCGCATCGGCATCGCGTGCCGTGCGCCAGTCATTCAGGCGGCCGATCTGGTCAGCCTCCACGCCCGGATCCACGGTCATGATGCCGCCCTGTTCGTCCACGAGCGGCGATGGTTCACATTCCACGTACTTGTTCACGCCGACCACGACCGTGGTGCCGGTTTCGATCCCGTTCACCCGGTCGGCGTTGGCATCGACCAGTCGCCCCTTCATGTATTCGATCGCGGCCACGGCCCCGCCCATGGCGTCGATGTTCGCCAGTTCGGCGCGGGCGATGTCCTTCAGTTCCGCCACCTTGCGGTCGATCGCCGGGTTGCCGTCGAACAGGTCGTCGTAGTCAAGAAGATCGGTTTCATAGGCCATGATCTGCTGCATCCTGAGCGACCACTGCTGGTCCCACGGGCGGGGCAGGCCGAGCGCTTCGTTCCACGCGGGCAACTGCACGGCGCGGGCACGGGCCCGCTTGGACAGGGTCACGGCCAGCATCTCGATCAGGATGCGGTAGACGTTGTTTTCCGGCTGCTGTTCGGTCAGCCCAAGGCTGTTGACCTGAACGCCATAGCGGAAGCGGCGGAACTTTTCGTCCGTGACGCCGTAGCGGTCGCGGCAGATTTCGTCCCACAGGTCGACGAAGGCGCGCATCTTGCACATTTCGGCGACGAACTTGATGCCAGCGTTCACGAAGAAGCTGATCCGTCCCACAAGGATCGGGAAATCCTGTTCCGGCACCTTGCCCTTCAGGTCGTCCAGCACCGCGCAGGCCGTGGCCAGCGCGAAGGCCAGTTCCTGCTCCGGCGTCGCGCCCGCCTCCTGCAGATGATAGGAACACACGTTCATCGGGTTCCATTTGGGCACGTTGGTATAGCAGTAGGCGGCCACGTCGGTGATCAGCCGCAGCGACGGCTTCGGCGGGCAGATATAGGTGCCGCGCGACAGGTATTCCTTGATGATGTCGTTCTGGACGGTGCCTTGCAGGCTGGCGATATCCGCCCCCTGTTCTTCGGCCACGGCGATATAGAGCGCGAGCAGCCAGGGCGCGGTCGCGTTGATCGTCATGGACGTGTTCATCTGGTCGAGCGGGATGTTGTCGAACAGCGTGCGCATGTCGCCCAGATGGCTCACCGGCACGCCGACCTTGCCGACCTCGCCCCGCGCCAGTTCGTGGTCGCTGTCATACCCCGTCTGGGTGGGCAGGTCGAAGGCCACCGACAGGCCCGTTTGCCCCTTGGCGAGGTTCCCGCGGTAAAGCGCGTTGGAGGCTTTCGCGGTGGAGTGGCCCGCGTATGTGCGGAACAGCCAGGGATTGTCTTTCCGAACGTGACTCATCTGTCGCCTCTCACGGGTGTCGGGTAATTTACATGCGCTCTGCGGGCCATACTTGAAAGAAACTGTCCCTGTCAATCTGCTGCGCTGCGGCGAGCGCGGAACCAGCGCGTTCCGCGTCGTGCGACAGGATACCCTTCCGCAAGGGTTTGCAAAGAAAAATGCAGCGACCGGTGCAATCCGACGCCAGATGCCGTGGTTGTGGATTTTGCGATGCAGCGTCGGTGTCGCCGCGGTGGCAGTCTGGACCTTGTGACCTGCCCCGATTGGCAAGAATGTCGCAAAGCAGTGACAGAAAGTTTCAATATGGGGCGCATGTCCGTTGCAAAGTTGCGCGGGTATGTCTAAGCCATGGCGAAATGCCCGTCGATTCTGCGGCGCGGCACGACATCAGGACGAGCAAGGAGGCTTTGATGGCACTCGATAACAACCCGGCGATCGCCGCTTACGACGCACCACAGAAAGACCTCTACGAAGTCGGGGAGATGCCCCCGATGGGCTACGTTCCGCCGCAGATGTATGCTTGGGCCATCCGGCGCGAACGCCATGGCGAACCTTCCAAGTCGTTTCAGGTCGAAGTGGTGGATACGCCGACGCTCGACAGCCACGAGGTGCTCGTGCTCGTGATGGCGGCGGGTGTGAATTACAACGGTGTCTGGGCCGGGCTTGGCGTGCCGATCTCGCCCTTCGACGGCCATGATCAACCCTATCACGTCGCCGGGTCGGACGCGTCGGGGATCATCTGGGCAGTCGGCGACAAGGTCAATCGCTGGAAGGTCGGTGACGAGGTCGTGATCCACTGCAATCAGGACGACGGCGACGACGAGGAATGCAACGGCGGCGATCCGATGTATTCGCCCAGCCAGCGGATCTGGGGCTACGAGACTCCGGACGGGTCGTTCGCCCAGTTCACGCGCGTGCAGGCGCAGCAGCTGATGCCGCGTCCCAAGCACCTGACGTGGGAGGAATCGGCCTGCTACACGCTGACCCTCGCAACCGCCTATCGCATGCTGTTCGGTCACCACCCCCATGAACTCAAGCCCGGCCAGAACGTGCTGGTCTGGGGCGCGTCCGGGGGTCTTGGTTCATTCGCGATCCAGCTTGCGAACACCGCAGGTGCGAATGCCATCGCGGTGATCTCGGACGAGGAAAAGCGCGATTTCGTCATGGGCCTTGGGGCCAAGGGCGTCATCAACCGCAAGGAATTCAAGTGCTGGGGGCAACTGCCCACCGTCGGCACGCCGGAATACAACGAGTGGTTCAAGGAAGCCCGCAAGTTCGGCAAGGCGATCTGGGACATCACCGGCAAGGGCAACAACGTGGACATGGTGTTCGAACATCCGGGCGAGTCCACCTTCCCGGTATCCACCTTCGTCTGCAAGAAGGGCGGCATCGTCGTGATCTGCGCGGGCACGACCGGCTTCAACTGCACCTTTGACGTGCGCTACATGTGGATGCACCAGAAGCGGCTTCAGGGCAGCCATTTCGCCCATCTCAAGCAGGCCTCCGCGGCGAACAAGCTGGTGATCGAACGCCGAATCGACCCTTGCATGTCCGAAGTGTTTCCGTGGGCGGAAATCCCCGATGCGCACACCAAGATGTGGCGGAACGAACACAAGCCGGGCAACATGGCCGTCCTGGTTCAGGCACCGCACACCGGTCTGCGGACGTTCGAGGAAACGCTGGAAGCGTCCGTCCGGACCTGATCATCCGCGATCCTTGCGACATGGCACACGGGCCGCCCGGACAAGCGGGCGGCCCCTTCACTTGGCAAAGTACGCGCAAGGTCAATGACATGGGCGACGCGCCCTCACCGTTTATGGGCAGCCGATTGTCGCGAGTGTATCGCGTGTGACTTGCGTGATACGGTCTCGTTTAATCATTTCTTAAACAATCGGGATGACGGTGATGGGTGATGACTGGGTTCTCGACGTCCTCGCAGATTTGCGGACCTTCGCCCGCCAGAATGCGTTTTCTGCCTTGGCGGAACAACTGGATGACACCATTATCGTAGCAGCGTCGGACATTCAGCGGAGCGGCCAAGGCATAACGAGGCAGGCGAACGACCATGAAGGACAAGCTGGAGGCGCTGATCACCGGGCTGGAGGCTGCGAGTTCACATGCTGATCTGCAGGACGTCGTTGTCAGTCTTCGGGACCTCTACGATGTCGACCATGTGGTCTATCACGCGGTCAACCGGTCCGGCGAACAGTACGCGGCGCTGACGTACGATCCAGCCTGGGTTCAACGGTACATCGAAAAGGAATATGCGCGCATCGATCCCGTCGTGCAGGGCTGCTATCAGCGGTTCCATCCGGTGGACTGGAAGATGCTCGATTGGTCCAGCCCCCGGGCGCGGAATTTCATGGGTGAAGCCGCCGAAGCCGGCGTGGGCAACCAGGGCCTGTCTGTGCCGATCCGTGGCCCGAACGGTCAGTTCGCTCTGTTCACCGCCAGCAGTCGCAGTTCCGACCAGACGTGGGAACGCTACGCCCGCACCAACGTGGGCGAACTGATTCTCGTAGCCCATTTCATAAACCAGAAGGCCCTCGAACTGGACAACGGGACAGACATCCAGAAAACCGCCAGCCTGTCGCCGAGGGAAATCGATACGCTGAGCCTTCTGGCGATGGGGTATTCCCGGGCTCAGGCAGCAGATAGCCTGTCGATCTCGGAACATACGCTCCGGGTCTATATCGAATCCGCGCGCTTCAAGCTTGGCGCCCAGAACACGACTCATGCCGTCGCCAAGGCGATCGCGCACGGGCTCATTGTTGTCTGAAGATCGGGTTAACCCCGCGAACGCACGGCGTGCCGCCCGTTAACCGAGTCGCCCCGAAGGTCTGATCACACCAGACACAGGGGGCGACGACCATGCTGCACTACATCCACGCCGACCAGCTTCAGCACCATCCCGGCTTGCGAGATACCATGTTCCGGGACCGCGCCGACCAGTTTTCCACCCGGCTCGGATGGGACGTCCAGATCGACGCACGGGGCGAAGAACGGGATGGCTACGATGCGCTCAACCCGCTTTACGCCATCTGGCAGAATGCCGACGGAAGCCATGGCGGCTCCATGCGCTTCCTGCCGACATCGGGTCCGGTGATGGTCAACGAGCATTTCCTCCATCTGCTCGATGGGCATCCGATCCGGAACCCGCAAATCTGGGAATGCACGCGTTTCTGCCTTGCGCGCAACGCTGCCCCGCGCGTGTCCGCCGCCCTGATGCTGGCCGGGGCGGAAATCGGGCTCGGGTTGGGTCTGACCTTTTCGCTGGGGGTGTTCGATGCGCGCATGGTCCGGATCTACAGCCGTCTCGGCTGGGCCCCGATCGTGCTGGGCACAACGGGTGAAGGCCGTGACGCGATCAGCGCCGGATTGTGGAGCTTTTCCGAAGCGCGCGCAAATGCGCTGGCGGAAAAGGCAGGCATCCCGCGCGGCCTGTCGCGGCTCTGGTTTCACAAGGCCATGTCGCGCGCCGAACCCGCGCCGGCGCTGCAGCGGATTGCCTGACCCACTGGCAGACAACGCTGGCAGGGGATAGTGTCACGCCATGGCGCGCGGCACCTCTCCTACCCTGTCGGACGATCAGAAGGCCGCCCATGGTCGGCTGACCGCCATGCTGGCCGGAGCAGGGATCGATCTGCCAGCCGGAACGCTCGCGCCGCCGGGAAAATCGTCCGCGGTGATGGCCGTCCTCGGCAAGGCCGGGTCGGGCAAGACGCTGCTGCTCGCACAACTCTACCAGGCACTGAAAGCTGCCGGGGTAGAGATCGTGTCGGGCGATTACGAAACCCGGCGCAAGCGCGACCGGCGCAGCCTTGCGATCCTCGCCCCCACCAACAAGGCGGCCAGCGTGCTGCGGATGCGCGGGGTGCCCGCGACAACGATCCACCGGGTTCTCTATACGCCGGTCTATGATCCGGAATACGAAAAGATCGCCGAATGGCTGGCGGGCAAGGGCGACCGGCCCGTCACGGACCTTCTGCCCGACATGGCGCTGGACCGGGCGGCGGCGTTCTATGCGCTCCATGCCTCCGTGCCGGGTGCACTGGCGTCGGCGGGGCTGCGGGGGTCGGATTTCATAACCGGCTGGAAACGCCGTGACGAACCGCTTGACATCGGCTTCGTCGACGAAAGCTCCATGCTCGACAAGCGGCAACTCGACGATCTGCGCGAGATTTTTCCCACGCTCGTGCTGTTCGGGGATCCGGCGCAGCTCGCCCCGGTGGGCCAGTCCGGCGAGATGGCGTTCGATGCCTTGCCTGACGGCGACCGGATCACCCTGTCGCGGATCCATCGACAGGCCCGGGGCAACCCGATCCTCGACCTGGCTCATGCGCTGGGGGATCCCGGCCTGCGGTTCGAGGATTTCGAACGCATGGTCGAAGACGCCGCCCGCCGCGATGACCGGGTGGTGCTGGCGGGGCGGGTAGAAGCAGACCTCATGGCGCGGTCCCCCGTGCTCGTATGGCGCAACGCGACGCGCATCCGGCTGATCCAGGCGTTCCGCGCCGCCCATGATGCGCCCGCCGACGCGCTCCTTCCCGGTGAGCCGCTGATCTGCGACGGGTTGGAACTGCCGCTCAAGCACCGCAAGCGACGGCTGGACCTGGAGGCGCGGGGGCTGATCAAGGGCGCGCAGGTCGTGTTCCTTGGCCCCGGTCGGCGGGACGGGTTTGCGCGCTTGCACGTGGTGGGCGCGCCCGAACCGCAGGTGTCTGCCGCGTCGATCATCAAGATCGAACACCCTGACGAGGAAGAACCCTTCATCCCCTCCGCCGCGCGTATGGGGGCGGCGTTCCTGCATGGCGCGGCGGTCACGATTCACAAGGCCCAGGGGTCGCAATGGCCCGATGTGCAGGTCTTTGGCCCCGACCTTTTCGCCGCCGCGCGCGCGGGGCGATCCGAAGCCGGGTTGCCCTTGTGGATGCGGCTTGCCTATGTGGCGATCACGCGGGCCGAGGAACGTCTGTTCTGGGTCACGCGGTACAGGCTTGGGCGCCCGACGGCACCGCTCGGGATCGATGACCTTTCCCCCCCGCTCATGCCCGATCTGGTTCGCGAAATGGACGCCGACCTAGCGTTGCAGGGCCCGGAAGAGGGCTGATGCCCCCCAGCCTGCAGCGATGGCGATCACCAGCGACATCAGCCCGTACAGGACCGGCTGCGTATTGGCCGTGGTGTAAAGCCAGCGTTCCATCCCGACCTTCCGCACCGGAATGACCGTTTCGAACATGTCCACCACGATCCGATTGCGCAGAAGAAAGATGCGCGTGGAATAGACGCCCTCCAGAAGGTTCGACGGCAGCTCGAGCGAGGTCCGGAACAGCGTCTGCTGATCGAGCACCACACCCCCCTCGGCGATCTGATAAAGATCGTTGCGTTCGCGGATGCGGCGCAAGGCGGCGGTGAAGTTTTCCACATCGTCGACGGTCTGGCTCGCACCCACCGTGCTGATCACCTGTCCCAACGTGATGCCGTGGCGCAAATCCTCCACTGCGGACAGGATATCGGACAGCGGGCGCGTGCTGGCCACGGCATAAAAGCTGGGGGCTTGCGAAAGCCGTACGCTGTCGGCGTTCACCCAGATGCCGAACTGCCGCTCCTTGCGCCGCACGTCGACCGGACCGGGCGGGCCTGTCACGGTGATGACCACATCAAGCCTGTCGTCGACCGGGATCGGGGCATCACGGCTGACCGCGCCGAAGATCAGCAGCGACGATCCGTCGAAGGTGGCCGTGATCGCCACTTCGTCCTGGGACAGGCCAAGCACGATCCGCTCCGACGCTGCCGCCGGCAGAACGATCAGCCAAAGGCCAAGCAGGGACATCAGCCGCAGGATCATTCCGCCACCCCCACGCTGTAAAGTTCGGACGGCTGCAGGAGAAGATCAAGCGCAAGCTTTCCGCAGACCAGCAGCACCAGTGTCGCCAGCAGGATGCGCAACTGTTCCGCCTTCAGGTTGGTCCCCATTCGCGATCCGATCTGCGCCCCGACGACGCCGCCGAGAATCAGAAGTACCGCAAGCACCACGTCCACCGATTGCGTGGTGATGGCGTGCATCAAGGTGCTGAATGCGGTCACGAAGATGATCTGGAACAGCGATGTGCCGATCACGACCTTGGTCGGCATGCCGAGCAGATAGATCATGGCGGGCACCATGATGAACCCGCCACCAACCCCCATGATCGCGGACAGCACGCCCACGCAAGCCCCGATCAGGATGGGCGGAATGACCGAGATATACATGCCCGATGTGCGGAACTTCATCTTCATCGGAAGAGCGTGGATCCAGTTGTGCCGCTTGCGCGCCGGGGCCGGTCCGCCGGGACGCCGCGCGCGCCGCATGGCGCGCAGACTTTCCCAGAACATCAGCCCGCCAACCGCGCCGAGAAACACGACGTAGAACAGCGTGACCAGCAGATCCACCTGTCCGCGGGCCTTTAGCGCGGCGAACACCTGCACGCCAAGACCTGCACCCACTAGCCCGCCCGCCAGCAGGACCCCCCCCATCCGCAGGTCCACCGTCTTGCGCCGGAAATGCGCCAGCACTGCCGAAAAGGACGATGCGACGATCTGGTTCGCGCCCGTGGCGACCGCGACAGCCGGCGGAATGCCCACGAAGAAAAGCAGCGGCGTCATCAGGAAACCGCCGCCGACGCCGAACAGCCCCGACAGCACACCGACAAGCCCGCCAAGACCGAGGAGCAGGAACGCATTGACCGCGACCTCGGCGATGGGCAGGTAAATCTGCATCCGTGGTCGGTCCTTTCGCAGGTCAAGACGTGGTGGTCCAACCCTAGTGCGGCTCGCGCATCAATGCAAAGGTCCGGTCGCGCAGGCCGCGGCGCGGGGCCTAGCGTTCCTTCACATAGGGCTCGCCACCGGCCCGTGGCGGGATCGCCTTGCCCACGAACCCCGCGAGGATCACCACGGTCAGGATGTAGGGCAGCGCCTGCATGAACTGCGTGGGCACCGTCATCCCGAACAGATCGAGGCTCTGGAACCGGTTGCCAAGCGCATCGAGCAGCCCGAACAAAAGGCACGCCCCCAGCGCATACCACGGCCGCCACTTGGCGAAGATCAGCGCCGCGAGCGCGATGAAGCCGCGCCCCGCGCTCATGTCCTTGACGAAGCCGGCGGACAGGCCCGTGGCCAGATGCGCGCCCGCCAACCCGCACAGAAGTCCGCAGATGATGACGGCGGTATACCGCAGCCGGGTCACGGAAATGCCTGCCGTGTCCACCGCGCCGGGGTTTTCGCCCACGGCGCGCAGGCGCAGGCCGAACCGGGTGCGGAACAGCACGAACCACGTCACCGGAACGGCCAGAAGACCGACATAGACCAGCACGGAATGCCCTGACAGCACCTCGGCATAAAGCGGCCCGAAGACCGGGACACCCGCAAGCGTGTCGGCCCCCGGCAGCGTGATCGGCTGGAACCGGGCCGCCCCTTCCAGCGATGGCGTGCGCCCACCCAGTTCGAACCACGTCTGCCCGATCAGCACCGTCAGCCCCGCCGCCAGAAAGTTGATCGCCACGCCGGATATCAGCTGGTTGCCCCGGAACGTGATCGATGCCGCCCCGTGCAGCAGCGACAGCGCGACCGAAGCAGCGATGCCCGCCAGCAGCCCCAGCCAGACCGACCCGGTCATCGCGGCGGCGGCGGCGGAAAAGAACGCGGCGGCCAGCATCTTGCCCTCGAGCCCGATGTCGAAGATGCCCGCGCGTTCGGAAAAGAGCCCTGCAAGGCACGCGAGCAGCAGCGGCGTCGCCAGCCGCAGCGTGCTGTCCAGCAGAAGGATCAGCGTGCCCATGTCCATCACGCGGCCCGCCTCCTGCGGAAGAGGCCTTCGACCGGACCGCGCACCATGTTGTCCAGCGCGCCGGTGAACAGGATCACCAGCGCCTGGATCACCACGATCATCTCGCGCGAAATGGCCGGGATCTCGAATTCCAGTTCCGCCCCGCCCTGGTAGAGCGCGCCGAACAGAAGCGCCGCCAGCAGAACGCCCAAGGGATGCGACCGGCCCATCAGCGCCACGGCGATGCCGACAAAGCCCGCCCCCTGCACGCTGTCGATGACCAGTCGTTCGGCTTCGCCCTGCACCGCGTTCACGGCCATCAACCCGGCGAGGGCGCCCGAGATCAGCATGGCGATCATGATCGTGCGCACGGGTCGGATCCCGGCGTAACGCGCCGCCGGTTCCGACTGCCCGAAGGCGCGGATTTCATAGCCGAGCCGCGTCTTCCAGATCAGCACCCAGACCGCCACGCAGCACGCGAGCGCCAGGAAGAACGCCACGTTCAGCGGCGCGGACCGCCCGAACCCCATCCATGCCCCCCAGTCAAAGGCCGAGGGCAGGCGCGCGCCTTCTGGGAAACGCGCAGTTTCGGGCGCCATGGACCCCGGCACCTTCAGCACGTTCACAAGCAGGTAGACCAGAAGCGCCGAGGCGATGAAGTTGAACATGATCGTCGTGATGACGATGTGGCTGCCGCGCTTCGCCTGCAGCCATGCCGGGATCGCTGCCCACGCCGCGCCGAACAAGGCCGCGCCAACCGACGCCCCGATCAGGGCCAGCGACCAGTGCGGCCACGGCACCGACAGGCAGACCAGCGCGACGCCGAGTCCCCCGAGGGCGGCCTGGCCTTCGCCACCGATGTTGAACAGCCGCGCGTGGAACGCCACGGCCACCGCCAGCCCGGTGAAGATGAAATTGGTGGCGTAAAACAGGGTATAGCCCCAGCCATAGGCCGATCCGACAGCACCCCGGACCATCACGCCCATCGCCTCCGCCGGGTTTTCGCCGATCAGCGCGATGACCACCGCCGACACCAGTAGCGCCAGCGCCAGATTGATGAGCGGGATCAGCGCGATGTCCACCCAGCGGGGCAGGCCGGTCATGTCGCCGCTCCGTCGCCGATGCCGGCCATCATGAGCCCCAGTTCGGTTTCGTCGGTCTCGTTCGGCAGCCGTTCGCCCATGATGCGCCCGTCGAACATCACCGCGATCCGGTCCGACAGGGCGAATATTTCGTCCAGTTCGACGCTCACCAGCAGGATCGCCTTGCCCGCATCGCGCATGTCGATCAGCCGCTGGTGAATGAATTCGATGGCACCGATATCGACGCCGCGCGTGGGCTGGCCCACCAGCAGCAGGTCGGGGTCGCATTCGATCTCGCGCGCCAGAACGATCTTTTGCTGATTGCCGCCGGAAAAGCTTTTGGCGTGCAGCCAGCAATTCGCAGGCCGCACGTCGAATCGCTGCATCTTGCCTTCGGTATCGCGGCGTAACGCAGACTGGTCGATGAACGCGCCGGCGCCGTATGCGGGCCGGTCCTGATACCCGAACCCGGTGTTTTCCCACGCGGTGAAATCAAGGATCAGGCCCAGCCGGTGCCGGTCTTCGGGGACATGCGCGATGCCCGCGTTGCGGCGCGACCGGCCATCGGCG
This sequence comes from Meridianimarinicoccus sp., assembly GCA_036770665.1. Taxonomy (GTDB): domain Bacteria; phylum Pseudomonadota; class Alphaproteobacteria; order Rhodobacterales; family Rhodobacteraceae; genus Meridianimarinicoccus. The sequence goes on from DAIPIS010000054.1 coordinate 11,315, forward strand.
CGCGGTCCGGTCAGATCCAGCGGCGTGCCGTTCAGCGTCACCGATCCCGTGGCGTCGCGGATGCCGCCCAGCACCTCCAGCAGTTCCGACTGCCCGTTGCCCGCGACGCCCGCCACGCCGACGATCTCGCCCGCGCGCACCTGCAGGTCGATCCCGCGCAGCCGGTTCACGCCCTTGTCGTCGGTCACACGCAGGCCCTTGATGTCCAGCACCACGGCACCGGGGCGGGCCGGGGTCTTGTTCACCCGCAAGAGCACCTTGCGCCCGACCATCAGTTCCGCCAGCGCCGTGGGCGATGTGTCGGCGGTGCGCACCGTGGCGACCATTTCGCCGCGCCGCATCACGCTGACCGTGTCGGTCACGTCCATGATCTCGCGCAGCTTGTGGGTGATCAGAACGACGGTCTTGCCCTCATCCCGCAGGCCCCGCAGGATCCGGAACAGGTGGTCGGCTTCGGGCGGTGTCAGCACGCCCGTGGGTTCGTCCAGGATCAGGATATCAGCCTGCCGGTAGAGCGCCTTGAGGATTTCCACCCGCTGTTGCATGCCGACGCCCAGATCCTCGATCTTCGCGTCCGGGTCCACGTTCAGTTCGTATTCGCGGGCAAGGTCCACCAGCAGCTTCCGCGCCTTGGCCAGCGACGGACGCAAGAGCGCCCCGCCTTCGGCCCCCAGCACGACGTTCTCGAGCACGGTGAAATTCTCCACCAGCTTGAAATGCTGGAACACCATCCCGATGCCGGCGCGGATCGCGGCCTGGCTGTCGGGGATGTCGGTGGGCTGGCCGCCGATCAGGATCTCCCCCGCGTCGGCCTTGTAAAAGCCGTAGAGGATCGACATGAGCGTGGACTTTCCCGCGCCGTTTTCGCCGATGATGCCGTGGATCGATCCGCGCGCGACACGGATGGAGATGTCCTTGTTGGCCTGCACCGGGCCGAACGCCTTGGAAATGCCGCGCAATTCGATGGCGGGCAGGGTGCCGGGGGCGGCCGTGCCGGGCCGCCCCGCGATGGTGTCTGTCTCTGCCATCCGGTCAGTAGGCTGGGCAGGTGCTGTCGGTGGTGAAGTCGTGCACGACGATGTCGCCGGAAATGATCCGGGCCTTGGTGTCCTCGACAGTGGCCTGCATCGTTTCGGTGATCAGGGCGGCGTTGTGTTCGTCGAGCGCCCAGTCGACGCCGCTGTTGTCGAGGCCCATGACCTTGATCCCCGGTTCGAAGGTGCCGTCGGCCCCGGCGGAAAATGCCTCGAAGACCGCGTTGTCCACGCGCTTGATCATGGATGTCAGAACCTTTCCCGGGTGCAGGTAGTTCTGGTTGCTGTCCACGCCGATGGACAGGATGGCTTCGTCCGCTGCGGCCTGCAGCACGCCGATCCCGGTGCCGCCTGCCGCGGCATAGACAACGTCGGACCCCTGGCTGATCTGCGACCGGGTCAGTTCCGCCCCGCGCACCGGGT
>DAIPIS010000252.1:0-2892 GCA_036770665.1 Meridianimarinicoccus sp.
CGCCGAGACAGTCTCGATCTTGCGGATGTTGGACGCGATGTCGTGGTGGCTCTTGTCCTCGCGATAGAGCATTTCGGGATAGTTGGTGGCGTTGCACGCTGTCACGCAGGACCCGCAGGCGATGCAGGCCGAGCTGTTCCAGATGTGCGTCAGACGCCGTTTCGGGGCTTCTCCGGGACGCAGGCGCATGATGTGTCTCCTTCCTCGATCCGGCGCTGTCAGGACACGATCACGCGGCGCGCGCGAACGGTGGAGTTGTTGAAGTTCGACCCGGTGGTCGGATCGACGCGGGAGGTGGCGAACCAGTGCGGGTTGATGCCCTCGGCGATCCGCTCGAAGCCCTTGGTCTGCTGGAGCACGGGCTGCCGGTTGCCGCCGACATAGGAGAAGGTGAAGATCACGCCGCGATGCACGCGGGGGGTGACCCTGACCTTGGTCTGCGCGGTCCATGCCACGTCCAACCCGGTCAGCTCGATCATGTCGCCGTCGGCCACCTCAAGGAATTCGGCGTCGATCGGGTTCACCCAGACGGCGTTCTCGGCGAGGTATTGCGACGAGAAGGCCAGCGCCGCCGTGGCGCAGGAGCCGGACGGGCTCTTGCCGCTGACAAGGTAGAACTCGCTGACGCGGGTCGGCAGCGTGTAGGCGGGCGGGTCGATGTGCCGCGCGAAGCCGTGCTCGCGATAGCCCTTCTCGACCGGATGGAAGGCGTAGATCTCCAGCCGCCCGCTCGGCGAGGCGAAGGGTTTCTCGTAGGGCACTACCATGTGCTTGATCGGCTTCATGATCTTGAAGCCCTCGGTCTCAAGTTCGGCGCTCAGCTGCTGCGGGTCGAGCTCCCAGTGCTTGGCCAGCCCCGCGATCCGCGCCGCTTCGATGCGGCGCAGGAAGTCGGTCTTGAAGACCTTGGGATCCTCGAAGGGCTCCTCCCAGCCCAGCGCGGCGGCGCGGTCGGGGTAGATGCGTTTCAGGATCTGGAAGCCGATCCACTCCATCGGGCGCACGTCGGCCCCGGCGGGCGGCTCGGTGACCGCGCGGTCGAGTGCGACCGCTGGCGCGAGGCTCCATCCGATCGCGTGCAGATCGTCCCGCTCCAGGAACATGTCCGAGGGCAGCACGTAGTCGCTCCAGTCGCAGACCTCCTGATGCAGGATGTCGGTTGTCACGACGAGGTCGAGCTTGCGCAGCATGTCCTCGATGCGGGCGGTGTTGGGGTCGCGGTGGAAGATCGTCGCGTCGATGTTGAACAGCGCCCGGATCGGATAGGGCGCATCGCCGTCCACCACGCTCTTGACCACGGCCTCGAACGTTCCGTTCGTCTCCGGGAACAGCTGCTGGTCAAGCCGCTTGGCGACTTTCGGCAAGGCGAGCTCTGCGCCAAGGCGGGTCTTGATCACGCCTTCGGCGTCGCGGCTGATCACGCCGGGAAGACCGTGCGAGGCGCGCAGGCACATGCCGCCGGCCTTGTCGATGTTCCCGAGCAGACCGTTCACCGTCATGATCGCCATGATCGCGTCGGTGTCGTTGCCGTTGCGGGTGTTGTACCAGGTGTCCTCGACGACGCCGAGAGTGTTGGCGAGCGTCCGGGCCATGCGCACGACCGTCTCTTCGGGCGTGTCGGAAATAGCGGCCGCCGCGGCGGGCGTGTACTGCTCAAGATGCGCGACGAAACGGTTCCACGCCGTCGTCACCTCAATGGTCGAGCCGTCGGCCTTCGCCACGGAACCCTCGAACGTCATATCGGTCGTGACGGACGCGTCGTCATGCGCGGCTGGCGCGCCGGTCGCGGCGTCGATCACGCGGAAGGAGTTGGCGTCGCCGCCTTCCTCGAGGTCCGCTGCGGTCAGCGGATGGCCGTCCGCTTTCAGCAGGAAGGGCAGGTTGGTGTAGCGGCGCACGAAGTCAGCGTCGTAGAGGTTCTCCTTGACCAGCACATGCGCGACGCCGAGCAGGAACGCGGCGTCAGTGCCGGGCCGGCAGGAAATCCACTCGCCGCCCGCGAAGCACGAATCGGGGTGGGCGGGGTTGAGGAAGGCCGCGCGAGCGCCCTTCGCCTTCGCCTTGGCGAGGCGGTGCTGCGCACCGATCGGCGCGTGCAGGGTGCGGCCCGGGAACAGCACGAAGCGGACGCGGTCATAGTCGGGATCGACGGCGGCGTGGTGCGAGAAGGCCGACCCCATCATCCATTTGCGCGCGACGACGCCGGCGGTGTTGCAGGTGCTGCTCTGAGGGATGTAGTTCGGCGCGCCGAGGCCCATCATGAGCCACTGCATCGTGGTGGCGAGGTTGTGGCCGGTGAAGCAGATCGACTCCGCTCCGGACTCGTCGATCAGGCCTTTCATCCGGTCCGCGATCTCGGTGAGCGCCTGCTCCCAGCTGATCTCCTTGAATTCGCCCGAGCCGCGCGGTCCCACGAGCTTGAGCGGCTTCTTCAGGCGCAGCGGGCTGTCCCAGGTCTGCGGCGAGGTCGCGCCGCGACCGCACATGCCGCGCTGCGGATGATCGAAGTTCTGGTTGCCGAAGACGAAGAACCCCTTCTCGCCAGGTTTGGCCATCGTGTTGACGATCGCGCTCAGGCCGCACAGCGCGCCGCACTGCATGCAGCTCGTATGGCGCAGTTCGAAGCCCGCGCGCGTCAGGCCGCGCAGATCGACGCCGCTTTCGGTGAAGAATGCGGCGGCGTCCGCCCATCCATTGCCGACGAGGATCGCGCCGACGCTCGCGGCGCTGGCGCCGCCCAGAAACGTGCGTCGCCGCATTCCTTCCTGTTCGATGTTCTTCATGACGATGACCCCGTGTTGCGTCCGAGGGCCAAGTTGACGCAGGAAAATAAAGCGAGTTGCCTTATTGAGGGCCAACCTGTCCGATCATGAATTCAACACAATAAGTAAA
>DAIPIS010000055.1:0-6076 GCA_036770665.1 Meridianimarinicoccus sp.
ACGTCCATTCGCCCGTGCTTGACCGTGATCCCACCCGTGACGAGGCCGCCGAGGCGCTGGCGATCCTGCGTCGCTGGGCTGCGCATGCCGAACCGGCCGAGGTGCAGATGCTGGACCCGGCGGTGGGTCGGCTGACGGGGAACCGGGCCGACCAGGCCTATCCGGACCTGTCGCGGCTTTATCCCGACGGTTTCCGCGTGACGCCCGATTACAAGGCAGACCTGCCCGACCTGCAGAATGGCCCGTCGAGCCTGATCAAGGGCGCGCGCGCGCAGATCCAGCACGTGGGGATCAGCAATTTCCGCCTGCCGATCCGCTATCACACCCGGGACAACGGCGATGTGACGCTGGAAACCAGCGTGACCGGGACCGTCAGCCTGGAGGCCGAGAAGAAGGGCATCAACATGTCCCGGATCATGCGGACCTTTTACACGCAGGCGGAACGGACGTTCAGCTTCGCGGTGATCGAGGACACGCTGGATGCATACAAATCCGATCTGGACAGTTTCGATGCGCGCATCCAGATGCGATTTTCGTTCCCGATGAAGGTCGAAAGCCTGCGGTCGGGACTGTCCGGCTATCAGTATTACGACATCGCGCTGGAGGTCGTGGACGTCGCCGGGCAGCGCAAGCGGTTCCTGCATCTCGACTATGTCTATTCGTCCACCTGCCCGTGTTCGCTGGAACTGTCGGAACATGCGCGGCGCAGCCGGGGTCAACTGGCGACGCCCCATTCCCAGCGGTCGGTGGCGCGCATTTCGCTGGAACTGGTGCCCGGCGCGCCGGTTTTGTGGTTCGAGGACGTGGTGGACCTGTGCCGCGCCGCCGTGCCCACGGAAACGCAGGTCATGGTCAAGCGCGAGGACGAACAGGCGTTCGCCGAGCTGAACGCAGCGAACCCGATCTTCGTGGAGGATGCGGCGCGGCTGTTCTGCGCGGGGCTTCTGGCGGATGCGCGGATCGGCGATTTCCGGGTGGTGGCGAGCCATCAGGAAAGCCTGCACAGCCATGACGCGGTGAGCGTGCTGACCGAAGGCGCGAGCTTCGCCGCCGACAGTCTGGACCCGCGGCTGTTCGCGAGCCTGTTCCACGTGGGCTGACCTTGTCCGCACGCCGCGTCCGCCCTTGAACCCGCGCACATCGTTGCGCGGGTTTCTGATTTCCGGCATGTTTGCCTAGGGGTGGTTTCTGTGGCAGAAACATGGGAGGCGCGATGGACCAGACGGGCGTGACCTACCGCGCAGTTTCCGTGTTCCAGGCGATCAGGGGGTCGGATGCCGCGCTGGAACACGCGCTCGTGTCGGCGTGCCGTGCCATCGCGGGGGATCCGGGCTTGATCGGGATCACCATCGCCCGGTCGCAGGACACACCCGGCGGCTTTCTGGTCACGTCGCGCTGGCCGGATCGTTCGGCACTCACCGCCTGCTATCGCCACACCGACCGGATTGGCTGGATCGGACGCATTTCGGAACTGTGCGACCACGTGGGCTTTGACGTGCTGTATTCCTGCGACCCGCCGGGTGCGCGCGCGCCTGCGCCGGATCGGCCGGGCGCGGTGATCGTGTCCTGCGTGATGATCCCGGACCGGCACCATGTGGCCGACGTCCGCGCGCTGCTTGGGGTGCGGGCGGACCTGCTGCAGCAGGAACCGGGCTGCGTCTGGATGGAAGCCAGTGCGCACGCCGACCGGAGCGATTTTTTCCAGTATTGCAGCGGGTGGGACAGCCGGGATGACAGGGATCGCGCGGCCGGGAAGCTGTCGCTGCCCTATGACCGTGACGACCTGAGCCATGTGCTGCGCGGGGCGAGCTTCGATGTGCTGGATCCGGTGGCTGAAATGGGGCCCGACACGATGGCGCGGCACGGCACGACGGTGTGAAGGTCCGGTCCCGATCGGCGCGACGGGTCGGGATCGGTTTGCGAAGAGGAACCAAAGTCGCGCATCCATCGGGCCATATGGTTGAGATATCCTCGACCATGTGCATTTTATCACATATTTTCGCAAGGTCGGGCTTGCGGGGGGCGGATATCGACCAGCCCCGAAAATCGAAAAGGGCACGACGGCATGGACAGAGATCAATCGGTGGCCGCCGCCGACCCGTTCCGGGTGCTGTGCGTATACCGCGCGTATCCCGGACGGGAGAGACAACTCGAAGACGCGCTTGTCGCGGCGTGCACGACCATCCGGAATGATGAGGGTCTTGTCGGTCTGACGCTCGCGCGGTCGGTCGAGATCAGCGGCGGATTTCAGATGCTGATGCGCTGGAAAGGACGCCAGAACCTGACCGGCAGTTACGTGACCCGGCAAGGTAAGGGTCTCATGAAGACACTGACCGGCCATTGCGACAGCGTTGCATTCGATGTTCTGGTCCCCTGTGATCCGACCGGCGCGCAGGGACCGGCGCCGGACAGGATCGGAAAGTTCATGGTGACACGCGTCGCGATCCTGAAACCGCAGCATGTGACCGCCGCGCGACACGTCATGGAGGCCCGGACTCGACTGGTGCAATCTGCTTCGGGGTGTCTGTGGGTGATGGGCAACACCCATGCGGATCGCGGTGATTTCCTTTTCTATGCAAGTGGCTGGGAGAGCAGGCTGGCGTGGGAAACCGCATGCCAGGAGCTGGATTTGCCGAAGGCGTGGGCCGACGTGGTCGGGTTGTCGACCGCCGTGTCGCTGGACCTGCTCGAGCCGATCCTCGATCTTGCGCCGGATGCGCCGCGCGCGACCCCGCCCGAGGTCGCGCGCGGCGTGTAGAACCGGACGTATGCAGATATGTGGATCAAATACCGGTCCGCGCGGTGCGACACTGTTGCGTCGTTTTTGCAAGTGTGTTCAGTATCGGGAAGATTTCTCGACACGTTCCCATCGCCCGCGCACGCAGGAGCCGTCATGCAGGATCTACCGCCCAAGGTCGTGGACAGGTTTCGTGCGCTTTACACCTACAAGGCGTTTCCGGGCCAGCATGCGGCGTTGGAAGCGGTGCTGATCGAAGCCTGTCACGCGGTGCGCAATGATCGGGGCATCATCGGCCTGACGCTGGCGCGGTCCACCGAATTTGAAGGCGGGTTCATCGTGTTTTCCCGCTGGGAGGACAGGGTGAGCCTGTCCGAATGTTTCACGCTCCATCGGGACAGCGGGCTGGTCCGGCGGATCGAGGTGCATTGCGAGGTCTTCAGCCTTGATGTGTTCGTGCCCCATGATCCCGAAGGGGCCGCGCACCCGATGCCGGGACGGGAAGGCGCGGTGATCGCATCGCGCCTGTTCCTGCCGCGACCGGAGAACGTGGCCAGCGCGCTGGCCGTGATGGAAGACCGCGCGCGCCTGGCAGAGGCGTCGAAAGGCTGTCTCTGGGTTCAGGCGCATGTCCATGCGGACCGTGACGACTGTTTTCACCTGCTGACGGGATGGGACAGCCGTGCATCGCTGGATGCTGTTCTTCGCGGGAATGTCCTTGCACCCGACTGGCAAAACCCGGGTGACAAGGTCAAGGCGGTTGCGATGGATATCCTCGAACCGGTGCTGGAGATCATGCCGGACAGGCTCATGCCATCGGATGCACCAGCCCATCCATGAACGCCAGCTTCGCGCGGACCGGGTCGTTCAGCGCGAAGGGATAAAGATCGGGCTGGCCCATGGACCGGTTGATGCAGTTCATGGCCACGGTGAGCGTCATCCAGTCGCGCAGGGTCTCGTCCAGATGCCCGGGCGCGTAGGGATCGGTGTCGATCGACACGACCGCGGCGTCGCCGCGCAACCGCAGACCGAACGCGCGGGCGGTGTCGGATGCGTCCACGATGTGCAGGTAATGCGCCCAGGTTTCGGCGAAATCCTCCCACGGGTGGACCGCGGCATAGGAGGAGATGTGCCGTTCGGCCCAGTCGGGCGGCGGCCCTTCGGCGTAGTTGCGGTCCAGCGCCGCGGCGTAATCGGCACGCTCGTCGCCGAACAGGGCGCGGAAATCGTCCAGTCGCCCGCCGTCGCGCACCAGAAGATCCCAGTAGAAATGGCCGATCTCGTGGCGCATGTGGCCGATCAGGGTGCGGTACGGCTCCCCCATGGCCGTGCGCCGCGCCTCGCGTTCCGCATCGTCGCCTTCGGCGATGTTGAGCGTGATCAGGCCGTCGTCATGGCCGGTCAGCACGGGTGCCGGCGTGCCGTCCGCATCGACCCCATCGGCGAGGAAGTCGAACGCCAGCCCGGTGTCGGGTGCTTCGGTCCGGGTCGGATGGGGCAGGCCCCAGCGCAGGAGGGAATAGAACAGGTGCCGCTTGGCGCCTTCGATCGCGCGCCAGTTGTCGAGATTGCCGGGCTGGTCCGGATCCGGGACGGTGCGGTTATGGGCGCAGGCCAGACAGACCGCGTCCGCCGCCGCGACCCAGTTGCAGAACGCCGTGTCGCGGTTGGCGCAGGCCGCCTGCGCCAGCGCGGGCACGAAGCGCGCCGCCTGCGGATCATAGGCGATCAGCGCCCCGCAGCCGAGACATTCGGTATTGTCGAAATAGACCTCTGCCGCGCAGGCAGGGCAGGTAAAACGCTGCATCGGCGGGATTCCGGTTCCTTGGGTGAGCCCCAGCAAGACAACACCGCGCCCGGCTTGGCAAGGGGGTCGCTTGACAGGGATGGTGCCCCTGCGCATGGCTGGCGCATGATCGATTTTCGCCCGGTGGGCTATGTCATAGGGCTTTTGCTGGCCGTGTTCGGCCTGACGATGCTGCTGCCTGCCGCGCTCGATGTGCAGATGGGCAACGGCAACTGGTCGGCATTCGTCGAAAGTGCCGCGATCTCGTTGGGGTTCGGGGTCGTGCTGGCCCTGTCCTGTGCCAACGGCGCGGGGGACCGGCTGACCTTGCAGCAGATATTCCTGCTGACCACCGGCATCTGGTTCGTGGCGCCGATATTCGGCGCGCTGCCGCTGTTTCTTGGCGAATCCAACCTGCGCGTGGTCGATGCGTACTTCGAGGCGATGTCGGGCATGACCACGACCGGATCGACGGTGATGGTCGGGCTTGATGACATGTCGCACGGCGTGCTCTTGTGGCGGGGCATGCTGCAATGGTTCGGCGGCGTCGGGATCGTGGTCGTGGCGATGGTGTTCCTGCCGGAACTGGGCGTCGGCGGCATGCAGATCTTCAAATCCGAAGGGTTCGAGACCGGTGGCAAGATCCTGCCGCGCGCCAAGGCGATCGCCGCGCAGATCTCGGTGATCTATCTCGCGCTGACCGTGACCTGCGGGCTGATCTACGCCGCCCTCGGCATGTCGGGGTTCGACGCGACGGTGCATGCGATGACGACCCTGTCCACCGGCGGTTTCGCCAATTACGACGGGTCCTTCGGGGTGTTCGGCGGGCCTGCGCATTATGTTGCGACGGTGTTCATGATCCTGGCGGCGCTGCCCTTCGTGCGGTATGTGCAGGCCGTGGCGGGGGACATGAACCCGCTGTGGCGCGACGGCCAGATCCGGCTGTTCCTGATGGTGATCGGCACGATCACCGGGCTTCTGACGCTGCATCTGTGGGCGCGCGACGGCATGACCGAGGTCGCGTTCCGCGAAGCGCTGTTCAACGCGGTGTCCATCATCACCGGCACGGGCTTCGCCAGCGCCGATTACGGCGCATGGGGCGCGTTCCCGGTCGTGCTGATCTTCTTCACCGGTCTGATCGGCGGCTGTTCCGGCTCCACCAGTTGTTCGGTGAAGATCTTCCGCTATCAGCTTCTGTTCGCGTCGTTCAAGTCGCAGGTCCGGCGGATCCACGCGCCGAACGGCGTGTTCGTGCCGCGTTACGAAGGGCACCCGGTGTCGGACGACGTGCTGGGGTCGGTCATGATCTTCTTCGTGACCTTCGTGCTCATGCTGGGGCTGTTTTCCGTGGCGCTCGGACTGACGGGGCTCGACATCATCACGTCGGTATCGGGCGCGGCCACGGCGCTCGCGAACATCGGGCCGGGTTTGGGACCGATCATCGGGCCCGCGGGAAATTTCGCCACGCTCAACGACATGGCCAAGTGGCTTTTGTGCGCGGCGATGCTGCTGGGGCGGCTGGAGTTGCTGGCCGTTCTGGTGATCCTGACCCC
>DAIPIS010000055.1:6176-12723 GCA_036770665.1 Meridianimarinicoccus sp.
CCGGGGCTATCCCAGCACCGTCAGCCAGACCCAGGCCGTGACCACCGTTGCCGCCGTCGCCCCCAGCACCGATGACGCCGCCACCCGCCGCGCGCAGCCGTACATGTCGGCGAAGACATAGGCGTTCACGCCCGGTGCCATGGCGGCGGTCAGCACGGCGGCGCGCAGCGCGTCCTGCGACAGGCCGAGGCTGGTACCCAGCCCATAGGTGATCGTCGGATGCACCACCAGCGACACCACCATCACGAAGGCGATGGTCCGCAGATCGCCCTCGGGCCGGTAGCGGACCAGCACGCCGCCCAGTCCGAACAGCGCCACGGGAATGGCCGCGCGCACCATCATGCCCAGTGCTTCCGTGAACGGACCGGGCAGGGGGATGCCGGACAGGTTGACCCCGACGCCAAGGAGGATCCCGATGATCAGGGCATTGGAAAACATCGCCTTCAGGATCGTGCCCAGCGTGGCCACCACCGATGTCCCGGTGTTGCGCGCGATTTCCATCGCGGTGATCCCGATCAGGTAGCAGACCGGCGAATGAATCGCGATGATGGCGAAGTTGGACGCGAGCGACGCGGTCCCGTAGGCGCGTTCGGATATGGGCACGCCCAGCAGGAGCGAGTTGGAAAAGAGACAGCAGAACCCGATGGCGACCGCGTCGGTCCATGGCCGCCCGAACACGTAACGCGCCCCCAGCAGGCCCAGTACGAAGCCGCTGATTGCGCCGGCATAAAAGCTGACCAGCAGCCGCCACTGGAACACCGCTGCCAGATCGAGCGTGGACATGGCGTTGAACAGCAGGCAGGGGATCGCGAATTTCTGGGTGAACTTCATCAGCCCGTCCACGCCCGCATCGCTGAACAGACCCTGCCGGACCACCACATAGCCAAAGCCGATGAGCAGGAAGACCGGCAGGACGACCTCGATCAGCGCACCCATCGGGTCACCATCGGATCAGGCCGGGAAGGTCAGGACAAGCCCGTCATGGGCGGGCACCACGTGGTCGGGCGTTTCCGCCGCCACCGTGGCGTAGTCGAGATCGACGTGCATGTTCGTCAGCACCGCCCGGCGGGGAGCGGCCTGCGCGATCCAGTCCAGCGTGCGCGCCAGATGCGCATGGGTCGGGTGTGGCGTGCGGCGCAGCGCGTCCACGATCCAGCAGTCGAGCCCCTGCAGGTCGGCCCACGCCGCCGGGTAGATCTCGGACACGTCCGGCAGGTAGGCCACGTCGCCGACCCGGAACCCCAGCGCGTCGATGCGCCCGTGCGCCACCCGCAGCGGGCGGAACGTCAACGCGCCGCCCGCGCCGGTCACGGTGATGTCGGCGTCGTTCTCGATCCGGCGCAGGTTCAGGATCGGCGGATACTCCGACCCCTCGGGTGCCGTGAACGCATAGCCGAAGCGCGTCACGAGGTCCCGTTCGGTCGCCGCGTCCGCCCACACGTCCAGCCGCGCGCGGGTGTTGAAGAACACCATGCGCAGGTCGTCCAGCCCGTGCACATGATCGGCATGGGAATGGGTGTAGATCACCGCGTCCAGCACGCCCACGCCCGCATCCAGCAGTTGCGCCCGCAGGTCGGGCGAGGTGTCGATGAGCACGCGGGTCGTCCCGCCCGCGTCCACCCGTTCCACCAGCAGCGAACAGCGGAGGCGGTGGTTGCGCGGCTCGGCCGGGTCGCAATCGCCCCAGATGCCGCCCAGCCGGGGCACGCCACCCGACGACCCGCAGCCCAGGATGGTCAGGCGCAGATCGGCCATCAGGCGGCGGCCCGCGTGAACAGGCGGTCGAAATTGGCGCTGGTCTGTGCCGCGAAGTCCGCCGCCGTCATGCCGAACAGCGCGGCGCCCACGGCGGCGGTGTGGACCACATGGCCGGGCTCGTTGCGGCGCCCGCGAAAGGGCGGCGGGGCAAGGTAGGGCGCGTCGGTTTCGAGAAGGATGCGATCGACCGGGGCGGCGGCGAAGATGGCGCGCAGATCGGCGCTGCGCGGAAAGGCGGCGATACCCGACATGGACAGGTAGAACCCCAGGTCCAGCGCCGCGTGGGCCAGTGCAGCACCACTGGAAAAGCAGTGCATCACGCAGCCATAGGCCCCGCCGTTGCGGTATTCGTCGGTCAGGATGCGCGCCATGTCGTCGTCCGCGTCGCGGGCGTGGATGATGAGCGGCAGGCCGGTCGCGCGCGCGGCGTCGACATGCACCCGCAGGCTCGCGGCCTGCGCCGCCGCACTGTCGGCGGTGTAGTGGTAATCGAGCCCGGTTTCGCCGATGCCCACGAACTTCGGATGCGCCGCGAGGGCGATCAGGTCGTCCGCGCGCACCATCGGCTCATCCGCCACGCTCATGGGGTGGGTGCCCGCGGCGTAGAACACCCCGTCATGCGCGTCGGCGATGGCGCGGACGGCAGGTTCGTTCCGCAGCTTCGTGCAGATGGTGACCATGCGCGTCACCCCGGCGGCGCGGGCGCGGGCGATGATCGCGGCGCGGTCCTCGGCGAAATCGGGAAAGTCGAGATGGCAGTGGCTGTCCACCAGCGCCGGGGGGGCTGTCGGGATGTCGGTCATGCGGGGCGCGCGTTCTGTCCTTCGGCGGCACAGTCGGCCGCCACGGTCTCGAGTGTGAGGACCATATCAAGGATGAGCGCGTGCGGGTCAAGGTTCACCGCCAGCCCTTGCCGCACACGCCCTGTCAGGGCGCGCTGCGCCTCGGCCCAGCGGCGTCCGGCGGCGGGCGTGGTGGCAAGATGGGCTGGCACCGGCGGCGAGGCCGCGTGGCCGGTGGCACCCTGCCGCGCCAGCCCCGCCAGCCGCGCATCCACGAGATCGAGAAACAGCGCGCGCCGGTCTTCGGCCCCGCGGGCGGCCAGATCGGCGGCCAGCGCCTGCGCGGCCATCCGGTCCAGCCCCGGCAGACCGGCGAGCAACCGATCGACCACCCGCGCCAGCGCCAGCCCGTCCTGCACATGCAGCCGCAGTGCCGCGCCCACGCTGCCGCCCGACAGCCGCGCCAGCGCGTGGCGGTCGTCGTCGGACAGATCCGGCAGCAGCCCGGCCAGCGCGCGGGCCACGTCATCGGGCACCAGCGGCGCGCAGGGCAGGGTGCGGCAGCGCGACCGGATCGTCGGCAACAGCCGCGACGGCATGTGCGACACCATCAGGAACACGGTGCTGGCGGGCGGTTCTTCCAGCAGTTTCAGCAGCGCGTTCGCGGCCTGCGTGTTCATGTCGTCCGCGGCATCGACCAGAACCACGCGCCGCCCGCCATCGGGCAGCGACAGCGCGAAGAACCCGCGCAGGCGGCGCACCTCGTCCACGGTGATGACCTGCCGCAAGCGGGGCGGGCGGGCCTTGTCGTCCCAGCCGCGGCGCAGCAGGAACACGCCCGGATCGGTCAGCGCCGTGATGCGCCGGTTCTGCGGGCTGTCGGGATCGGTGGACAGGTCCGGCGGCGCGGTGTCATCCGGCCCGAACAGCCCCGGCCCGTCCGGGACGGCGGGTGCCGCGCGCAGGAACCGCGCGATCCGCCATGCGAGCGTCGCCTTGCCGATCCCCGGCGGTCCGGTGATCAGCCATGCGTGATGCAGCCGTCCCGATCCCTGCGCCGCCGCGAAGGCCCGTTCCGCCCGCGCCTGCCCGATCAGCGCGGGAGCGCTGCGGGGATGCGGCGCACCGTCGGCCCGATCCGGCTCCATGGGCGGGTCGGCGTCGGTCATGCCGGGTTCTGTTCCAGCTCCAGCGCCACCCGGTCGGCCACGTCTGCCGGGCTGCCCGCGCCGTCGATCAGCCGCACCCGCGCGGGGGCGCGCTGCGCCAGCGCCAGAAAGCCCTGCCGCAGCAGCATCTGGAAGCCCGGCCCGAAGGCCTCGAACCGGTCCTCGCCGCCGCTGCGCGCGCGCGCGCGGGCCAGCGCCTCGGTCGGGGACATGTCGATCACGAAGGTCAGGTCCGGTTCGGCCCCGATCACCATGCGGTGCAGGTCGTCCACCAGGCGCACCAGATCGCCCCGCGTGGTGCCCTGGTAGACCCGCGTGCTGTCGGCGAAACGGTCGGTGATGACCGTGGCGCCGCGCTGCAGCGCCGGGTCGATGGTGCGTTCCCAGTGATCCCGCCGCGCGGCCGTGAACAGCAGGATTTCGGTTTCCGGCGACCAGCGGTCGGGCGGACCATCGACCAGCAGGCGGCGGATCTGTTCCGCACCCGGCGCGCCGCCGGGTTCGCGGGTCAGCACGACCTCCTTGCCGTCGGCGCGCAGCCTTTCGGCCAGAAGCCGGGCCTGCGTGGATTTTCCGCAGCCGTCGATGCCCTCGAAGCTGATGAATCGCCCCCGCGCAAGACGCAGGCCGGGACGGGCGCGATGACCCCGCCGCGGGCTCAAAACAGCGCGCCCGCCTGTCCGAGAATACGGTCCATCAGCGTCAGGCCCGCGCTGCGCAGACGCGGCACGAAACCGCCGTAGAGCACGTCGCGGTCCGCCACGAGCGGCAGGCGCGTTTCCGGCAGGCCGGGCCGCGTGACGACGAGTTCCGCCACCGGATCACCCGCCGCGATGGGGGCCGCAATGGGCGTCTGGTAGACCAGTTCCGTCGTGACTTCGCCGCCCGCCATCGCGTCGCGCAGCACCACGAGATCGCGCGGCGCCACCAGACCGACAGTGGTGGCATCGCCCATCCAGACCGGGGCCTGGGCGATCACGGTGCCCTGTGTGGCAAGACGGGTTTCCACGAACTGCCGGAATGCCCAGAGCACGATGCGTTCCGCTTCCTCCGCGCGGGCGGCGGCGGTGGGCAGCCCGGAGATCACGAAGACGATCCGCCGGTCGCCCTGCTTGGCGGAACCGGCCAGGCCGAAGCCCGCTTCCTGCGTGTGCCCGGTCTTCAGCCCGTCCGCGCCGATCCCCAATCCCAGAACCGGGTTCCGGTTGAACCGGTTGTCGGGCGAACGCCCGTCGAACGGCCATTCGGGCATGGCGAAATAGGGGTAGTATTCGGGAAAGTCCTCGATCAGGTGGGTGGACAGGATGGCGATGTCCCGCGCGCTCATGCGGTGGCGCGGATCGGGCCAGCCCGACGCGTTGGTCAGTGTCGTCTCGGACATCCCGAGCGCGCGGGCCCGGTCGGTCATCAGTTGCGAGAACCGGTCCTCGTCCCCGGCCAGCCCTTCGGCCACCACGACGGTCGCGTCGTTGCCCGACTGCACGATGATGCCCTTGATCAGTTCCTCGACCGTGGGGCGGTCGCGCTCGTTCAGGAACATGGTCGATCCGCCCATTTCGCGCGCCCGGGTCGATACCTGGAACCGCGTGTCCAGCGTGACGTTCGGGTTGTCGCGCACGGCTTCGAACAGCATCAGGAGCGTCATGAGCTTGGACATGGACGCCGGGGGTTGCGGTGCTGTGCCGTTCTTGTCGAGAAGCACGGTGTCCGTGTTCAGGTCGACCACGTACGCGATTCCGGCAGAGGTTTCGAAATCCGTCTGCGCCGCGACGGGCAGCCCGCCGAGGCCGCCAAGGAGGCCGCCTAGAACGGCGATGCAGGCGAACATGCGAACGGTCTGGAACATCTGGAACATGGAAGCGCACCGCAGCTGTGATCAGTCGCCGAACAGTAGCACCGCGCGCCGGAGGGTTCCAACCGCTTTGCACGGTTGCCGTCGCGGCGGGCCGGCGCGCCGTGCTTGACGCAAGCGGGCCGCGCGCGCAAAGCGAAGGGCATGACCGCAAGGGAAGGGACGACAGATGGGCTGGAGCGACGATCTGGACGTGCTGCGCGGCCTGTCCGTCGATGACCGGCGGCAGCTTGAACAGGCGGCGCGGCGCGTGTCCGTGCCGCCGGGCACCGTCGTCTTCAGCCCCGGTGCGCCCGCGGATCACATGATGCTCGTGCTGTCGGGCAGCGTGCGGGTGCAGCACGTGTCCGAAAGCGGGCGGCAGATCGTGCTCTACCGGGTGCAGGCGGCGGAAACCTGCATCATGACCACCAGTTGCCTGATGACGCAGGATGCCTATTCCGCCGAAGGCGTGACCGAAACCGACGTCACGGCCGTGATGGTGCCGCGCCGGGCCTTCGACGCGCTGCTGGCCCGCGCGCCCGCGTTCCGGGCACTGGTGTTCGACAGTTACGCGCGGCGGCTGACGGATCTGTTCCTGGTGATCGAGGACGTGGCGTTCCAGCGGCTGGACATCCGGCTGGCGCAGAAGCTGCTGGCGCTGGCCGATGGCGACCGCGTGGCGATCACCCACCAGCAGCTTGCGGTCGAGTTGGGCACCGCGCGCGAGGTCGTCTCGCGCCTGCTGCAGGACTTGCGCCGTCGCGGTCTGGTGGCCGGTAGTCGGGGCGAGATCGCGCTCGCCGACCGCGCCGGGCTGGAACGGCTCGCGGCGCAGTCCTGACCGGGCTGTCCGCCGCCGCGGTCGGGGACGACCCGGGGTCCGTGACATGGTCACAGACGGGCGCGGCGCGATGGGTGTAGGGTGCGCGTATCAACCCAAGGAGAGACACCCATGACCCCCAATGTCGGAAACATCGATCGCATGCTGCGCGCCGCTGTCGGCC
>DAIPIS010000253.1:0-2881 GCA_036770665.1 Meridianimarinicoccus sp.
GTCCGGTCAAGGAACACCTGCCGGCGCGCGGGGATTTCCACCATTGTTTCGTGCCGTCCGCCCGGCACCTCCACCAGCGTGGCATCGCGCCAGCGCCCGGTCATGGACCGTATCGCGGCTGCGGACACGATTTCGTCGCGCAACGGCAGAAACGTGAGCGTCGGCACCTTTGGGTCGGCATGGCGTTGCAGATCGGCACATTCCCGCAGCGCCCGGTAGAGCCACGGCACCGACGGCCCGCCCAGATCGAGCCCCGGCACCGCGTCGAGTTGCGCGCGCATCGCGGCGATCTGCTCCGGATCGTCGGTCAGGAAGTTGTCCGCAGGATCGCAGATCCGCACATAGGTTTGCGCCTTCGTGCCCGGCGTGATCCATCTGTTCAGCGCCGCATGATGGGCCACCCATCCCAGCCCCCACGCGACAGGACGCAGAACGGGGGCCATGGCGATGCCCCACATGGGCGCGCTGAACACGGCACCCGCCACGTCCAGCCCGTTCAGAATCGCCCGGAGCGCGATGGCCCCGCCCATGGAATGCCCGATCAGGAACCACGGTTTTGGCAACTGCCGCGCCGTGGAAAAGTCCACAAGCGCCGCGATGTCCTGCTGGTAGTCCGAGAAGCGCGCCACGTGGCCGATGCGCGGGTCCGACAGCGCCCGATCCGCCAGTCCCTGACCGCGAAAATCGATCGCCACCATGCCATAGCCGTGGCTGGCAAGATCGGCCGCGACCGCGCCGTATTTCTCAAGATACTCGGTGCGTCCCGGTATCATCAGGATCGTGCCTGCCCCGCCGTCCGCCAGCAGCCCGATGCGAAGCCGCACACCATCGGCGGCTTTCACCCAGACGGCATGTGCCTCGGGGCGGGCGCGGGCGGTGGCGTGATGGAATGGCGCCGGGGCAGGGTCGTCGGTCAAGACAGCGCCGCACCCAGCTTCATCGCAAGGCCCATGTCGCCCTCGATGCGCAGTCGCCCGCCCATGAAGGCGGAGGTCGGGTTGAGTTCCCCGTCCAGCATGTCGCGGAACGTGTCGGCATCGGCCGCCAGCGTCACGTCGGCATCGCCGTCGCCCGCGCGCACGCCGTCCGGATCCACAATGATGCTGCCTTCGCCGTCGATGACGAACTTGGCCACGCCGTCAAAACTGCCGCCCAGTTTTGCACCAAGCTTTCGCACGGCACCGTCGATGATGTCGCTCATGGGATTGTTCCTTCCTCTTTTGGTGGCGCCGCTATCGATTTCGGCCCGTTTCGCGTTATACTGGCTCATATGAAGATGGCCCTCACCAGAATCAAATGCGCCGTCGCGGCACTGGCCCTTTTTGCGCTTGTGGCCGGGGTTGGTCCGGGCGTCGCGCAGGACACCACGATGTCGACGGAGGACCTGCTCGACAAGTTGCGGACACCGGACTTGACCAACTGGCCCGACGTTGAGGCCGCGATCTGGAGCCGCTGGTCGAAATCCGGGTCGCCGACGGCGGACCTGCTGCTCGACCGTGGCCGCACGGCGATGGAAAACGAGCAATTCGACACGGCCATCGAACATCTGACGGCGCTCGTGGATCATGCGCCCGAATTTGCCGAGGGTTACAACGCCCGCGCCACGGCGTATTTCCGGGCCGGTCTGTACGGGCCCGCACTTGCCGATATCGAGATGACGCTTGCGCTGAACCCGCAACATTTCGGGGCGATCATGGGGCTTGCACTTATCCTCGAGGAAACCGGCCACCCTGCCGACGCGCTCAGTGCCTACCGCGCGGTCTCGGCTATACATCCCCACCGACCGACTCTAAAAGACGCCATCGAACGGCTTGAACGCCAGTTGGGCGAAGCCACGCTTTAACGTCCGGCGGCACAAGGGCGGTGCGGGGCCCGTCGGGCACGGCCAAGGGGGGCGCATGGCGGGCAACGGACGCATCGAGGCGGTTCTCGGTCCCACCAACACCGGCAAGACCCATTACGCGATCGAGCGGATGCTGGCCTACAGGACGGGCATCATCGGCCTGCCTCTGCGGCTTCTGGCGCGCGAGGTCTATGACAAGATCAAGGCGTTGCGCGGCCCGTCGGTCGTGGCGCTGGTCACGGGCGAGGAACGGATCGTCCCGGACCGGGCGCAATACTGGGTCTGCACGGTGGAGGCGATGCCGCAGGGCATGGGGGCCGATTTCGTCGCCATCGACGAGATCCAGCTTTGCGCCGACCCGGAACGGGGCCACGTATTCACCGACCGGCTGCTCCATGCGCGCGGGCATCACGAAACCCTGTTCCTCGGGTCGGATACCATGCGCAGCGCCATCGCGGCGCAGGTGCCCGGCGTGCAGTTCCAGTATCGCACGCGCATGTCCGAACTGACCTATGTGGGCGCGAAAAAGCTCAGCCGGATGCCACCCCGGTCGGCCATCGTCGGGTTCTCGGTGGAAAACGTCTATGCCATCGCGGAATTGCTGCGCCGCCAGAAGGGCGGGGCGGCGGTGGTCATGGGGGCGCTGTCCCCGCGCACCCGCAACGCGCAGGTGGATCTCTACCAGAACGGCGAGGTCGATTACCTGGTGGCGACGGATGCCATCGGGATGGGGCTGAACCTGGATATCCGGCATGTGGCGTTCTCGGCGCTGTCGAAATTCGACGGGCGGCGGATGCGGATGCTGCAACCGAACGAGTTGGCACAGATCGCAGGCCGCGCCGGGCGCTATACCGACAACGGGACCTTCGGGGTCACCGGCGAGGCCCGCCCATTGGACGACGGCACCGCCGAGGCCATCGTCGAGAACCGCTTCGTGCCCGTGCGCAAGCTGCACTGGCGCAATGCCCGGCTGGAATTCGGCACCGTCGGGCGGCTGATCGGATCGCTGGAACAGCAGACCCGGGACGACTGGCTGAC
>DAIPIS010000056.1:0-12676 GCA_036770665.1 Meridianimarinicoccus sp.
GATAGCGCATGTAGTTCGACCGTTCCTGCACGACGCGGTAGTTTTCCAGCGTCCAGTCGAAGTTCAGGAACACCGGCGGGTCGGCAATGGCGACGGCTTCGGTCTTGAAGCTTGTGAGCACGGTCCACAGGATCGGAAAGAAGATCAGGAGCGCGATGATCCAGGCGAGTGCCGTGAAGGCGATGCGGCGTCGTGCGGGGATGGCGCGGGCCATGGTCAGATCCTCACTTGTCCAGGTTCTTGCCGACCATGCGCATCAGGAAGATGGCGATGATGTTGGCAAGGATGACGGCGAAGATGCCACCGGCGCTGCCCAGCCCGACATTCTGGCTTTCGATGACGCGCTGGTAGACAAGATAGGTGAGCGTTCGGGTGCCGAACCCGCCGCCCGTGGTCACGAAGATCTCGGCGAAGATCGACAGCAGGAAGATGGTCTGGATCAGGATCACCACGGTGATCGCGCGGGCCATGTGCGGCAGGATGATGAAGCCGAAGCGCGCCACCGGGCCCGCGCCGTCCATTTCGGCGGCTTCGATCTGTTCGCTGTCCAGCGACTGGATCGCGGTCAGCAGGATCAGCGTCGCGAAGGGCAACCACATCCACGCCACGATCACGATGATCGACAACAGGGGTGCTTCGGTCAGCCACGATACCGGTTCGGCCCCGAAAAACTCCCACAGATGCGCCAGAAGCCCGTTTACGGGATTCATGAACATGTTCTTCCAGACGAGTGCCGCGACCGTGGGCATCACGAAGAAAGGCGCGATGACCAGGATGCGCACGACCCCCTGACCCCAGATCGGCTGATCGAGCAGCAGCGCGAGGAAGATGCCGCCAATCACCGTGATCAGAAGGATCCCGCCGACCATGATCAGCGTCGTCAGGACGGCGTCCTGGAACGCGCTGGAGGTGGCGAAGCGCACGTAGTTCTCGAAGCCCACGCAGCAGTCGAAGGTGCCGCGCATGGGGCGGTAGTCGTGGATGGAAAACCACAACGTCATGACCAGCGGCACCAGCATCCACACCAGAAGCAGGAACACGGCAGGGGCCATCGTCACGCGGGCCGCGGATCGGGAGTGTCGGGTCGCCATGGGGCACCTCGGGGATTTGGGTCGGCGCGCCACGGGTGCAGGGCTCGCACCGGGTCCCGCCGGACGGAACACCGGGCGAAACACAGGGTCGCGGGACCACCGGGTTGGGCCGATGCCGACCGGGGACGCGCCCCGGCCGATACCGTCTGGGGCGCTGGGTCAGTAGCCTGCGGCTTCCATTTCGTCCACGGCGAGGGCCTGTGCCTGGGCCAGTGCGTCTTCGGCGGACATCTGGCCCGCAAGCGCGCCCGCAAAGACCTGACCGATTTCCGTCGCCAGCCCTGCGAATTCCGGGATCGCGACGAACTGGATGCCGGTATAGGGCACCGGATCGACGGTCGGGTCGGTCGGATCGGCGGACAGGATCGAGTCGAGCGTCATCTGGGCGAAGGGTGCCGCCTCCAGATAGGCCGCGTTTTCATACAGCGATGTGCGGGTGCCCGGCGGGACGTTGGCCCAGCCTTCGCGGTCCGCAACGAGTGCCGCGTATTCAGGCCCGGTCGCCCATTCGATGAAGGTCATCGCGGCGTCGGCTTTCGTCGACGAGGACGGGATCGCCAGCGACCACGCCCAAAGCCAGTTGCCCCGCTTGCCAAGACCGTTGTCGGGTGCGAGCGCGAAACCGACGCGGTCGGCGACTTCGGAATCGTTGGGGTTGGTCACGAAGGACGCGGCGACCGTGGCGTCGATCCACATGCCGCAATTGCCCTGCTGGAACAGCGCGAGGTTTTCGTTGAACCCGTTGCCCGCCGCCCCCGGAGGCCCTGCCTGCGCCATCAGGTCGAGATAGAACGCGAAGGCGTCCGCCCATTCCTGCGTGTCGAACTGCGGGGTCCAGTCTTCGTCGAACCAGCGCGCGCCGAAGGAATTCGCCATGGCCGTGATGAAGGCGACGTTTTCGCCCCAACCGGGCTTG
This sequence comes from Meridianimarinicoccus sp., assembly GCA_036770665.1. GTDB lineage: Bacteria > Pseudomonadota > Alphaproteobacteria > Rhodobacterales > Rhodobacteraceae > Meridianimarinicoccus. Next base: position 2,008 of record DAIPIS010000056.1, read on the forward strand.
CCGCGCATGCAGACGCCGTAGATGCCGGCGTCACGGTCGGTCATCGCGACGGCGGCGTCGCGGATGAAATCCCATGTGGGGGCGTCGGGCATGGTCAGCCCCGCAGCCTCCATCAGGTCGGTGCGGTACATGACCATCGACGACTCGCCGTAGAAGGGCGATGCGTACAGGCTCCCGTCGACCGTCAGACCGCCGCGGATGGCGGGCAGCAGATCGTCCACGTCATAGGCGTCGCTCAGGTCATCCAGCGGGACCAGCCAGCCGCGCGCGCCCCAGATCGGGACCTCGTACGTGCCGATGGTGATGATGTCGTACTGGCCGCCGCCCTGTGCGATGTCGGTGGTGACGTTCTGGCGCAGGACGTTTTCCTCCAGCGTCACCCATTCGACGGTGATGTCGGGGTGGGCTTCGTTGAAGGCCGCGGTCAGACCCTGCATCCGGATCATGTCACCGTTGTTCACGGTCGCGATGGTGATGGTCTGCTGTGCCATGGCCGACGTGGCGGCGACACACAGCGCAAGCGCAGTGGTCGCGCGAAGCACGGTAATCGGTGACATCCGTATCCTCCCTGATTGGATGTTGCACCATCAAGCTACGGGAGCCCAGCATCGCGGGTCAACAGTAAGATTTACGCGCGTAAAAATAAAATGGTCGGTCAGGCGGAGTCGCGCAGGACAAGCTTCCCGGCGAACAGGACCACACCGCGCCGGTCGGCATCCTGACCCTTGTCCAGAAGCGTCAGAAGTCTTTCCACGCTGTGCCGCGCGATCTGGTCATAGTCCTGCGTGACCGTGGTCAGGCCGGGACAGGTGAAGCGCGAGAACGGATGATCGTCGTGGCCCGCGATGCGCAACTGCGCATCGACCCGCCCGACCCGCACGCCGCGCGCAAAGGCCGCCGCCATGACCCCGATCGCCAGCCGGTCGTTGCTGCACAGGATGGTGTCGGTGCCGATGCCGCCCGCGTCGATCACGCGGCATCCTTCGGTGAAGCCGATCTGTTCGAAATCCCAGCCATCACCCGGCACCTGCAGCAGGCGTGGTGCGTGGCCCAGCCGTTCCATCGCGGCGATATACGCGGCGCGCCGCTTGTTGGCATTCGGGTTCACCGGTGCGCGCATTTCGAACAGCGCGGGCGGTTCCCCCGTGCGACACAGGTAGTCCACGATCAGCGATATGCTTTGCGTGTTGTCCGACCCCACAAAATCGGCGTCGGCCTCGTCGATCCGGCTGTCGAACAGCACGGTCGGCACCGCGTCGCAGAAACGCGCCACGGCGGCCCGGTCCGATGCGCGGCCAAGCGGTGCCAGCAGCACCCCGGCCGGTTTCAGGGACACGAGGCTGTCGAGATTGTCCCGTTCCAGGCGTGGATCGCCGTGGGAGCTGAGAAGGATGGGCCGGAACCCGGCTTCGATGCACAGGGTTTCGATCGTGCGCGCGATTTCCGCGAAGAACGGATCGGCGAGATAGGGCACCACGATCCCAACGTTGTTGGTCAGGCGCCGGTTCTGGTTGACGGCATAGATGTTCGGCTTGAAGGCATGCTGCGCGAGCGCCTCTTCGATGCGGCGGCGTGTGGATGACCGGACGCTGTTCGGGTCGTTGAAATACTTCGACACGGTCGGACGTGACAGCCCGCTCAGGTCCGCGAACTCCTGCATGTTGCGAATCTTCTGATCGCCCATCCGACAGTCCCCGGTTCATGAAGGTGGCCTCGCGCATCATGCCGCTTGCCCGCCGGGTATCAAGACCCTCCGGACATGGCGCGCGCAAGGTTTTCATTCCGCAGCGGCGGTGCATGTGTCGCTGGAAGTTGCGGTGGCGCCGCGTGCCCGAGAGACCGCGCGCGGACGATATGCGCCCGCCGGTCCGGCGACCGGGCGGCGCACGCGCCCACGGCAATTTGCGCCATGGCTGATGCGTCGTGTGCGGCGCGGCAGGCTGACCGCCGCGCGCCGATGGATCAGATCAGCGCGAGCAGCTTGTACGCCGCGTCGGCCGACGACGCGGGGTTCTGCCCCGTGACGAGCGTGCCGTCGACCACCACGAAGGACTGCCAGTCGTCGCCACAGTCATACTGGCCGCCCGTCGCTGACAGCATGTCGGCGACAAGAAAGGGAACGACATCGGTCAGGCCGACGGCGGCTTCTTCGGAGTTTTTGTAACCGGTCACCATTCGGCCCGACACCAGCGGCCTGCCGTCCTTGCCCAGCGTGTGCCGGAAAACCGCCGGGGCGTGGCAAACCGCGCCGATGGGCCGGTCCCGCGCGGCGAAGCGTTCGATCAGCGCGCGGCTGGCGTCGTCTTCGGCCAAATCCCACAGCGGCCCATGCCCGCCGGGATAGAAGACCGCATCGAAAGCGTCAGGGTCGATGTCGGACAGGATGCGCGTGTCTGCCAGCGCGGCCTGCGCCGTGGCATCGTCCTTGAACCGCCGGGTGGCGTCGGTCTGGGCGTCATCGCCATCGCTGGACGGGTCCAGCGGGGGCTGCCCGCCCTTGGGCGATGCCAGCGTGATCGCCGCCCCGGCGTCCTTGAAGATGTAATAGGGTGCCGCGAATTCTTCCAGCCAGAAGCCGGTCTTCCGGCCAGTGTCGCCCAGCGTGTCGTGGCTCGTCAGAACCATCAGAATGTTCATCGGTCGTCCTTTTCGTGGTGTTCGATCGCTGCCGGCCGGTCGGTCGGCAGAACGACAACGCGGGTCGCGGCCGCACGTTCCGGCAAGGCCCGTGTCGTCCGGTGATCCGCCCCGTTCGCAACCTGACCTCGGCCAGGGTGGCCTTCCGCACGTCCACGCGCATGGCATCGTTGCAGTGCGCGCCGCATCGCGCGGTCGGTGCCCCGGCCGTGTCATCCCGGTCACGTGGACGCAAGGCCGACCGCCACAGAAAGGCTTGCGGACACGCATCGGTGCGGGCATGCACAAGACGTGAAGAACGGATCGGATCAGACCTTCGGGTCACTGGACGCGCTCGGCTGGTCGGGCTTCTTTGCCGCGCAGGTGGCCGCGGAGGACGCGTGCCTGATGCCGATGCGCATCGCGACCGTCCACCGCAGCCGATTGACGGCGCAGGCCGTGTCCGGTTCCGTCCGCCTGACCTTGCTTCCCCAGGCGAGCACGACCGATTTCGCCGTGGGCGACTGGGTGCTTGTGGACCCGGCACATGATCTGCTGGTGCGGCGGCTGGACCGGCGCGCGCTGTTGCAGCGCAAGACCGAAGGGCGCAGGCCCACGCAACTGATCGCGGCCAATGTGGATACGCTGTTCGTGGTCACGTCCTGCAACGACGATTTCAACCCGGCGCGGCTGGAGCGGTATCTGGCGCTGGCGAACGAGGCCGGAACGACCCCGGTGATCGTGTTGACCAAGATCGATCAGACGGCGGACGCGGCGGCGTTCCGGGCGCAGGCGGCGGCACTTCAGCCCGATCTGGGCGTCGTGATGGTGAACGCCAAGGCCCCCGATGCGGCGCAGGTCCTGTCGCCGTGGTGCGGACCGGGGCAGACCGTGGCGCTGGTGGGATCGTCGGGCGTCGGCAAATCCACGCTGCTGAACACATTGGCGGACAAGCCCGCATCCGAAGCGCAGGCCACCGGCCCGATCCGTGCGTCCGATGCCAAGGGGCGGCACACCACCACGTCGCGGTCGCTGCACGCGATTGCCGGGGGCGGGTGGGTGATCGACACGCCGGGGATGCGGACGTTGCACGTGCGCGACGTGGCCGCCGGACTGGACATGCTGTTTTCCGAAATCGTGGCGCTGGCCCCGCTGTGCCGGTTCCGGGACTGCACCCATGCCCATGAACCGGGCTGTGCCGTTCTGGCCGCGGTCGCAGCGGGGACGCTCGACCCCGCCCGGCTTGCCCGCTGGCGCAAGCTGTCGGACGAGAACAGCGCCAACACACCGGTGCTGACCGGGCCACGCGGCAACAAGAAGGCCCCCGGACCCCGGCGTTGACAGCGCAAACGCGGGGCGCCGTCGCATGGGCGGGACCGCGCGATACCTAGTCCGTGTGGATGTCGCCCATGGTCAACACCGGCGACGCGTCGATTTCGGCGGCGTCCAGCATGGCGGCCACCCGTTCCAGCGACGCGACCAGTTGCGCCTGTTCCCAGTCCGCAAGCTGCACGAAGGCGGTCACATAGCGTTGCTGCAGCGCATCCGGCGCATTGTCGACGGTTGCACGCCCCAGATCGGTGAGCGTCACATCGGTCTGGCGGCGGTCGTTGGCGGACCGGACCCGGATGACATGGCCAAGGATCTCCAGCTTGTCGATCAGCGCCGTGATCGTGCCCTGACTTAGCCGCATCTGCTGCGCCAGCGCCTTGGGCGTGGCACTTGCGTCCGGTTTGGCCGCGATGATCTGCAGCACGCGCAATTGCGAGGATGTCAGGCCGACCGACTGCGCCAGGTCGCGCGCATAGATTTCCGTGGCGCGCAGGATCCGGCGCAGGGCGATCAGGCTGGCATCGGTGCGGTCCGGTCCGGGCATGAACGTGATGTTACCGGCGCGGCCGATGTGCTTCAATGGTCAAAGTATCTTGCAGGATCATTCAGCATCCAAAGCTTTCCGGGTCAGGAGAAGGTGCAAGAGACTGTCATGTTTGCACTAAAATTGGCCTTTATGGGCAATGCATGTTTAAAAATAAAGCGGGTTGAAAACCTGTGGTGCTCGTGTACTTTGATGATCAAAGAAACAACTGGTGGAGCATCCATGCCCAAGGACACCCAGGAACAAGACCGCGAGGTGGCCGCGTCGCGGGCCATCCGCCTGCGCAAACCAACGATGGAGGACGGATCGGACATCTGGCGACTGGTGCGCGACTGTGCGCCCCTGGATGAAAACTCCGTGTACTGCAACCTGATCCAGGCGGACCATTTCGCCGACACCTGCGTCGTGGCCGAACGGGGAGGCCGGATCGTCGGCTGGGTGTCGGGTCACATGATCCCAGGCCAGAACACGGTCTTTGTCTGGCAGGTCGCGGTGCACGCCGACGCACGCGGCTTGGGCCTTGGTCGCCGGATGCTGTCCCATCTTGTGATGCGGCCGGACTGTCGGGCGGCAAACCGGTTGAAGACCACCATCACCAGGTCGAACGCAGCGTCGTGGGGGCTGTTCCGCGGTTTCGCGCGGCAGCTCGGCGGCGATCTGACCGACGCGCCCCATTTCGACCGCACCCGACACTTCGGCGGCGTGGCGGCGACCGAACACATGGTCACCATCACGCTGCCGCGGGCTCAGGCCCGTTTGCGCGCGGTCGCCTGACCCGGCCCCCCGCCGCCGATTCCGTAGAATTCACCGAAAGGACTCCCCATGCCCAAAGACATGGCCACGACCGACGTTTCCATTTTCACCCGTCGCGAAAGCGCGGCACGGTCCTATTGCCGCAGCATGCCCGCCGTGTTCGCGCGCGCACGGGGATCGGAACTGTTCGACACCGACGGCAACCGCTACATCGATTTTCTGGCCGGATGTTCGTCGCTGAACTATGGGCACAACGACCCTGACATGAAGGCCGCGCTGATCGACCACATCGCGGGCGACGGTCTGGCCCACGGGCTCGACCTGCATTCCGACGCCAAGGCGGATTTCCTGACCGCGTTCGAACGTCACATCCTGCGCCCGCGCGGGATGGATCACCGGGTGATGTTCACCGGCCCGACCGGCGCCAACGCGGTCGAGGCGGCGATGAAGATCGCGCGCAAGAAGACGGGCCGCACGAACATCATCGCCTTCACCAACGGCTTTCACGGCGTGACCATGGGGGCGCTGGCCGCGACCGGCAACGGCTATCACCGGGGCGGGGCGGGCATGGACACATCCGGCATCACCCGCGTCCCGTTCGACGGCTATGTCGACGGGATGGACACCGCCGACCTGCTGGACCGGATGCTGTCCGACGCGTCGGGCGGGATCGACGCACCGGCGGCGATCCTGTTCGAACCGGTGCAGGGCGAAGGCGGCCTGAACGCCGCATCCCCCGACTGGATGCGCAAGATCGCCGACATCGCAAAGCGCCACGGCGCGCTGCTGATCGTCGATGACATCCAGTCGGGATGCGGGCGTACCGGCACGTTCTTCGCCTTCGAAGGCGCGGGGATCAAACCCGATATCGTCACGCTGGCGAAATCCGTTTCCGGCTTCGGCCTGCCGATGGCCCTGACGCTGATCCGCCCGGAGCACGACATCTTCGGCCCGGCGGAACACAACGGCACGTTCCGGGGCAACACCCACGCCTTCGTGACGGCGCGGGTGGCGATCGAGAAATTCTGGTCGGACGACCGGTTCCAAGGGGACATCGCGGACAAGGCGACCGTCGTGTCCAACGCGCTGCAGGACATCGCCGACACGGTGCCGGGGGCATTCCTGAAAGGGCGCGGCATGATGCAGGGCGTCGATGTGGGCACGGGCGATCTGGCCGCGGCGATCTGCGCACGCGCCTACGAGAACGGTCTGGTGATCGAAACGTCGGGCAGCGACGACCAGGTGGTCAAGGTGCTTGCGCCGTTGACGACGCCGTCGGATATCCTGCGCGACGGGCTTGCCATCGTCGTGCGGGCGGCGCGGGATGTGCTGGCGGAGGACATCCGGATCTGAGTGGAGCAACGGACATGATCGTACGCGACCTGAACGACCTCAAGACCACCGACCGCGCCGTATCCGATGCGCGCTGGACATCCGTGCGGATGCTGCTGGCCGATGACGGCATGGGGTTCTCGTTCCACATCACGACGCTGGAGGCGGGATCGGAACACACGTTCGAATACAAGAACCATTTCGAAAGCGTCTATTGCATCGCGGGCAAGGGGACCGTCACCGACCTTGCCACCGGCGCGACGCACGAACTCCGCCCGGGCGTGATGTACGCGCTCGACCGGCACGACCGGCACACCGTGCGCTGCGACGCGGAACTGGTGATGGCGTGCTGCTTCAACCCGGCCGTGACCGGCCGGGAAGTGCACCGCGCCGACGGATCCTACGCGGCACCCGGCGACGACGCGGCCTGACACGACCCTGGCCTTGGAACGGGTCGGCGGGACTGGCTTGCGCGTCTTGCCGAAGGGCTGCACGGGCTGTCCACCCCGGCTGGCGCGGCGGATCCGCGCCGGTCCCCCGGCGTCGTGGTGTCGGCCTTCGCGGGCATCAGCCATCATCCGACCCCGGCTGGCGCGGGCGATGGCCTGCGCCCACGGCCGGAACAGCACCGGTGCGGCACCGGCGTGCACCGGCATCAGGGTTCGGTCTTGTCGATCTCGCGTTCCAGAAGAGCCGCGAATTTCGCGGCAGCGACGGGCAGGGCGCGGCTGCGCAACTGGCACAGATACAGCCGCCCCGCGGGCACATCGCGCATGTCGATCGGTCGTGTCACGATCCCGCGGGACGCCGCGTCGGACGGCAGGCCGATGGGGATCTGGAAGCTGACCACCTGTTCCTGGGCGGGATAGTGGCGCAGGAAATCGAAACTGTCCGCTTCCAGCACCGTATGGAGCGCGACAGACGTCCGCACGAGCGCAAGATCGATCAGGTGCCGCACGCCGTAAGCCGCCGTCGGCAGCGCCACCGGGAAACGCGCACAATCGCGCAGACGCACCACGCCGTCCCCGGCCAGCGGATGGGTCGCGTCCATCACCGCGTGGATATGCTGTCGCGCGCTGGCAAGCACCTGCACCTCGGCCAGACGGACGGGTTCGAAGATCAGCGCGATATCCGCGCTGTGATCCGCCAGCGCCGCTTCGGCGGCGGCGCGGTCGCGCACGCGCACGGCGAAGCTGACACCGGGATGCTCGCGCCGGTAGCGACCGATCTGCACCGGCAGGAAATACGGGACGAAAGCCTGCGAACAGGCGATGTCCACGTGCCCCCGCCGCTGGCCGCGCAGGTCGGCGATCTGGCCCTTCAGCTTTTCCAGTTCCGCGGACTGTGTGCGCAGGTGATGGATCAGCAACTCGCCCGCCGTGGACAGGCGCACGCCGCGCGGAAGCCGTTCGAACAGCAGCACCCCCAACTCGTCTTCCAGCGCCAGAAGGCGGCGGTTCAGCGCCGTGGAGGTGATCGCAAGCCCTTCGGCGGCCTTGCGGATGGATCCGGCGCGGGCGATGGCATCGACGAACTGCAGCGGCAGAAGGCTGTGCATGGGGGGCTCCCGCATCTGCTGCATTTCCTGCAGCGGCTCGCTGCAAACTTAGCACGCGACAGCAGCAGTGCAATCGGGTGATGATTCCACCAATCGCCGTATCGACGGTGCCCTTCATCCGGAGCCAGTCCATGATCCTTCATTCCCCCGCCCTGAACCGTCGTCGCTTCCTGTCCGGCACCGCCGCCATCGGGGCCGCCGCGGCTTTCGGGTTGCCCGGCACGGCGCGCGCGCAAGGCGCGCTGAGCGTCGGTTTCATCTATGTCGGGGCCCGCGACGATTTCGGGTACAATCAGGCGCATGCCGAAGGTGCGGCCGCGGTCAAGGCGATGGCGGGCGTGACCGTGGTCGAGGAAGAAAACGTCGCCGAAACCAGCGATGTCCAGAACTCGATGCAGTCGATGATCAATTTCGACGGCGTGTCGCTGATCTTTCCGACCTCGTTCGGGTACTTCAGCCCCCATGTTCTGGAACTTGCGCCGAAATATCCCGATGTGCGGTTCCAGCACGCCGCCGGGCTCTGGACCGAAGGCATGCCCGCGAACATCGGCAGCTATTTCGGTTACATCGGGATGGGCCAGTACCTGAACGGCATCGTCGCGGGCCACATGAGCCGCACCAAGAAGATCGGCTTCGTGGCGGCCAAGCCGATCCCGCAGGTGATCCTGAACATCAATTCCTTCCTGCTGGGCGCGCGCGCGGTGGATCCGACGATCACCTGCCAGGTGATCTTCACCGGCGAATGGTCGCTGGCCGTGAAGGAGGCCGAGGCGACCAACGCGCTGGCCGATGCAGGCTGCGACGTCATCACCTGCCACGTGGACGGGCCGAAGGTGGTGATGGAAACCGCCGCCGGGCGCGACTGCTTCATCTGCGGCTATCACGCGGACCAGACGTCGCTGGCCCCCGACAAGTACCTGACCGGTGCCGAATGGAACTGGGCGGGGGTCTACACCGGCATGGTGCAGACGGTTCTGGATGGCGGCACGATCCCGAATTTCGTGCGCGGTGGTCTCGCGGACGGGTTCATCAAGATGTCGCCGCTGGGATCGTCGGTCAGCGATGCCGCCCGCGCCCAGTTCGAGGCCACGAAGGCCGAGATCCTCAAGGGCGGGTTCGCTGCGATCCGGGGTCCGCTGAACGACAACGCGGGCAACGTGATCCTGACCGCGGGCGAAGCGCTGGTGGAAACCGACATCGCGCTGGAAAGCATGGGCTATCTGGTCGAAGGCGTGATCGGGTCGACGTCCTGAGCGGGCTGGGCAGCGGGGGCACGGCATGACGGACCAGGCGATCATACGGCCCGGCATGGGCGCGGTCCTGCCCCTCCTGGCGCGGCGGTCGGAAGCCTTTGTCATCCCGCTCCTGGCGCTGCTGGCGGGGCTTGCCGCCTTTGCGCTGTTCCTGCTGACGCAGGGCAAGTCACCCGTGCAATTCTTCGCGCTGGTGTGGCAGGGCGGGTTCGGGTCGGCGTTTTCGTGGAACAACACGCTGTCGCGCACGGCGCCCTTGCTGTTCGCGGCGCTGTGCGTGGCGTTGCCCGCGCGGTTGGGGCTGGTGGTGATCGGCGGCGAAGGGGCGATCGTTCTGGGCGGTGTCGCGGCCGGGGGTCTTGGGGCCGTGCTGATCGGCGCGCCCGCCGTTGTGGCGCTGCCGCTGATGGCGGTGGCGTCGATGGCGGTCGGTGGCCTGTGGATCGGGGCGGCAGGGGCCTTGCGCCACTATCGCGGTGTCAATGAAACCATCGCGTCGCTGCTGCTGGCCTACATCGCCATCGCGCTGATGAACCATCTGGTCGAAGGGCCGCTGCGCGATCCCGCCAGCCTGAACAAGCCGTCCACCCTGACCCTGCCCGACAGCCTGCGGGTGGGGGACATTCCCGGTCTCGACGTGCATTGGGGGCTGGCGTTTGGTGTGCTGGCCTGCATCGCGGCCTGGGTGCTGATCGACCGCACCACATGGGGCTTCGCCGCGCGGATCGCGGGTGGCAACGTGCGCGCAGCGCAGGTGCAGGGATTGCCGGTGGGCCGGCTGATCCTGGGTTTCACCGGGCTTGCGGGGGCCTTTGCCGGACTTGCGGGCCTGTTCGAGGTGACGGCGATCCACGGGTCGGCCAACGGGTCGCTCGCGGCGGGCTATGGATATACCGGGATCCTTGTCGCGTTCCTCGCGCGGCACAATCCGCTGGTCATCATCCCGGTGGCGATCCTGCTGGCGGGGTTCGAGGCATCGTCGGGCCTGATCCAGCGGCGCATGGGCCTGCCCGATGCGACCGTCCTGGTGCTGCAGGGGTTCGTGTTCATCGCGATCCTGATGTCTGAATCGCTGTACGGCCGCCTGAAACCCTTCGTCCCCGAGAAGTGGAAAAGCTGATGGAGGGCGATCTTGGCCTCTGGTCCATCCTTGTCGCCATCATCGGCGGCGCGATCCGGGTGTCCACGCCGTTCCTGTTCGTGAGCCTTGGCGAATTGCTCACCGAACGGTCGGGGCGGATCAACCTTGGCCTCGAAGGGACGCTCGTGTTCGGGGCGATG
>DAIPIS010000057.1:0-12676 GCA_036770665.1 Meridianimarinicoccus sp.
GGCGCAGGTTGAATTCCGGTGGCAAGACATAGAACCGCAGGTCGGACTGCCACAGAAGGTCCTTCAGCGATACCTGGTCGCGCAGCACGCCAAGCGCCCGGTACCGCGCCTGCCATTCCGACAGAAATTCCCACATCACGGGCGAACGGCGATACAGCATCACGCCCGAATTCATCTGTGGAAAGGCATAGGGCGTGGTCACCACCCCGCTTTCCTGAACAAGGTCGGACGCGCGGCGCATGTCGTGGGCAATCGCCAACTCGAACCGGTCCAGAACCGAGAACAGATCGCCCAGCGGACCGATCGCCAGCGTGTCGCAGTCAAGGTACAGGGTGCGGTCGAAGCGGGTCAGTGGCATGCAGTCGATCTTGGCGCGCGGATGCACACGGGGCACCGGCCAGACCCGGTCGAACGCCGCAAGACACCTCGTATTCTGCGCCCCGGCGAGGTCCGTGAACACGTCGATCTGCAGTCCCGGGTTGAGCCGCCGCATCGACCGTGCCGACGCAGCGGCAAGGTCGAGATAGCCTTGCCCCGTCGCAACGTAGATCACCCCGCACCCGGAGTGTGTGTCCGCCTGATCCCTGGGCATTCCGCCGATCCTTCGCAGCGCCCCAGAGGGCCGTCCGCGCAAGTATAGCCCTCGCAGCCCGTCCGACCAGCATCGACGGCGTCGCCGCAGGCAAACCCGCGATCCGACTTGCAGCGTCCCGCGCTGCCGCTTACATTTCCTTGAAGCCACAAGGAGCGACCCGATGCCTATCGCCGCGCAGGACATCGAAACCCTGCTGAAGCAGAGTTTTCCCAACGCGCAAATCACGATCACCGATCTCGCGGGCGACGGGAACCACTACGCTGCCGAAGTGATCGACGAAAGCTTCCGCGGCAAGAACCGGGTCGAACAGCAGCGCGCGGTCTATGCCGCGCTCAAGGGCAAGATGGATGGCGCGCATGGCGAACTGCACGCGCTGGCCCTGACGACAAAAATCCCGGATTGAGGTGGCGGTCACCATCATACCCTGGATCGTCGTCCTGGTCTTCGGCGGTGTGTTCGCGTTCGCGGCCATCCGCGAGATACGCCGCCGCCGCGCCCACGGACCTGACCTGAACCCGCGCGATGCATTCCAGTTCGACGCGGATGCACCGAGCTACGAAGACCCGGAAACCCCGCAGACAGGCGCAGACGAATTGAACGATGCCGGTGCGGACGACGCGAGCGGCGAACCCGATCACCGCAAGGGCACCGGCCTGACCGGGAGCCCGCGCGACGATCAAGTGGGGGCTGCGGGCGTCGGCCCCCAGGAACCAGACGGACAGACCAGACAGACAAGACAGGAACGAGGACCCGAGATGACCGACCACACCACACCTGCCGATCCGACAGCCCGGATCGCCGAAACCGTCACCACGAACGATGTCGTCCTTTTCATGAAAGGTACGAAATCCATGCCGCAATGCGGGTTTTCCAGCCGCGTCGCAGGCGTCCTGAACTACATGGGCGTCGAATTCGTCGATGTGAACGTTCTGGACGACCCCGATATCCGCCAGGGGATCAAGGACTTTTCGGATTGGCCGACCATCCCGCAACTTTACGTAAAGGGCGAATTCGTGGGCGGGTGCGACATCATCACTGAAATGACGCTGTCGGGCGAACTCGACGCCCTGCTCACCACGAAGGGCGTCACGTTTGACAAGGACGCCGCAGAAAAGATCCGCGAAGCGAACGCCTGATCCGGCACTGTCCTTCTGGCCCGCCGCCGTCCCGACGGGTGGACGGCAGCGGGACACTTGCTGCGGCGTCAGGCCGGTGACGTCGCTTCCATGTCCTCTGCCAGTGCCTCGGCCCGTGCCGCAAGTTCGGCGAGACTGTCGGACAGCGCCTGCGGGATAACCGGCACCTCCACGCGGTGTACGGGGCGGTTGGCGGCAGCCGCCAGTTCGGCCTTGAGCGCCGTGCGTTCGGCTTCCAGTTGCGCGACCTGTTCTTCGAGGGCCGCGGTCTTGTCGGCCAGCAACAGACCGGACATCAAGAGCATCCGCGCCTCGGTGATCCGCCCCATCTGGCCCGCCATGCTCTGGGCTTCGGTGTCCAGCATGGCGGCTGCCGCTTCCAGAAACGGCTGTTCGCCGTCCTGACAGGCAACCTCGAAATTGCGCCCGCCGATGGTGATGGTGACCTCAGGCATCTTCGGTTTCCTCCACGATGGGCTGCAACGCGGCCAGGATGCTTGCGATCTCGGCCCGGTCGGCGGCGCGTGCCGCGGTCAGCGCGTCTATTTCCAGTTGCAACCCGGTGTTGACCAGGTCCGCGTCGGCAAGCCCGTCGGCATGCGCCCGACGCAGCGCCGCGTTGTTCTGGCGCAGTTGCGCGTTCACGGCGCGCAAACGGTCGAGCGCCTGTTCCAGATCCATCCGATGCGCGCGCCCGCTGTCATCGCCCGCATCTGCGATCTGGTCCAGCCGCCCCGCCGCGCGCCGCATGTCCGCGTCGTTCCGGGCCGCGGCCAGTGCCGCCCGATCCGCGGCGGCCTGTTCCGCGACCATGCGCGCTTCGGCCCGTTCGGCATCGAGCGCCGCGCGAAGCCGGGCGATCTCGGCCGCCGCCGCGTCGAGCGCCGCCATGGTTTCGGCATGCTCGTCCGCCACCGGCGGGGTCTGTTCAAGTGCGGCGATGCGCGCCTGAGCCGCCGCAAGTGCCGCGCGCGTGGCCTGGTGTGCCTCGCGCATCCTGCCGATGGCCACTGCAAGCCGTTGTTCCAGTTCCGACAAGTCCGCCATGTCGTCCATGCCGCCCCCCGCTGTTCTGCTTTTCGGGCCGGACCGTCCACGGGACGAATCCGACCGGGGCCATCACACAGGACAATTCACGCAGGAACAAGTCCCCCGATACCATGCGTGGGCGCGTGGCGGCGGCTTGCACTTCCGGACCCAGTTGCTAAGACGCTAACAGCCCGGCGGCGTGCCGCCACACTTGCCCTGTTCATCCGACACCAGCCACCGGAGCCAGCACATTGACCCTGACAGCCCTGCGCGACCGCGATCCCGACCACTGGCTCAAAGCCTGCGCCATCCGCACCCTGACACTCGATGCCGTGGCGGGGGCGAACTCGGGCCATTCCGGCATGCCCATGGGCATGGCGGATGTCGCGACCGTGCTGTTCGAAAAGCACATGACCTTCGACGCGGCCAACCCGGACTGGCCGGATCGCGACCGGTTCATCCTGTCTGCCGGTCATGGCTCCATGCTGCTCTATGCGCTGCTGTACCTGACCGGCTCGCCCGACATGGGGCTGGACCAGATCAAGGCCTTCCGCCAGTGGGGCGCGCGCACCGCCGGGCACCCGGAATTCGGCCACGCCATGGGGATCGAGACGACGACCGGCCCGCTGGGACAGGGGATCGCCAACGCCGTGGGCTTCGCGCTGGCCGAAGAAATGCTGCGTGCGCGCTTTGGCAAGAAGGTGGTCGACCATTACACGTGGTGCATCGCGGGCGACGGCTGCCTGATGGAAGGCGTCAGCCACGAGGCGATCGGCCTTGCCGGGCGGCAGGAATTGTCCAAGCTGATCGTGCTGTGGGACAACAACAACATCACCATCGACGGCAAGGTCGACATCGCCGACCGCACCGACCAGATCGCCCGGTTCCGCGCGGCGGGCTGGTCGGTGCATGAATGCGACGGGCACAACCCGGCGGATATCGACGATGCGATCAGTGCGGCGAAGAAGACCTCGAAGCCGTCGCTGGTCGCCTGCAAGACCCATATCGCCATCGGGTCCAGCGCGCAGGACACGCCCAAGGGGCACGGCGCGCTGACCGATCCTGCCGTTGTCGCCGCGACCAAGGCGGCATACGGCGTGAACTGGCCCGCCTATCACGTGCCCGACGCCATCAAGGCGCAGTGGGAAGCGATCGGTGCGCGCGGCGCGGCGGCGCGCGCGGCCTGGGACGACCGTTTCGCCAGCCTGTCGGGCGCCAAGCAGAAAGAGTTCGCCCGCGTCATGGCGGGCGAGGTGCCCGCGAAACTGTCCGCGACGATCAAGGCGTTCAAGCGGCAACTGGCCGACACCCAGCCGACCGTCGCCACCCGCAAGGCCAGCGAGATGACACTGGAAGTGGTCAACGCGATCATGCCCGAACATGTGGGCGGGTCGGCGGACCTGACCGGATCGAACAACACCAAGACGGGCGATCAGGGCGTGCACCTGCCCGACAACCGTGCGGGCCGCTACATCCATTACGGCATCCGCGAACATGGCATGGCGGCCGCGATGAACGGCCTGGCGCTGCACGGCGGCATCCGGCCCTATGGCGGCACCTTCCTGTGCTTCGCCGATTACGCGCGCGGCGCCATGCGGCTGTCGGCGCTGATGAAGCAGCCGGTGACCTATGTCATGAGCCATGACAGCATCGGGCTGGGCGAGGATGGGCCGACCCACCAGCCGGTGGAACATCTGGCGATGTTGCGCGCGACGCCGAACATGAACGTCATCCGCCCCGCCGACGCGACCGAAACTGCCGAGGCATGGGAAATCGCGCTGGAATCGACCAAGACGCCCACGGTGCTCGCCCTGTCGCGGCAGAACCTGCCCGCCCTGCGGACCGAGTTCAAGGCCAAGAACCTGACGGCGCAGGGGGCCTATGTGCTGGCTGACGCGACCGGCAAGCGGGAGGCGATCCTGCTGGCCACCGGGTCCGAGGTCGCCATCGCGATGGAAGCCCGCGCGCTTCTGGAAGCCGATGGCATCGGCACCCGCGTCGTGTCCATGCCCTGCTGGGAGCTGTTCGAAGACCAGCCGGACAGCTATCGCCGCCGGGTGCTGCCCGCAGGCCCCGTGCGCGTGGCCGTGGAGGCCGCGATCCGCTTCGGCTGGGACCGCTGGCTTTACGGCGAACGCGGCAAGCGCGAAAAGTCGGGGTTCGTGGGCATGCACGACTTCGGCGCATCCGCCCCGGCGGAACGGCTTTACGCGGAATTGGGCATCACGGCCGATGCGGTCGCGACCAAGGCGAAGGCGTTGCTGGGCCGGGGCTGACTTTACCCCGGCTGCGCCACCATTTCGTGATTTCCACTGCCATGGCGCGGAGATAGCATCGCGCCATGGATATCGTCGTCATTACCGCCGTCATCGCCAGCCTGTTCGTCGTCATTGGCCTCGCCGAGCCGCTGGCGGCCCGGTTGCGGCTGCCGTACAGCGTGATCCTTGCGATCATCGGCATCCTGATCGGTGCCGGCGCGGCCTTTCTGCTGCGCACCGAAATCACCGACGCGCTCAATCCCGTGGCACTTGCGGTCCTGAACCTGCCGATCCGATCGAACGTCTTTCTGTATGTCTTCCTGCCGACGCTGCTGTTCCAGGTGACGCTGGGCATGAACCTGCGGCGCATGCTGGACGACTGGGTGCCGATCCTCGTTCTGGCGGTGGTAGCGGTCATCGTGGCGACGGTCTTCGTCGGCTTCGCACTGAACATGGTGTCGGCCCTGCCGCTTGCGGCCTGCCTGCTGATCGGGGCGATCGTGTCGACGACCGATCCATCGGCCGTGGTCAGCATCTTCCGGTCCATCGCGGCACCCCGCAGGCTCGCGCGGATCATCGAAGGCGAAAGCCTGATGAACGACGCCGCCGCGATCGCGCTCTTCGGGCTGTTCATGGGCTATGTGATGGCGGGTGTGCCGAACCCGTCCCTGGCCAGCGCGATCCTGAACTTTCCCGTGCTGATGATCGGCGGCGCGCTGACCGGCTGGGTCATCGCGCGCGCGGCCCTGTGGCTGATGGCAGCGGTGGGGCAGTTCGATCTGGCGGTGATCTCGTTGTCGGTGGCCCTGCCCTACATCGCCTATATCGCGGGGGAACAGGGTGTCGGCGTGTCGGGCGTGATCGCCGTGCTGGGCGCGGGGCTGACGCTGAACCTGCTGGGGCCGGGGCGGCTCGCACCCCAGACGTGGCAGAACCTGCGCGAGATCTGGGACCTGCTGGCCCATTGGGCGGGCGCGTTGATCTTCATCCTGGCCGCCCTGCTGGTGCCCCGGTTTCTCGATGATCTGCGGGTCACGGATCTGGGACTGATCGCGGTCGTCACGTTGGCAGCCTTTGCCGCGCGTGCGGTGATCCTGTACGGTGTCCTGCCGGTTCTCAGTGCCACAGGGGCATCGCCACGCGTCGAAGGCCCGTTCCGCATCGCCATCCTGTGGGGCGGCTTGCGCGGTGCGGTCACCCTGGCGCTGGCGCTGGCGGTGACCGAAAGTTTCCGGGTGCCGGTGGAAGTCAAGCGCGAGGTCGCGATCCTTGCCACCGGGTTCACCCTGTTCACGGTCATCGTGCAGGGATCGTCCCTGCGCTGGGTGATCGCGCGGCTCGGGCTCGACCGGCTGTCGCCGCTGGATGCCGCCCTGTCGCAACAGGTGGTCGCGGTCGCCCTGCAACAGGTGCGCGAGGACATGGCGAGCGTCGCCGAGGATTACGGCCTGACCCGCGACACCGCCAGGTCCGAAGCCAAGCAGTTCGCCGAACGGCTCGACGCGGCGGTCGCGGGCGCGGAGGACGCCGCCGAAATCCTTGACCGGGACCGTATCACGCTGGGCCTGATCGCGCTGGCGGGGGCGGAACGCGACATGATCCTGACACGGTTCCGCGAAAGGGCCGTATCGGCGCGGCTGGCGGATCGCATCCTGTCGCAGGCCGATCGGCTGATCGAAGCCACCCGCAGCGGCGGGCGGCTGGGCTATCTCCGCGCGGCGCGGTCCGGCACGTGGCAGGGGCGCCAATTCCGCTTTGCCGTCGCGGCCCGCAACCGGCTCGGGCTGTCGCGGCCGCTGGCCCGGCTGACGGCGGACAATTTCGAGATGCTTCTGGCGCAGCAACTGATCCTGAAGGACCTGCACGGCTTCATCGACAGCCGCATCCGGCGCATCCACGGGCGACGCGTGGCCGACCTGCTGCACGATCTGCTGGACCGGCGGGTGGAGGAGGTGGAGCAGGCCATCGAAGGGCTGCGCCTGCAGTATCCCGGCTATGCCGAGGAACTGGAACGCCGCTTCATCCGCCGGACCGCCCTGCGGCTGGAGGAACGCGAATACAGCGCCATGCGCGAAGACGGGCTGATCGGTGCGGAGTTGTACCAGACGCTGATCGCCGGGATCGCGCGCCGCCGTGCCAAGGCCGAACGGCGGCCCCGGCTGGACCTGCGCCTGCCCAAGGCGGCGCTGATGCGCCAGTCGCCGCTCTTCGCCGATCTGGACGACGGGACGCTGCGACAGGTCGCCCGCGCGCTGCGCACCCGATACTGCGCGCCCGGCGAACGGGTGATCCGCCGCGACACCACCGCGCGCAGCGTGTTCTTCATCGCGTCGGGCGCCGTGGAGATGGATCTGCCCGGCGGGCCGGTCCGGCTGGGCCGGGGGGAGATGTTCGGACAGGTGGCGATCCTTTTGCGCAAGCCGCGCCGGACCGAGGTGCGCGCCATCGCCCCGTCCACCCTTCTGGTGCTGGACGAAGCCCGGTTCCTGAAACTGCTGCGCGCCAGCCCGCGCCTGCAGAAAGCCGTGCGCGACAGCGCCCCTGCACGCGGGGCGGACCCCGACAGGATTCTGGCAGGTCTGGGCATCGACGCCGCCGCCTGACCCTGTTCCGGGTGACACGGGTGCAGGACATCCCGCGCCGGCCTTCGTGTCCCTGTCCGCTGCGCGGATCAGATCAGCGCGAAGCGATCCACGTCCACCATGCCGCGATCCGTGATCTTCAGGTGCGGGATCACCGGCAGGCACAGGAAGGCGAGTTGCAGGAACGGCTCGTCCAGCGTGACACCCAAGGACCGGGCCGCAGCGCGCAAGACCACGAGCGCATCACGCACGTCCTCGAACGTGCCAAGGCTCATGAGCCCGGCCACGGGCAGCGCCAGTTCGGCCAGCACGCGCCCCCCGTCCACCACGACGAACCCGCCCTCGATCTCGCCCAGCCGGGTCGCGGCAAGCGCCATGTCGGCGTAATCCACTCCCACCACGGCGATGTTGTGATGGTCATGGCACACGGTGGACGCGATGGCACCCCGCGCGACCCCGAAGCCGCGCACGAACCCGGTGGCGATGTTGCCGTTCCGACCGTGCCGTTCGATCACCGCGATGCGCGCCAGATCGCGCGCCGGGTCCGGCCTGCGGTCGCCGTCGGTCCGCGGCACATGAGCTGTGCCATGTTCGGTCAGGATCTTGCCCGGCCAGATGCCGATCACCGGCACGCTGTCGCCGTCACCGCCCGGATACGCGAAATCCGCCGACGTGACCTTGGGCGCCTTCACGCTGTCGCGGGCGACAGGGTCCACATGCGCGCGCCCGGCGAAGCCCGCCGCGTCGGCGACGACACCGCCGCACAGCACCAGCGCCGCGCGACAGTCTGCCAGATCGTCCAGCACCACGATATCCGCGCGCTTGCCAGGGGCGATCTGGCCACGGTCCTTGAGCCCGAAGGCCTCCGCCCCCGACAGGGACGCCGCACGATAGACCGACAGGGGATCACAGCCCTGTGCGATCAGGCTGCGGATCATGTAATCCAGATGCCCGTGCTCGCCGATATCCAGCGGGTTGCGATCATCGGTGCACAGGCACATGTAGGGGGCGGTCAACGGTGTCAGGAGCGGCGCAAGAGCGGCCAGGTCCTTGCTGACCGACCCTTCCCGGATCAGGATGCGCAGCCCCTTGTGCAACTTCTCCCGCGCCTCCGTGGCGCTTGTCGCCTCGTGCTCCGTGCGGATGCCGGCGGCGCAATAGGCGTTCAGGTCGCGCCCCGACAACAGCGGCGCGTGCCCGTCGATATGCCGCCCATGAAATGCCGCCAGCTTGGCCATGCAACCGGGATCACGGTGGATCACGCCGGGATAGTTCATGAATTCCGCCAGCCCGATCACCCGCGGATGATCCGCCAGCGGGACGAGATCCTCCACCCCCAACGCGGCCCCGGCGGTTTCCATGTGGGTCGACGGCACGCAGGACGACAGGTTCACCCGGATATCCATGAGCGTGCAGGCAGACGCGTCGAGGAAATACCGGATGCCGTCCAACCCCGCCACGTTGGCGATTTCATGCGGGTCGCAGATCGCGGTCGTCACGCCGCGCGGGGCGACGCAGCGGTCGAACTCGAACGGGGTGATGCAACTGGACTCGATATGCAGGTGGGTGTCGATGAAACCGGGCACCAGCGTCCTGCCGGTGACGTCGATCACGCGTGTGCCGTCATACGCGGCCCCGATGCCCACGATCGTGTCGCCGCAGATCGCCACGTCCCCCGGCACCATGTCGCCTGTCACGACGCACAGCACCTGTCCGCCCTTCAGGACCAGATCGGCGGGTTCGTCCCCGCGCCCCTGCGCAATGCGGCGTTCAAGCGTCATTGGAATGCCCCTTCCTGTCCGGATCCAGCATCGGGAAACCTCGGGCCCGTGACAAGACCTGCACGTCGCCGGTGCCACACCGGACGCTCCGCCCGGCTACGCCTCCGGATCGGGTCGCCATCCCGGACGTGCCTGCTGGATCGCCGCGTTACTGGCGGCCGATCCCTTGCAGAACGCGATCAAGCTGGATGCCCTGTTCGCTGCCAAGGCCCGGGGCGTCACTGACGGTGTTGTAATAGGCGGTGGGATCGTAGCTCACCACGGGCAGGTCGAGGTCCTTCACCGTCAGCCGCCCCATGGACAGCAACAGCCCGTAAGCCGCCCGCTGTTCCTGCGCGCTGGCGTCGATGCGGCTGGCCTGCGCGTCCAGCAGGTCCTGTTCCGCATCGAGCACGTCAAGCGTCGTGCGCGCGCCGAGCGTCGCTTCTTCGCGCGTGCCGTCAAAGGCGATCTGCGCCGCTTCGATCTGGCGATCGGTCGCCGTCAGCCGGGCCCGCGCCACGTCGCGCACGGCCCAGGACCGGCCCACCAGTTCGGAAATCTCGGCGGTGGTGCGCAAAAGCTGCGCGCGGGCATTGTCGCGGTTCGCCTTGGTCCGGCGGAACACGGAATTGAGCGCGCCGCCCTGATAGATGGGGCCGCTCAGGGTCAGCGCGACAGCGGCCGAACCGCTCAGGTCACCGCCCCCAAAGGTATCATCGGTGCCGGAATACCCCGCACTGGCCTGCGCGCTCAGGGTCGGCAAGACGGATGCCTCGGCCGCGGCCACGTTCAGTTCGTTGACCTGCACCTGTCGCTGGGCCTGCAGGATCCGCGGATGGCTGCGCAGCGAGATCTCGCGCGCCGCGTCCTCGGTCGGGGCGGTCGCCGGCAGCGGCGGCGGCGTTTCCAACTGGCCCGGATAGCGCCCGACCTCGAGGTTGTAGAGTTCGCGCGCCGTTTCCAGATCGCCCTCGGCGGCCACGAGATCGGCATCCGCCTGTGCCAGCCGCGCTTCGGCCTGCGCCACATCGGTCCGGGTGACTTCGCCCACATCGAACCGGTCACGGGCGGCGCGGACCTCTTCCTGCAGCACGCGCACCGAATTCTGGCGCAATTCCACGGTTTCCACCGCCGCGAACACCGTCATGTAGGCATCGACCGCGGCAAACAGGATATTCTGTTCCTCCGCCACGAGCGCTTCCCGCGCCGCCAGAACGGCTTCCTTCGCCGCGTCGAGCGACAACCGGTTGCGGCCGCCGGTAAACAGATCGACCTCGGACACCAGTTCGAGGCTGGTCGAAAAACTGTCGCGCAGCTGGAATCCCGACGGATCGTCCGTGTAGGCGTAGGTTTCGCTCAACTGGTAGCCGAGCGTCGGACGCAGGGCGGCCACCGCTCCGGCAACGTCTTCATCGGTTGCGCGCAGAAGCGCGCGGCTCTGCTCCAGAAGATCGCTGTTGTTGTACGCCGACACCAGCGCGTCCGTCAGCGTTTCGGCCCGCGCGACCCCGAATGACATCGCACCTGTCAGCATGGTCGCCGCCGTCAGAACGGCAATCCCGCCACGTCGCATCACAGATCGTTTCACGCCATCTTCCCCTTGCCCGTCCGTACCCGTCAGTCACGGTGCACCGACCGCGTCGCGGTCATGGCCCTGTGACCCTGCCCCGGATTACAGAACGAAATCGACCGTTTTCCGGAACCCCGGCAGCACCGGCGCGCCCGCATTGAAGTCGAAACGCCATGTCACGTTGCTGCCAGTCTTATACCCAATCCGCACCGCGCCAAGCGCGCCCTCGGCAAAGAGCGCGGCAATCCGTCCGCCGTCCTTGAGTTGTGCCAGAATTGCATCACCGACCTGTTCCACCGCACCTTCGATGATGACGGCGTCATAGGGCCCGTGCTGGGGCGCACCTTCGGCCAGTGGTGCGTTCACGACGGCAACGGTATGGACGGCCTCTGCCGCGAGCGTGCGCTCCGCTTCGGCCGCCATGGTCGCGTCTTCTTCCACGGCGACAACGGCAGCGACCATCTGTGCGACCACGGCCGGACCATATCCGAGGCCCGCGCCGATATGGAGCACAAGATCCTGTGGCCCCAACGCCAGCGCGTCCAGCATCTTCGCGAATGTGCGCGCTTCCAGCAGAACCCGACCCGGCCCGAGCGGCAGGTTCTCTCCCATGTAGGCGGCTTCGATACGGTCCGGGGGAACATAGGTTTCGCGCGGGACGGACAGCATGGCATCGATGATCGGATAGCGCGTCACGTCAGACGGGCGCACCTGCGTATCGACCATCATCAAGCGGCGTTTGGCGAAGTCGGGCATGGCGGATCGACCCTTGGCTGAAAGCGTTGGTCCGGAAGTGCCATGAAAGCGCGAGGTCGGCAACCGCAAGCGATGGCCGCGCGACCAAAAGCCCAAAGCCGCTTGCACGCCTGCACGGCATCCGCTATCCCGGCGTCCACCACCGCGGCGAGTTGGCGGAGTGGTTACGCAGCGGATTGCAAATCCGTGTACAGGAGTTCGATTCTCCTACTCGCCTCCAACATTCCCCGGTCATCTTTCCCAAGGCAGCGACGATCGGTGCGCGGTGACGTCGTCGAAGACGGGCCGCACGGGCGACCGCCTGTGATGGTACACGCGCAGCGCGCCATGGCGAAGGGCCGCGCACGGCGCCGGATAGCCGCGCTGCCCGGCCACGATGCCGGTGACGCGCGATCTGCACGGCGTCCCACATCAGGGATTATTTATATCATATCAGGGCTTTGCGACGCATTCCTCACTTTCGTCGCTTGAATCCGACACCAGCGTTCCTTGCAAGCGCGCCGA
This sequence comes from Meridianimarinicoccus sp., assembly GCA_036770665.1. Lineage (GTDB taxonomy): Bacteria > Pseudomonadota > Alphaproteobacteria > Rhodobacterales > Rhodobacteraceae > Meridianimarinicoccus. The sequence continues at coordinate 12,194 of DAIPIS010000057.1, forward strand.
TCAGACGACCTCTCCTGAATCCAGCCGCGCCAGCAGCCTGTCCGCGTCCGACAGCACCGTGGCCCGGTGCGTATCCGCCATCCGGTCCCACGTGCGGTACATCTGCGCCATGCGGGGGTTACCGCCGAAGCGGGTGCGGTGGCGGATCAGGAAATGCCAGTAGAGCAGGTTGAACGGGCAGGCCCTGTCGCCGGTCTTCGCGGTGACGGCATAGGCGCAGCCCTTGCAGTAATCGGACATGCGGTTGATGTAAGCCCCTGAAGACACGTAGGGTTTTGACCCCACGACGCCGCCGTCGGCGAACTGGGACATGCCGATGACGTTGGGGGCCTCGACCCATTCATAGGCGTCGGCGTAGACGGCCAGGTACCATTCGTGGACCTCGTGCGGGTCCACCCCGGCGAGGAGGGCGAAATTGCCGGTGACCATCAGCCGCTGGATGTGGTGGGCGTAGGCCTCGGCGCGGGTCTGGGACACGGCGGC
>DAIPIS010000058.1:0-5492 GCA_036770665.1 Meridianimarinicoccus sp.
ACCGGGATGCCTTCGTTGTCGGCGGCGGTGACGGCGGGAATGATCGACTGGCTGTCCTGCGCGAGGATGATGAGCGCGTCGACGCCCTGCGCGATCAGGCTTTCGACATCGGACAGCTGCTTGGACGACGACGACTGTGCGTCGGCGCTGACATATCCGACACCCGCCGCGTCGAGCGCTTCGCGGATCGCGGCTTCGTCGGTCTTCCAGCGTTCTTCCTGGAAGTTCGACCAGCTGACGCCGACGGTCAGGTCCTGTGCGCTGGCGGATACCGCAACGCCTGCGGCCACCGCCGCCGCGGCGATGAGTGCTTTGTGCATGGAATGCCTCCCTTGGCTTTGCCCCGTTTCGGGCGACCAGAATTTCTGGCTGGCGTGAAGATGCCGCGCATTAATTCAGTTGTCAAAATAAAAAGTTTGGATTTGCATGAAAAATGTGGCAACCTGCCCTTGTTACGCAACTATGCTGCGCTTGCAAAGTGTATGCTGCATCGCAACGGACACATAATGTTTTTTGAATGAAGAAAGTGGTGCGCATGATCGAAGGGGATCAGACCGGTCGGGGCGGTGCGTCCAGCGCAGAGGACAGCACGGGTTGCGGCCCGTTGCGGACAGGTGCCGAACGCGCGGTGAAGCCGCTGGCGCAGCAGACCTTCGAACGCATCCGGTCGCTGGGGCGCGTGTCGCGCAGCGACGTGGCGCGCGATCTTGGCGTCAGTCCCGGGTCGGTCACCACGGCGGTGGCCGCGCTGATGGAGGCAGGGCTGGTCCACGAAGTCCCGCGCGTCGCGCGCGACAGCGCAACCCTGCGCGGGCGTCCGCCTGTGGATCTTTCGGTCGTGGCCGGCGCCCGCCACGTGCTGGGCATGAACCTGCGCGACGGGCTGATCAGCGCGGTGGTCACGGATTTCACCGGGCAGGTTCTGGCCGATGCGGAGCTCCCCGTGCCGACGGGCGCGCGCGGGCTCGATGACGTTCTGGCCGACATCGACCGACTCGTGGACCGGGTTCTGGCACCGCTGGGCATGGCGCGGGGCGACCTGTCCGCGCTGGGGATGGGATTGCCGGGGTTCATCGACCATGGGACCGGCGCCGTGCTGTGGTCGCCGCTGTTGCGTCATCGCAAGGTGACGCTTGGGCCCGCCCTGTCGGCGCGGCTGGGGTTGCCTGTGCATCTGGACAACGACGTCAACCTGCTGGCGCTGGCGGAGTTGTGGTTCGGCATGGGGCGTGAATTGTCCAGCTTCGCCGTCGTGACCATCGAACACGGGGTCGGCATGGGCATGATCCTCGACACCGCGCTCTATCGGGGGGCGCGGGGCATGGGGCTCGAGATCGGCCACACCACGGTGCAGCTGGACGGGGCGCTCTGCCGCTGCGGGCAGCGCGGCTGTCTGGAGGCTTACGTGGCCGATTACGCGCTGGTGCGCGAAGCCTCCACCGCGCTGGAGTGGGATATGCAGACCGCGCGCCCGACCGAACAGACGCTGGAGATCCTCTATGCGCAGGCCAAGGCCGGGAACGACGCCGCGCGGCTGATCTTCGAACGCGCCGGGCGATACCTGTCCACCGGGCTTGCCAACGTGATCCGGGTGTTCGACCCGGAATTGCTGCTGATCTCGGGCGCGCGGCTGCGCTATGACCTGCTTTATGCCGAAGAGGTCCTGTCGGACATGCACCGGTTCACCGACCGGATCGGGCGCGCCCGCACGGCGGTTGCCATCAACACGTGGGGCGATACGGTCTGGGCGCGGGGCGGTGCCGCACTGGCGCTGTCTGCGGTGACCGACGCCGTCGCGGCCCATCCCGCCGCCGCCGTGCTGCCGGCACGCGGCCAGCGCGCCGGGTGATCCGGATCAGCGCGCGGGCGCGGGATGCGCCATGTCCGTCGCGCGTTGCGCCGCCGCGAACAGGTCGGTCTGGTCGCGCGCCCATGCGGTGATATCGTAGCGCCGGACCTTGGCGCGCAGCGCGGCCATCCGGTCCCGGCGTTCGGGTTCGGGCATGCCGAGCGCCTGGATGATCGCCCGGTCCATGGACCGTGCCGAAAACGGGTTGGCCATCACCGCCGCCGACAGGTCCACGGCCGCGCCCGCGAATTCCGACAGCACCAGCACACCGTCGCCGTCGATCCGCGCCGCGGCGTATTCCTTGCACACAAGGTTCATGCCGTCCGCGAGTGGCGTGATCCACGCCACATCCGCCGCGCGGTAGTACGCGACCAGTTCGGTGAAGGGCACCGCGCGGGACATCAGCGCGATGGGCTGCCATTCAAATGTGCCGAACGCGCCGTTGATCCGCCCCGCCGTCTGTTCCAGTTCGGTCTGGATTTCGGCATAGGCGGTCATGTTGCGATTGGCCATGACGGACACGTGCAGCAGACGGACCTTGCCACGCAGGTCGGGATTGTCCACGAGCACGCGCCCGAAGCTTTCCAGCTGTTCGATCCCGCCCTTGGTATAATCGGTCCGTCCCACCGACAGGATCAGCTTGCGCCCGTTCAGTTCGTCCTTGATGTGGGCGAGCGCGGTGGCCGTGGCAGGGCTTGCGGCCTGGTCCGCGATGTACTCCACGTTGACCCCTACCGGCGATGCGCTGACGATGATGCGGCGACGCTCGTACTCGATTTCGGTGGTCACAAGGCGTTCGCTCAGCGCTGTGCCTTCGTTCACCCAGTCGGGGCGCACCTTTTCGCGGCGCGTGACATCCACATCCAGCAGGCTTTGAACCACAGCGACGAAATTGTCGGCATAGCGCGGAATGTGGAACCCCACCGCGTCGCAGCAGAGGAGGCTTTCGACGATTTCCTTGCGCCAGGGCAGCACGTTGAACATGTCCGCCGCCGGGAACGGCGTGTGGTGGAAGAAGGATATCTTCACGTCGGGCCGCAATTGCCGGATGTATCCTGGGGCCAGCCACAGGTTGTAGTCATGCACCCAGACATTCGCGCCATGGGCGGCCTCGCGTGCTGCGGCTTCGGCGAAGGCCCAGTTCACTTCCCGAAAGGTCGGCCAGTCCACCGGGTCGTAATTGTAGCGTTCCTTGAAGGAATGCAGGATCGGCCAGAAGGCTTCCTTGGACGTGACGTGATAGAAGCTTTTCACCTGTTCGGCGGTCAGCGGCAAGCGCGACACCCGGTAGGTGCCAAAGCTGTCGTCGATGGTGATGACCCGCTCGAAGTCCGGGTTCGACGGATCGTCGGCCAGCTTCCAGGCCACCCAGGATCCGCGATCGGCCTTGCCGAAAAAGCTTTTCAGCGTCGGCACGATGCCGTTGGGCGACGTGTTCTCGCGCAGCACGACGCGCCCGTCCGCGTCCTCCACCTCCTCGTAGGGTTGGCGATGATAAAGGATCACGAAATCGGATTTTTCCGGCGTCGCATGCTCTGTCGCATGATTTGTCGCAACGTCGGTCGCCGGTGCGGTCACGGGATCGGTCGTGTCGTGGCTCATGTCACACCTCCGGTGGGGTCGGATGCAGGTTCAGGGCGGCGATCGCCTCCATGATGCCGCCCGCACCGATGGCGCGGGCCTTGTGGACGGTGGCGTGCCCGTCCAGTGCTGCCAGCAGAGCGGGTTCCGATCCGCCGACGGCCACGGCGGGCAGGCCGCAGACCAGCATGGAATGGTCGTTCATCGTGTCGCCCGCCGCCAGCACGCCGCCGGGATCGAGCCGAAGATGCGCCACCAGCCGACGCAGGGACGGGCCCTTGGACACGCCGCGCGGCAGGACATCGAAATACATCTCGGCCGAAATCAGCGCGTCGAACCCCATGTCCCGCGCGCGTGCCGTTGCGGCATCGCGGTCGAATACCGCCGGGTCCATGTCGAAACTGACGCGGTAGCGGAAGGCCGTTGGTTGCAGCGTCAGGCCCGGCGTGCCGTCGAACGCGCGGCGCACCCGGTCGCCCGCGTCCGACCACGCCGCGGCAATCTCTGCCTCGAGGTCCGGGATCGGGTGCAGCGTGGCGTCCGGGGCCACCTCCGCGATGGTCGTGCCCACGTCGCCCACCACGTAATCGGGTTGCGGCAACCCGTCATCGCGCACCATGCCGGTGATGAAATCCGGGTCGCGCCCGGTGACGAACACCAGCCCGACCGTCGCCCGGTTGGCCGCGATCCAGTCGTACAGCCGCCGCCGGTCGGCATCGCTGCCGCCGAGGAACGTGCCATCGAGGTCGGTGGCCAGCGTGAAGCCGCGCGCGTGCAGCGGCGGCAGGTCGGTCGGAACAGCAGCGGTCATGACATCCTTTCGGCCAGATCGTTGATGGCGTCGTCCCCGGCAGGGTGCGCGAGCGTGAAGGTCAGCCCGGCCGGTTCGCCTTCGATGGGGCGCGCCCAGAGCCGCGCGAAGGTTTCGCCGATGGGTGCCCCATCGTGCAGCACGGCATGGACCGCTTCGCAGATCGGCATGGCGACCTTCACGCGGCGCGCCAGTTCCACCACCGACACGGCGTTGATTTCACCCTCGACCACCACGGGCTGACCATCGAAGCAGTCCGCGCGCGCGCGCCCGGCACCAAGCTGCACGCCCAGCGACATGTTGCGCGAGGTCTGGCTGGAACAGGTCAGTGTCAGGTCGCCCGCACCCGACAGGCCGGTGACGGTTTCGCGCCGCCCGCCCAGCACCTGCGCCAGTCTTTTCATTTCGTCCATGCCGCGCGTGATCAGCGCCGCACGGGTGTTTTCCGCAAAGCCCGCACCGGTCATCATCCCGCAGGCGATGGCGATCACGTTCTTGACCGCGCCGCCGATTTCCACCCCGATGATGTCGTCGGAGATATAGGGCCGGAACGCGTTCGACCCCATCGCCAGCGCCACCCGGGCGGCGGTGCTGTCTTCGGGGCGCAGCCGGTCCTGATAGGAGAAGGGGAAGGCCACGGTCGCGGCGGTCAGGTGTCCCAGCGCCGTTTCGCGGGCAAAGGTCGGCCCCGATATCGCGCCGATCGGATGGCCCGGCAGTTCAGCCTCGGCCACCTGGCTCAAGAGCAGCCCGGTGCCCCGTTCGATCCCCTTGCAGCACAGCGCCACCGGCACGCCCGCGCCCAGATGCGGGCGGACCAGTGCGCACATCTCGCGCAGCGAGGACGATGGTGTCGCGATCAGGACAAGGTCGGCATCGGCGCAGGCCGCATGGACGTCGGTCGTGGGGTTCAGCCCGTCGGGCAGGGGCACACCCGGCATGTTGTCCTTGTTTTCCCGGTCGCGGGCGATGGCGGCGATGGTGTCCGGGTTGCGGCCCCACAGCCGCACGGTGCGACCCGCGTGGCGCGCGACGGTCGCCAGCGCGCAGCCCCAGGCCCCCGAGCCGATCACCGCGACGGTCGCGATGCCCTGCGCACCGCTGTGCGGCAGGTCGTCTGTTGACAGGTCCAATCCCATGATGGCGATCCTTCTAGCCGCAAAGTGCTGCGCTGTCCAATCGACCGCCCGTGCGCCTGCGGTCCGCCACACGGACCACCAGTGTCGGCCCATGCGATTGCGACTTCAAGCC
>DAIPIS010000058.1:5592-8077 GCA_036770665.1 Meridianimarinicoccus sp.
GCCTGGGAACGATCGGACGCTACGCGCTCTGGCCGCCTGCGCGCAGCACCCCGCCATGGAGCGTTCCGTCGGGAAACGCCTGCACCAGCAGGTCGCGAAAGGCGCGCAGACGTGCCGTCAAGGCCTGCGGGCCGGGATAGACCAGGCTCAGGTCGCCCGACGGGCACGCCCAGTCTTCCAGCAGGCGCACGAGCCGACCTTCGGCCAGATCACGCTCCACGAGGAACAGGGGCAGCAGGGCCGCGCCCGCGCCCCCCAGCGCCGCGTCGCGCAGCGCCACATGGCAGGTCAGCGCAAGCCCACCCACCAGCCGGACCGTCCGCGCGTCGCGCCCGCGGGTCAGATGCCAGCCCTGCACCAGCCCGACCCCGTGCAGCAGCACCGGCAGGCCCGCAAGATCCGCCGGATCGGTCAGCGGTTCGGGACAAATGTCGGGTGCGGCCACGATGACCCGGTCGGACCGGGCGAAAGGGTGCGCGACGAACGGACTGTCCGCGGGATGGCCCACGCGGACCGCGGCGTCGAAACCTTCCTCGATCAGGTCGGGCTGGCTGTCGGTCAGCACCACCTCCAGCGTCAGGTCGGGATAGAGCCTGCGCGACGCCGCCACGATCTGCCCCATGAAGGCCTGCCCGAACAGCACCGGCACGGCCAGCCGCAGGTGGCCGCGCGCCGCGGCGTCGTCAGGATCGCGCAGCGCGCGGGCGATATCCCCGGCATCGGCAAGGATGCGTTCGGCTCGTGCAAGCACGAGCGCTCCTTCGGCGGTCAGGCACAGCCGCCGGGTGGTGCGGTCCATCAGCTTGACGCCAAGTGCGGCTTCAAGATCCTGTATCCGCTTCGAGATCGTGGATTTCGGCATGTCCAGCCGCCGCGCCGCCGCCGCGAACGATCCCTCGGCCGCGATCGTGCTGAATTCCCGCAATGTGTTGAGATCCATCGGACAGCCTCCGCCAACGTGTTCGCGGCACAATGCACGCCGCGCGGGCCGCGCCAAGGGGGATCAGCGATCGGTGCTGTCCAGCCAGATCGTCACCGGCCCGTCGTTCACCAGCGACACCTGCATGTCGGCACCGAACCGGCCCCAGGCCACGGGGACGCCCAGACCGGCCAGCGCGGCGCCGAACGCCCGGTACAGGGCCGCGCCGTGGTCGGGTGCGGCGGCGCCGGAGAATCCCGGCCGGTTGCCCCGCCGCGTGTCGGCCGCCAGCGTGAACTGCGACACCACCAGCGCCGCGCCTCCCGTGTCCAGCAAGGACCGGTTCATCTTGCCCGCGTTGTCGGCAAAGATGCGCAGCTTGGCGACCCTTGCGGCGAAGGGGGCTGCATCGGCTTCCGTATCGCCCTGCATGGCGCAGGTCAGAACCAGAAGTCCCGCCCCGATCTCTCCCGTCACGTCGTCCTTCACGCGGACCTCGGCACGGGTCACACGCTGGATCAAGGCGCGCATCAGGGCAATTCGGCGCGGGTGGGCGGATTTGCCCCGGCGCGTGATACGGTAACGGCAGCGGCACGGGTTGCCAGCGACAGCGCCGCGCGCAGCGTGTCCGCATCCAGTGCCGCGATCGCCGCCTTGGACAGCGCGCCCGCGTCGTCCAGCCCGGCGAGAATCCCGGCGTTGAAGGTGTCTCCCGCGCCCACGGTATCGATCGGGACAACGCGCGTCGCGTCCACGAACATCTCGTGATCCGCGGTGACGCCCCATGCGCCCTTCGCCCCTTCGGTGATGCACACCAGCTTCGGGCCCAGGGCGCGCAGCGCGTGCGCCAGCGCAAGCGTGTCGCCGTCGCCCATCAGCCAGACCAGATCCTCGTCCGACAGCTTGACGATGTCGGCGGCCCGCAGCATCGTGTCCAGTCGGGCGCGGTACGCAGCCGCGTCGCGGATGAAACCGGGACGGATGTTGGGGTCGATCATGGTCACATGGTCCGGCGCCGCGCGCAGCATCAGCGTGCGATAGGCGTCGGCGCAGGGCGTCACCGCCAGCGAGATGCCGCCGAAGAACAATGCCCGCAGATCGGTGGGCAGGGCGGGCAGGTCGGCTTCGGTCAGGCAGCGCCCGGCAGTGTTTTCATCGTAAAAGGCATAGCGCGCCTGGCCATCGCGCAGGTCCACGAACGCAAGGGTCGTGGGTCGGTCACTGCGATGGGCAAGCGCGGTCGAGACGCCGGAGTTGTCAAGTGCGGTTGACAGTCGTGTCCCGAACAGGTCGCTGGACAGACCGGTGAACAGGCCCGTGCGCACCCCCAGTCGCGCCAGCGCGATCGCCGTGTTGAACACCGCGCCACCTGGAAATGGCTCGAAACAAGGGGCTCCGGCGTCGGTTCTCCGCGGCAGCATGTCGATCAGCGCTTCGCCGCAACACAGGATCATGGTACACCTCGGTCGTTGTTCGGCAGACCTTACGCTGCGGGTACGCCGCACTGCAACCCGCCCGACCGACGGGCCCATTCCTCTTGGTGGAACGTTCTGGAAATTGCATTTG
>DAIPIS010000058.1:8177-12625 GCA_036770665.1 Meridianimarinicoccus sp.
ACAAATCCCGAGCGCGCCGGTGCCACGGTCGTCTTCTTCGACGAACGTTTGGACGGAAAGTTCATCCGGACATTCAAGCTTCCGTCGGATGGCGATCTTGCGGCCTTCACCAGCGTCTTGGAACTGGGCGTTCTGGAGATCCGTGTGCCGCGCCGCCAGAACGTGAACGTCGACCGCATTCATCCCGAGATTGTGGCCTGAGTCCACGCAGGTCGGCACCATGCCTGATCGGGGGCATCTCAGATTGCGCAGGATTCAAGCGCAGGTTGCACCAGCCATCGCGGTCGTGGCCAAATCGGCAACATCTTGCCCAGATGCTGCCAAGCCGCAAGCATCTGATCCATGTCAATGAGTGGTCAGGCGTGTCAGGCTTACCTTACACTCGGTTGTTTGAAGCACGGACAACCGACGATCAGGGGAAGATGAGCGATGCTTGACAGGGCAAGGGATCAGGATTTCTGGGCGTCACTCTACGCCGACATCCGCACGGCCGGGGGCAAGACCATGGTGGAACCGCCGTCGACGACGACCGCGCTGGTCGACGGCGCATTCGTGCTCACGATGCATGTACCGGGTTTCGGGTCACCCGAGTTGACCGTGTGTTGGGGCGATCGCTGGATCCGGGTTCAGGGTGTGGCAGCACCGACTGCAGGGCCAGTCCCCGACGTTTCGGCGCCGCGCGATTTCGTCGTGCGATGCCCTGTGCCTGAGGGTTTCGACACGTCGCAGCTTCGGGCGCAGTTGTCGTCCGGGGTGCTTGCCGTCACGGTTCCGCCCAAGTCGGTCGTCGTACCGGTGCATCCCGCGATGTCCCTGGTCAGCGCACGGCGTTGAGATATCCGAAGGCCGCGGCAGCCAGCAGGCCCGCGGCCACCGTCAGTGCGATCTTCCAGACCGACCACGGGCGTTCGCCCTCGACCCGGCCGGTCTGGCCGTTGATGACGATCCGGTAGCTGCGCCCGCCATAGCGATAGGCGGCGATCCAGATCGGCAGCAGGACATGCTTGAACGTGACATCGGCGACATCGGTGTCGACGCGCGCGATGCGCTGCCGGTCGCCGCCGATGTCGAAACGCACGTCCCGTTCGATCTGCCGATCCATCGCGTCGCGCGCCAAGACGAACCCGTCGCGCAGGTCGACCGTGTAGGCCTCGGCCCGCATCCCCGCCAGGAACTCGGGGATATAGGGGCGCAGCTGGCTCAGGTCCCAGGGTGGCAGGGCATCGGCGAACCGACGCGGCAGGCTGCGCGATGCCAGCACCAGCACATCGTCGAAGGCGCGGCGCACGGTGCCCGACACCGGCCGCCAGCGGACCTCGGCCACCGTCTGCACCTGCCGCTGCCCGTTGCGCACCACCGTTTGCTGGCGATGGTGCACGGTGCCGCGGTCGCCGCGATACCGGGACACCGTGTTCGCGTCGAACGTCCAGTAGGGCACATAGATGCCGTCCATCTGCCGTCCCTTGCGGGCATAGCGCCGCAACCCGTTCGGTGCGAACCACAATCCCCCCAGCCAGCGGACCATGGCATCATGGGCGACCGGTTCCGCGATGGCGAAGGGCAGCACCGCCTGCGGGCGGATCTGGCGGTGGGTGCCGGTCGCGGTGACCATGGGACTGGCGCAGAACGGGCAGGCGGCGCCCTGCACGGTGTCGTCCAGTTCCACCTGCGCGCCGCAACTGGTGCAGGCGACCATCTGGGTTTCGCCGTAGGCATCACCGGCCAGCCCCGTGGCCAGCGCCGCCGCGAAGTCCTGTTCGCTCACCGTCGCGGCGGCGGCCTGCCACGGGTTGGCGGGCTGCGCGAGCGGATCGTCATGGCCGCAATGGGCGCACCGCAGTCCGCCTGTCGCCGGGTCGAACCGCAGATCCGCGCCGCAGGACGGGCAGGGAAAGTGATGCGCCCCGCCGGTCATGGGGATGGGCTCGGGGCCTGGGCTTCGGGGATGTGCGCGGGCATGGATCAGTCACCCGGCGGCGGCGGGGGCGGCGGCAGCACAGTGAACAGTTGCGCCAGTTCCATCACGTCCTCGGCCCGCATCCAGCCGTCCTGCCCCTGCGTCCACACGTGGCTGCGGCGCGTGAGCCGTCCTTCCTGCGCCATGCGGCCCATGGTGGCGCGGGAGAACGGCCCCTGGGTCTGTCCGTTCTCGGCGACATGCCAGACGTGTTCGGCGGGTGGCGGCGGCACGGCGGTCGGCTGGCCATGGGCCGGGGCCTGCGCGGGGCGCGCGCCCCAAGGACCCGCCTGTGCCATCTGGCTTCCCAGCGCCATGCCCATCCCGGCCCCGATCCCGGCCCCCATGCCGCCGCCCATCGCACTGTCGCCGCCCTGCGCGGCGGCGGTGCCCATCGCCTCGGCCGCGGCGTACTGCGTGAAGCGGTCCAGATCGCCCACGAGGCCCATCGCGGTGCGCTTGTCCAGCGCCGCCTCGACCGCCGGCGGAAGCGAAATGTTCTCGACATAGAGTTCCGGCAGGCTCAGCCCATAGGCGGCGATCGTGGGCGCGATCCGCTCGGCGATCAGCTTGCCCAGCCCGTCCGTATTCGCCGCCATGTCGAGCACCGGAATGCCGGACCCCGCCACCGCGCGCCCGAATTCCTGCACGATCACGTTTCGGATCTGGAAGCTGATCTCGTCCATGGTGAATTCGCCGTCGGTGCCCACGATTTCCGTGAGGAACCGTGCGGGGTCGCTGACCCGCACGCTGTAGGTGCCGAACGCCCGCAGCCGCAACGGACCGAATTCCGCGTCGCGCATGGTGACCGGGTTGCGCGTGCCCCATTTCAACCCGGTGAAGCGCGTGGTGTTGACGAAGTAGATTTCGGACTTGAAGGGCGACCGGAAGCCGTGATCCCAGTGCTGCAGCGTCGTCAGCACCGGCATGTTGTTCGTTTCCAGCATGTAGAGCCCCGGCAGGAACACATCCGCGATCTGCCCTTCGTGGACGAAGACGGCTGCCTGGCCTTCGCGCACGGTCAGTTTCGCGCCGTACTTGATCGCGTGGCCCTGGCGTTCGAACCGCCAGACCATCGTGTCGCGGGTATCGTCCACCCAGTGGATGACGTCGATGAATTCGCCGGACAGGAAATCGAAAAAGGGCATCTCAACTCTCCTTTGGGGACGGCAGGATCCGGGTGCTCATGGCCGGAGGCAGAAGTTCGTCGGCGATGATCCGGACAATGGGCTGCGCGGTCGCGGCATCCATTCCCGGTTCCAGTCTCGGATCATAGAGGATTGCCAGCAGAAGTTCGTCATGTCGCGTCAGGAGCGCGAATTCCTCGTCGTCGTTGAAGATCGACGGCCGCGCGGCGGGGCTGTCGTTGGCCAGCCCCAGCCCCTGGGCGATTTCCTCGTGCAGGCAGGATTCGCGCAGCAGGCGGGGATGCTCGGCCCGGATGATGCCCACCGCGCGGCGATAGACGAACGGATCCTCCTCGCCGGAAAACGCGATCATCATGCAGAAGATCGTGGGCGGCATGTCGGTGATCGTCCGGATGACGGAGGGCTCGATGCCAGGAACCATGGCCTGCAGTTGCGGACCCAGCGCGCGGCGTTCGTCCTCGGTGACGACGAACACGGTCATGTTGCCTGTCCCGCGGGTTGTCGTGACGGGGTGGCGGGTCGCCTGCGCCAGCCGGGACGCGAGCGCCGCGACCGTGGCGGTGTCGCGGGCGCGGTCCCCGGAGGCCACGGAAGGCCCGAACACGAGGCCGATCTCGACCCGGTCCGACCAGCGGCGCAGGGCACTTTCGGTTTCGCGCGCGACCATGCGCTCCCCCGCCGGCACGAATTCATCGAACAGCGCGATGCGGATGAAATTCTCCGCGAGGATCCGACTGTCGAACGGGGCGTCGGCACCCCCCCCGTCGCGCCGCAACAACCCGCGCGCGACGAAATCCTGCTCCAGCCGGTCGTAGCGTTGTTCCAGCCGCACGCTGTCGACGGATGGCGCGGGCACCGCCTGCGCTGCCGGAGCGGCCGTCACCGTGACCGGCAAGGGGGCGGTCACCGGCGCAGGTTCCATCCGTGCGCAGGCAGACAGCGCCACGTACAGCGCCGCCGCCCCCATCGTCGTCCGGCCGGATGCGCGCATGGGCGTCAGGCGGTGCCTGCGCTCACGGGGGTGGCCTTCGCCGCGCTCAGGGTATTGCGCAACTCCGCCTCCATCGTCGTCAGGTCCTGTTCCGCCGCCGCACGCCGCGCCTTGCCTTCGTCGGCGATCTGCAGGCTTTCCTGAATCGTCGCCACAAGGTCCGCGTTGGCCTTCTTGATCGCTTCGATGTCGAACACGCCCCGTTCCATCTGCGTGCGGATGTCCTTGTTGGCTTGCCGCAGATTGGCGGCATTCGAGGTCAGCAGGTCGTTGGTCAGGTCATTGGCGTCCTTGACGGCGCGCGCGGCTTCGGCGGATCGCTGGATCGTCACCGCCTGCGCCAGTTGCGTTT
>DAIPIS010000059.1:0-12610 GCA_036770665.1 Meridianimarinicoccus sp.
ACGCTGTCGTCGAGATTGCGGAACTCGCGCTTGTCCCAGACCTTGACGGCGCGGCGGTGGCGGGACCGGTCCTGCCCGATGCGCACGCCTTCGGGGTTGTAGCCATAGGCGCCGAAGGGCGATGTGCCTGCGGTGCCGATCCATTTGCTGCCGCCCTGATGCCGGCCCTGCTGTTCGCGCAGCCGGTCCTTGAGCGTTTCCATCAGCTTCTCAAAACCGCCAAGCGCCTCGATCTCGGCCTTCTCCGCGTCCGTCAGGGTCTTCTCGGCAAGCTTGGTCAACCAGTCCGTGGGCAGGTCGACCGACCCCAGCAAGTCGGCGACGCTGACATGCTCCAGCCCGGCGAAGGCGGCGGCGAAGGCCCGGTCGAACCGGTCGAGGTGCCGTTCGTCCTTCACCATCGTCACGCGCGCGAGGTAGTAGAACCCGTCCACGTCATAGGTGACGAGGTTCGCATCCATCGCTTCCAGAAAGCCCAGGTATTCGCGCAGCGAAACCGGAACCTTGTGGGCGCGCAGCTGGTCGAAGAAGGGCAGGAACATGGCTCACCCCATCCGCACGAGGGCCACGTTCACGAACACGGCCACCGTCGCGAAGGCCAGCGCGAACCCGGCGGCGTATTGTGCGATGTCGGCGGGCTTGCCCTTGCGGCGGCGCGCAAGCCACCCGCCCCAGGCGCCCCCGGCCAGTGCCGCTGCGATGACGATCATGATCCCTCCTGTTCTGGCGGCAGCAGTGCGGCGATCTCGGCCGCGCGTTGCATCACCTCGGCGTCGGAGCGTAGCCCATAGCGCGCCCAGCCGAAACCGTCACGCCGGATCTCGGCCGCCTTGTCGGTCTGCCCCAGCGCGTCCAGCGCCGCCGCGCGCACCAGCAGCAGGTCGCCCAGCAGCGCCGCGTTCTCGGCCTGCCGCGCGGCCGGGATATGGCGGGTGGTCAGGCGCAGGACCGTGTCGTAATCCGCAGCGGCCAGCGCGAAGGCCGCGATCTGGATGCCGACCTGCGCCGCATGCGGGGCGGTCGCTGGCCGCGCGCCGTAGACCTTTCCGGCCTTGAAGAACGCCTCCAGCGCGAAGGCGGCATCGCGACCGCTGGACAGCCGCCCCGCGGTCAGCAGCGACAGGCCAAGCCGCGTGTCCTGCCAGCCCGAGTCCTGCGCGATGGCGAGCGCCTGCAGCGACGCCTGCCGCCGCCGCGTGACCGGCTGCGCCGGGCTCAGCGCGAAGACCGTGGCGCGCTGCCATGCCTGCGGGGTTTGCGTGACGCCGCGCGCGGGCACGCGTTCTCCGCCCGGATTGAGCCGCATGAGGATCGCCGGAACCCGTGCCGCCACCGCGTCGCGTGGCAGCCCGTTCCGCAGCGCCGGGTCATAGGCGACGCGCAGCATCAGCATGTCGAAGCCGGTCAACACGCCGTGCATGTTGTCGTCGTTGAAGATCGAATCCTCCAGCCGGAACAGGTCGTTCAGGGGGCCCAGTGCCTGCGCGACCTCTTCGTGCAGGCAATCGCGAATCTCCTGCGGACTGATGTCGGCGGGGATGAATACCGTGGCGGCCTTGCGCGTGCGCAGGTCGGTCCACTCCAGCCCCGGCGCGCGCGTGTCGGTCTGAAAGGTTGCCCAAGTGGTCGCCAGCGGCAGCACGAAACAGGCGGCCTGCGGCACGATCCGGTCCAGATCGGCGCGGCGCACCGCCTCTATGGTGATCGCGGCGGGGGCCGGGCTGCGGCGGATGTCGATCCCGGCCTCGGCGCGCAACCGGCCGATCAGCCGGTCAAGTTCGGTGTCGAACACCGGTGTCGCGATCCCCGCCAGCGCGACCGTCACGGGTTCATCGAAGCGGGTGAACACCGGCAACGGCGTGCCGCTTTCCAGCATCATGGTCAGATCGACGAAATCGACCGCCATGTCCGCGTTGGCCCGCGCGGGTGGCATGGGCCGGGGCGGGCCGAACTGGCGCATGGGCGGCAGGGACGCGCCCTCCGGCAATTCGGGGGGCGACGCATCGGGCACGACGGTCGCCGCGCACCCGGACAGCACAAGCGCGACGCACAGGCCCGCCAGCCTGTGCACGTCAGACCCGCGCATACTTGATGAAAGGGGTCAGACGGCCGATCCGATCATAAAGGGCCCGTGCTTCGGCGTTGAAGTGCTGGGTCGTCCAGTAGACGCCCTGCGCGCCCAAACTGTCGGCCAGACCGAAAACGGCCTCGATCAGCGCCCGCCCCACGCCCGCGCCGCGCGCCGCCGGGGCCACGAACAGGTCCTGCAGGTAGGCCGTGTCATGCGCCTGCCAGCCGTGGGGATGCAGCAGGACATGGGCGATCCCGACAGGGCCGTCCGGCCCGTCCGCGACCAGCCCGTGCCATTCCGGAAAGGCCGGACCGGTCAACCGCGCGAAATGCAGGTCGAACTGGGCAGCGGGCAGCGCCGTGTCGTAGAAGGCGAGATACCCGCGCCACAAGTTGTCCCATGTCGCACGATCCGCCGGGTCGAGTGCGCGGACGGTCATGCTCACCGTCGCCCGCTCCGCGCCATGAACGCGAGCCGTTCGAACAGGTGCACGTCCTGTTCGTTCTTCAACAGCGCGCCGTGCAGGCGGGGCAGGGCGCTGGTTGCATCCGCCTTCAGATCCTCCGGCGACAGGTCCTCGGCCAGGAGCAGCTTGAGCCAGTCCAGCACCTCGGACGTGGACGGTTTCTTCTTCAACCCCGGCGTTTCCCGCAACTCGAAGAACTGTTCCAGCGCCACCTGCAACAGCCGCGGCTTGATGCCGGGATGGTGCACTTCCACGATCCGTTTCAGCGTGTCCATGTCGGGAAAGCGGATGTAATGGAAGAAACACCGCCGCAGGAACGCATCG
This sequence comes from Meridianimarinicoccus sp., assembly GCA_036770665.1. Lineage (GTDB taxonomy): Bacteria > Pseudomonadota > Alphaproteobacteria > Rhodobacterales > Rhodobacteraceae > Meridianimarinicoccus. The sequence goes on from DAIPIS010000059.1 coordinate 2,862, forward strand.
GGCAGTTCCTTTTCGTTGTTGGACGTGATGATGACCACGGGCCGGTGCCGCGCCGCGACCGTCTCGCCGGTTTCGTAGACGAAGAACTCCATCCGGTCCAACTCCTGCAGCAGGTCGTTGGGAAACTCGATGTCGGCCTTGTCGATCTCGTCGATCAGCAGCACGACCTTTCCCGGCGCATCGAACGCCTGCCACAGCTTGCCCTTGCGGATGTAATGCGCCACGTCCTCGACGCGCGGGTCGCCAAGCTGGCTGTCGCGCAGGCGCGACACCGCGTCGTATTCGTACAACCCCTGCTGCGCCCGGGTGGTGGACTTGATCGACCACTCGATCATCGGCAGGTCCAGCGCCTGCGCCACCTGCCGGGCCAGTTCGGTCTTGCCCGTTCCCGGTTCCCCCTTCACCAGCAGCGGGCGTTCCAGCGTGACCGCGGCATTGACCGCCACGGTCAGATCCTCGGTGGCGACATACCGTTCGGTGCCGGTGAATTTCATGGGTGTTTCCTGCGTCATGTCCGATGGCTTGTCCGTGACCCTATCACAGCGCCGCAGCGCCGCAAGACGGGTGGTTTGGCGGCTTGTTTGTGCGTGACACCGCACCCCCGTTCGGGTATGCGACCGGCACAGGAGGTTGCGGTATGCTCAACAGGCAACAGGACAATTCAGACGCTACACCTGTCGGGGCAGCCGGGTCTAACAAGGGATCATCCATGAAGGTCGAGGTATTTCTACCCGATGACTATCGTCCGGCCGAAGACGAACCATTCATGAACGAACGCCAGCTTGAATATTTCCGTCGCAAGCTTCTGGCGTGGAAGGCCGACATTCTCGAAGAAAGCCGTGACACGATCGAAGGGCTTCAGGACAGCAGCCGGAACATTCCCGACATCGCCGACCGCGCGAGCGAGGAAACCGACCGCGCGCTGGAACTTCGCACCCGTGACCGGCAGCGGAAACTCGTGGCCAAGATCGACGCCGCGCTGCGGCGCATCGACAGCGGCGATTTCGGCTATTGCGAGGTGACCGGTGAACCGATCTCGCTCAAGCGGTTGGACGCGCGCCCGATCGCCGTCATGACGCTGGAGGCGCAGGAGCGCCACGAGCGGCGTGAAAAGGTCCACCGTGACGACTGAAGCGATACCATGACGACCCGACCCAACGATCACCCGGCCACGCGGCCGGGTGTTTTCACATCAGGACCCGGAGCATCTTGTCCATGTTGATCGGACAGGACGTGACCGTGATCGGCGGCGGCATCGGCGGGATGGCCGCGGCCCTGTCCTGTGCGCGCCGCGGGGCGCGGGTGACGGTGCTGGAACGGGCCGAGATGCTGGGCGAAGTCGGGGCAGGCATCCAGATCAGCCCCAACGGGATGGCGGTGCTGGATGCGCTTGGCGTGGGCGATGCCCTGCGCGCGGTGTCGGTCGTGGGGCGCGCGGTGCGGTTGCTTGACGGGCGCACCGGGGCGGATGTGCTTCGGCTTGATATCGCGGCGTTGCCGGGGGACTGGCTTTTCGTGCACCGGGCGGACCTTTTGCGCGTTCTGGCCGATGCCGCCGCCGACTGCGGGGTCGAGGTGCTGACCGGGCATCCCGTCGCCTCGGTCGCGCTTGAGGATGCCTGCGCCGTCCTGCACCTGTGGGACGGGGCGACGCGCGCGGTACCGTTGGTCATCGGGGCCGATGGGGTGCGGTCGGTTGCCCGCGCGGCGCTGGGTTCGGTGGTGCCGGCGGCGTTCACCGGACAGGTTGCGTGGCGCGCGCTGGTGGCCGCGCCCCACGATACGCCCGCCGAAACGCGGGTGTTCATGGGACCCGGGCGGCATCTTGTGGCCTATCCCCTGCGCGACGGGCGCATGTTGAACATCGTGGCGGTGCAGGAACGCGCGGCATGGGCTGCGGAAAGCTGGACCCAGCCCGATGATCCCTCGAACCTCCGCAACGCCTTCGACGATTTCGCGGTACCTGTTCAGGCGCTTTTGGCGCAGGTGGCCGATGTGCATCTTTGGGGGCTGTTCCGGCATCCTGTCGCGCCTGCGTGGCATGCCGGGCGGCTGGCGCTGATGGGCGATGCGGTGCATCCAACCTTGCCGTTCCTCGCGCAGGGTGCCTGCATGGCGTTGGAGGACGCCTGGGTGCTGGCCGCCGCGCTGGCCCATCACGACCGGCCCGAAGACGCCTTTGCGGCCTACCAGATCGCGCGTCGTGCCCGTTGTGTGCGGATCGTGGCAGCTGCGACCGGCAATGCGCGGGCCTATCATCTGCGCGGACCCGTGCGTGCGCTGGCCCATGCCGCGCTGCGGGTGGGGGGCGCGCTTGCGCCTGCGGCACCGTTGAAGCGGTTCGACTGGCTGTATCGCCATGACGTGACGCGGATCGCGCCCTGACCACGGCGCATGCCGCGACAGCAGGTGCTGTGCGCCGCGACCCCACGGCATCGGACCACATGCGCTTTGTCAGGGCCAGCACCGGACCGCGCGGCGCAGGCGATCAGGCGGCGAGCGTCGCCCACACCGGAACATGATCGGACGGCTTGTCGCCGCCGCGCACCGCGCTGTCGATCTGGCAGTCGATCAGCAGATCCGCGGCTTGCGGACCCAGCAGCAGGTGGTCGATGCGGATGCCGTCGTTGCGGTTCCACGCCCCCGCCTGGTAGTCCCAGAAACTGTAGTGCCCCGGCGCGGGCTGGGGCGGGATATGGGGGTGTATCGCCCGGAACGCATCGGTCAGCCCCAAAGCCACGATCCGGCGGAACGCCGCGCGCGAGGCTGGCAGGAACAGCGCGTCCTTGGACCATGCGTGCGGGCGGGCGGCGTCTTCGGGCTGGGGGATGATGTTGTAATCGCCGCACACCACGAGCGGCTCCTCCAGCGCCAGAAGCCCGCGCAGGTGGTCTTCCAGCCGCGCCATCCACGCGAGCTTGTAGTCGTATTTCGGCCCCGGCGCAGGATTGCCGTTGGGCAGGTACAGCCCGCAGACCCGCACCGCCCGGTCGCCCACCACGGTCGCCTCGATGTAGCGCGCCTGTTCGTCGCCGTCGTCTCCGGGCAGCCCACGGCGCACGTCCTCCAGCGGCAGTTTCGACAGGATCGCCACGCCGTTGAACGACTTCTGCCCATGGGTTTCGACGATGTAGCCCATGTCGCGAAAATGTTCCGCCGGGAATGAATCGTCCACCGACTTGATTTCCTGCAGCACGGCCACGTCGGGCTGTGCCTCTGCCAGCCAGTCGGTCAGCGCACCGATGCGCGCCTTGATGCCGTTGATGTTGAAGGTGGCGATCTTCATGGCGTGCTCCCCCCGCTGGGAACGTTGCTAGGCCAGCGGCCCGGTCGCGTCCAGCCCCGGCGCAGGGGGCAGGGCGTTGCACCGGCCTGCTCACGTGATACACCCCCGCAAGGATACGGGGTTGGACATGAATCTATTCGACGACATCAAGCTGCTGGTGCTGGACAGTCTGGGCGCGCTCACCCGCGACGGCCTTCTGCCCGAAGGTCTGGATCTGGCGCAGGTGAATGTCGAACCGCCCCGCGACCCTGCGCATGGCGACATGGCCACCAATGCGGCGATGGTTCTGGCAAAGCCCGCGGGGTTGAAGCCGCGCGACATCGCCGAGGCTCTCGTGGCGCGGCTGTCGGCCGACCCGCGCGTGGCGCTGGCCGAGGTTGCGGGACCGGGCTTCATCAACCTGCGACTGGCAGACCGGGTCTGGCACGGGGTCGTGGCGCGAATCCTGACCGCGGGCATGGCCTATGGCCGGTCCGGCATGGGGCAGGGACGGCGCGTCAACGTCGAATATGTCTCCGCCAATCCAACGGGACCGATGCATGTGGGCCACACCCGCGGTGCGGTGTTCGGGGATGCGCTGGCCAATCTGCTGGCCTATGCCGGGCATGACGTGACGCGCGAATACTACATCAACGATGGCGGCGCGCAGGTCGATGTGCTCGCGCGGTCGGTGTACCTGCGGTATCTCGAGGCATATGGCCAGCAGGTCGCGTTCGAGGACGGCACCTATCCGGGCGACTACCTGATCGCGGTCGGGCAGGCCCTGAAGGACAGGGTCGGCGATGCCTATGTCGGCCAGCCCGAGGCGGTGTGGCTGGACGACGTGCGCAGTTTCGCCACCGACGCGATGATGGCGCTGATCCGCGAAGACCTTGCGGCGCTCGGCGTGCGCATGGACAGCTTCTTTTCGGAAAAGGCGCTCTATGGCACCGGGCGGATCGAGGCCGCGCTGCAGGCGCTCGATGCGCGGGGGCTGATCTATCGCGGTGTGCTCGAACCGCCCAAGGGCAAGACGCTGGAGGACTGGGAACCGCGCGAACAGACCCTGTTCCGGTCCACCGCGCATGGCGATGACGTGGATCGCCCGGTGCAGAAATCGGACGGCGGCTGGACCTATTTCGCCCCCGACATCGCGTACCATTATGACAAGGTTTCCCGTGGCTTCGACATGCTTGTTGATGTGTTCGGGGCCGATCACGGCGGATACGTGAAGCGCATGAAGGCCGCGGTGTCGGCACTGTCGGATGGGCGCGTGCCGCTGGAGGTGAAGCTGATCCAGCTCGTGAAGCTGACCCGCGGCGGCGAGCCCGTGAAGATGTCGAAGCGTGCGGGCACCTTCGTGACCCTGCGCGACGTGGTGGACCAGGTGGGCGCGGACGTGACGCGGTTCGTGATGCTGACGCGCAAGAACGACGCGCCGCTGGATTTCGATTTCGACAAGGTGCTGGAACAGTCCAAGGACAACCCGGTCTTTTACGTGCAATACGCGCACGCGCGGGTCTGTTCGGTGTTGCGCAAGGCCGAAGTTGCCGGAACGGTCGTGGATGACGCCACGCTGGCGGCGCTGGACCTGTCCGGGCTGACCCATCCGGCGGAACTGGACGTGGTGCGCAAGCTTGCGGAATGGCCCCGGCTGGTGGAAATCGCGGCGCAGACCGGCGAGCCGCACAGGATCGCGTTCTACCTCTACGAACTGGCCAGCGCGTTCCACACGCTCTGGAACCGCGGCAGCGCCGACAGCGATCTGCGCTTCCTGTCCGATGACGATGCCGTGGGGCCCGCGAAAATCGCGCTGCCGCGTGCCGTGGCCGTTGTCATTTCGGCAGGACTTGGTATTCTTGGCGTCAAACCCTTGGAAGAAATGCGCTAAGTCACGACGCATCGCCGGGGTCGAGCAGGCAGACCGGTGCGCCCTTCGGGCCGTGTCGGCGGTGAATTGGGGCGAACATGGCTTATCCGGATGCATTCGGGACAGACCCGGAGGCTGCGGGTCCGGCAACCGCTGCCGTGCCGCGGCTGATGGGCTGGTTGGGCGCGCTGTCGTCACTGGCACTCGTGGCGGGTCTCGGCGCATGGGTCTACGATCTTGCAACCATCGACGCCCGGACCGTGCCGGTCGTCCGGGCGCTGGAAGGTCCGGCCCGCGTGGCCCCCGAGGTGCCCGGCGGGTTCGAGGCCGCGCACCAGGGTCTTGCGCTGAACACCGTGCCGGCCGAAATCCCGGCTGCCCCCGTGGGGGACCGGATCGTTCTGGCCCCCGAACCCGTCGGGCCCGCACCCGAGGACATCGAACCGCAAGCCGCCGAAGCCCCGCCAACCGACCCCGCCGACATCCTGCGCAATGCGATCGACGGCGCGCTCAGCGAGGTTCTTGGGGAACAGCCGATCGCGGATGACTTGCGTGCGCCCGATCCCGAGGCACAACCCGCCATTGTCGCCCCGCGCCCGATGCAGCGCCCCGATCCGGACGTGGTCACCCGCGCCGTGCCCGATGCCGGCCTGCCGGTGCTTGCCGCGCTGGTGCCGACCGATCCGTCGCGGATCGCACCCGGTACGGGCGTGGCGCAACTGGGCCGATTTCCGTCCCGGGACGCGGCCTTTGCCGCGTGGGCCGATCTGGACGCACGGTTCGGCGCGTATCTTCTGGCGCGGACGCCGGTAATCGAGGAAGGATCAGCCGACGACGAGCCGTACGTCCGGCTGCAGGCGCAGGGCTTTGCGGACCTCGGTGCTGCGCGCGCCTTCTGCGCAGTACTGGAGGCCAACGGAGATGCCTGTGTGCCGACGGTGAAGCGCTGACCGGTTTGCGGTTTTCACCGTCCCCTGCCCTGCCTAGGATCGTCACAAGGGAGGGGCCCGCCACATGACAAATCCCGCGATGCAACTGCACCCGCGCACTACCGGCGCCACGATCCTTGGATGCGCAGGTCCGGACCTTCTGGCGCGGGAACGGGATTTCTTCCGCGACGCCGATCCGTGGGGGTTCATCCTGTTCGCCCGAAATGTCGATACGCCCGCGCAGCTTCTGGCGCTGACCGCGGCGCTGCGCGATGCGGTGGGGCGTGACGCGCCGGTGTTCATGGACCAGGAAGGCGGCCGCGTGGCCCGCCTGCGTCCGCCGCACTGGCGGGACTGGCCACCGGCGCTGGACATGGCCGCGACAGGGCGCGCGCGCGCGATGTACCTGCGCGCGCGCCTGATCGCGGACGACCTGCGCCGCGTGGGGATCGACGGCAACTGCGCGCCGCTTGCGGACATCGCCGACGCGGCAACCCACCCGTTCCTGCGCAACCGCTGCTACGGGTCGGACCTGTTCGATGTGGTGGCCTGCGCGCGCGCCACCGCGGATGGCCTGATGGCGGGGGGTGTTCTGCCGGTGGTCAAGCACATGCCGGGCCACGGGCGAGCGCAGGCGGACAGCCACAGCGACCTGCCGGTGGTCCATGTGCCGCTGGCGGATCTGCGCGCGCGCGACTTCGCGGCGTTCCGGGCGCTGTCGGACCTCCCGCTTGGCATGACCGCGCATATCGTGTTTCCGGCGCTGGACCCCGACGCGCCGGCCACGTTGTCGCCGGCGGCCATGGCCGAGATCCGCGGCTGGATCGGGTTCGACGGGCTGGTGATGACCGACGATCTGTCGATGGGGGCGCTGCGCGGCAGCATGACCGGGCGCGCTGCAGCGGCGCGGGCGGCGGGCTGCGATATCGTGTTGCATTGCAACGGCGATCCCACCGAAGCGGCGGCGGTCGTGCAGGGGGCCGGGCGGATCGACGCCGCGGGGGCCGCGCGCGCGGCGCGGGCGCTGGCCTGTCGCGGGGCACCGGACGTGGCTGATCTGGCGGCCTGTGCCGCGGAACTGGCGGACCTGACAGGCTGGCGGTGCGATGTCTGATGCGCTGGACACAAGCAACGTGACCGGCATCGACGCGCGCCGCGCGGCCGAGGCGCTGATCGTCGATGTGGACGGGTTCGAGGGGCCGCTTGACCTGCTGTTGTCCCTGTCGCGCACCCAGAAGGTCGATCTGCGGCGCATTTCGGTGCTGGCGCTGGCCGAGCAGTATCTGGCATTCGTCATGCAGGCCAAGGTGTTGCGGATCGAACTAGCGGCAGATTACCTCGTGATGGCGGCGTGGCTGGCCTATTTGAAGTCGCGTCTGCTGCTGCCGCCGGACCCGGCCGACGATGGTCCGAGCGGCGAGGACCTGGCGGCGCATCTGGCGTTCCAGCTCGAACGTCTGGAAGCGATGCGGGACGCGGCGGCGCGACTGATGGCGCGCGACCGGCTGGGGCGCGACGTGTTCGCGCGCGGGCAGCCGGAAACCGTGGGTCGGGTGCGACGCGCCCGTTTCACGGCGTCGCTGCTGGACCTGATGCAGGCCTATGCGCGGCTACGGACCAAGGACGATTTCCGGCCCTATGTGCTTGATCGGGAAGCCATTCTGACGATGGAGGAGGCGCTGGCCCGGCTGCGCCCGCTGATCGGGTATGCGGGAGACTGGACGGATCTGGCGAGCTATCTGCCCGATGGCTGGACCGGCGATCCGGCGCGGCGGCGGTCGGCGATGGCGGCGACCTTTGCGGCGGCGCTGGAACTGGCCAAGGCCGGGCAGTTGGAACTGCGCCAGACCGAAGCCTTTGCCCCGATATCCCTGCGCAAGCGACCGGATGCGACATGAACGACACCCCGGAACCCCCTGAAAACATGGAGTGGGATGGCCTGTTCGACGCGCCGCCCATGGGCGAACAGGAACGCATGGTCGAAGCCGTGCTGTTCGCGTCGGCGGAACCGGTGACGCTGCGGGACCTGGCGGGGCGTTTGCCGCACGGGTGCGACCCGGCCAAGGCATTGGAAGAATTACAGAAAAGATACGACGGGCGGGGGGTGCGGCTGGTGAAACTGGGCGAGGCCTGGGCGTTCCGCACGGCCCCGGATCTGTCGTTCCTGATGCGCCGCGAGGTGGTGGAGACCCGCAAGCTGAGCCGCGCCGCAATCGAGACGCTCGCGATCATCGCCTATCACCAGCCCGTCACCCGCGCGGAAATCGAGGAAATCCGAGGGGTTGGCGTGAACCGGGGCACCATCGACCAGCTTCTGGAGATGGAGTGGGTGCGGCTGGGGCGGCGGCGGATGACGCCCGGGCGGCCCGTGACCTTCGTGGTGACGGAGGCGTTCCTGGACCATTTCGGGCTGGAGTCGGCGCGGGATTTGCCGGGGCTCAAGGAATTGCGCGCGGCGGGGCTTCTGGACAACAGACCGCCCCCTGTGGACGGCGACGCGCAAGAAACCGGCGAAACCGAGGCCGCAGCCGATCTGTTTTCGCCGCCGGACAGCCCGGATTGAGAACCAGTCGCAGGTTATATGAATCCTGTAGGAATTCCATATGACTCCCGTAGGACTCCGGATGCGCCTTTCCGGTCAGCCGTGGCGCAGGGCGTAGCGGGCGCAACCGGTGAGTGCGGCGTAATCGTCTTCCACAAGGAGGAGCGCGAAATCGCGCAGGAACGGACCGAACCGGCCCTTGTCGTGGAAGGCGTCCGCAAGGCCGTGTCGGTCGAAGAACGGGGCCGTGGCGCGCGCCAGCCCGCCGATGAGGTAGATCCCGCCCCACGGCAGATGCACGAGCGCCAGATCGCCGAGCACCCGGCCCAGCGTCGCGCAGAAGAGATCGGCGGTGGCACGGTCGGTCGCGGATGGCGTGCCCTGAAGGGCTGCCAGCAGCGACTCGGTCGTTGCGTGCGCGGCATCCCCCGCGACATGGGCCACATGGGCGTTGACCGCCAGAAGACCGCGACCGGACAGCGCCTCTTCCACGGACGCGAAACCGTGGCTCGCCTGCAGCGCGCGCGCCAGCGCCAGCGACGCATCGTCCCGCACCGGCAGGCTGATATGGCCGCATTCGGACGGGACCACGTGCACGGGTGCGCCGCGCGCGGCGGCGTGCACGGGGGCCGCGTTGAAACCGGTGCCCAAGCCCACGACCAGCCGCGGCCCCGCCGCCCGGTCCGGGGCAGGCCCCATCAGAAGCCGCGTCGGCACATCGTCCAGCGCGTGGCCCTGCGCCTCCAGATCGTTGATGACATGGCCGCGACCGGCACCGGTCGCGGCGCACAGGAGCCCCGCGTCCATCGCCCAGTCAAGATTGGTCATGCGGCCCACGCCATGCCGGACCGGCCCCGCGACCGCCACGCAGGCGGCCCTGACCGGCGGGTGCCCGAGGTCGCGCAGGTAGTGCCGCAGCACCGCGTCCAGTGCGGGAAATTCGGCGTTGCGGAACCGGGCGATGTGCTGCGGCGCGTCGGGCGTGTCGCAGAGCGCCAGCCGCGTGTTGGTTCCGCCGATATCGGCGACGAGCGTGGTCATCGGGTGCCGTCCTGTCGGTGAGCGCTATCGCGCCCCTGTAAGCATGTCGCGCAGGGCATGCCAAGACGCCTTGGGCGTGCGGGTCAGCGTGTCGAAATCCAC
>DAIPIS010000254.1:0-2837 GCA_036770665.1 Meridianimarinicoccus sp.
TTGGCGCGCGGATCGTACGGGTCCACGCCCAGAAGGCGCGCGGTGCCCGGCATCAGCTGCGCCAGCCCGATCGCACCCTTGTGGGAAATCGCGAGCGGGTTCCAGTTGCTTTCCGCCTGCACCAGCCGCACGAACAGGGCCTGCGGGATCCGGTGCTTGCGGGCCATTTCTTCGGCCACCGGCAGCCAGATGCCGCGATATTGCGCCGTGCCTGCCCGCGGCAGCGCCAGACCGCCGAAATCGGTCTGCGGCACGAGGCGCGAGGAGTATTCGTACTGGGTCGACGCGCGCCGGTCGAGCACGTCCACCTGTTTCGAGAAGATCGCGGAGCGGGCCTTGCTGGACACCGATGCCGTGTCCGCTGCGGACTGGTCTGCCGGCAGCGCAAGGACTGCGGCAAGGATTGCGGCAAGGAAAATTCGCGTCATGCCCGACCTGTCACACGGGTTTCATTCACCTGTCCTTAGCCGATCCGGGGCCAGTGTGGAAGCGTCGCGGATGAGCCGCCCTTTTGCCGGACGGGGCGGTGTGGTTAAACGGGCGCTGACATGCGCGGAATCGGAAAGGAACGGCGATGGCGGGATCGGTCAACAAGGTCATTCTGGTCGGCAATCTGGGCCGCGACCCGGAAGTGCGCACCTTTCAGAACGGCGGCAAGGTGGTGAACCTGCGTATCGCCACGTCGGAACGCTGGCGCGACAAGGCGAGCGGCGAAAACCGCGAGAAGACCGAATGGCACGCGGTCGCGATCTTTTCGGAACCGCTCGCGCGGGTGGCCGAGCAGTACCTGCGCAAGGGATCGAAGGTCTACATCGAGGGCCAGCTGGAAACGCGCAAGTGGCAGGACCAGTCCGGCGCGGACCGCTATTCGACGGAGGTGGTGCTGCGCCCCTACAAGGGCGAATTGACCATGCTGGACGGGCGCGGCGAAGGCGGCGGGGGCGGCTTCGTCGCGGACCAGTCGGGTGGCTATGACGACCGGGGCGGGTATGATGACCGAGGCGGCATGGGCGGCAGTACGGGGGGCGGCATGGGCAGCGGCAGCGGCCGCGGGTCCGCGCCGTCCAGTTCCATCGACGACGACGAGATCCCGTTCTGATCCCGCCCGGACGCGACGCTGCGGGCTGCGCGCTGGGGATGCCGGTGCGACGACGGGGCCAACGTGGCCTCGCGGACCGGGAGGCCCCGGCGCAAGGCCGGGGCGGCATGGATCGGCGACGCGGGGTCGGGCCGGCGTGGCGTGGCGTGCGGGTCGCTTGACGGAACGGCGGGGCTGGTCTAGAGCCTGTCGCGCCCGTTTGCATTCCCGCGATACGCTCTAACCTTTTGATGTCGCATGTCCGAGAAGCGCAAGACCGGTTCCCACTTTTGCGCGACATGCTCTAGCGCCCGGTCTGTCCGCCGTCATCCGTTGGAGGAAAAGCCAGATGCCCGACGATCGTTCCACGCCCGTCCATGCGCCCGGCGCTGCCCGCGTGCGGGCGGACCGCACACAGCTCGTGCATGGCGGCATCCGGCGCAGCCAGTATGGCGAGCTGTCCGAGGCGATGTTCCTGACCCAGGGCTTCGTCTATGACACGGCCGAGGCGGCGGAAGCGCGGTTCATCGCCTGCGGGCCGGACGAGTTCATCTATGCCCGCTACGGCAACCCCACCGTGCGGATGTTCGAGGACCGGATCGCGGGGCTCGAAGGGGCCGAGGACGGGTTCGCCACCGCGTCCGGCATGGCGGCGGTCAGCGGGGCGCTGATGGCGCTGTTGCGGGCGGGCGACCACGTGGTGTCGGCGCGCGCGCTGTTCGGATCGTGCCTTTACGTGCTGGAAGACGTGCTGACGCGCTACGGCGTGGAGGTCAGCTTCGTGGACGGCACCGATCTGGACCAGTGGCGCGCGGCGGTGCGGCCGGGCACGAAGGCGGTGTTTCTTGAGGCGATATCGAACCCCACGCTGGAGGTGATCGACATCGCTGCCGTGGCCGACATCGCCCATGCGCAGGGGGCGATGGTGCTGGTGGACAACGTGTTCGCGACGCCGATCCTGCAACGCTCGCTGTCGCTGGGGGCGGACGCGCTGATCTATTCGGCGACCAAGCACATGGACGGGCAGGGGCGCGTGCTGGGCGGCGTGATCCTCGGCACCCGCGACTACATCCGCAAGGTGGTGGAGCCGTACATGAAGCACACCGGCGGGTCGATGAGCCCGTTCACGGCCTGGGTGCTGCTGAAGGGGCTGGAGACGATGGACCTCCGGGTGCGGGCGCAGACCGCGACGGCGCAGGCGCTGGCGGAAGGGGTGCAGGGGCATCCGGCGCTGGCCCGCGTGATCTATCCCGGTCTTGCGGACCATCCGCAGCACGCGCTGAACGCGCGGCAGATGCGGGGCGGCGGCACGGTGCTGGCGATCGACGTCGCGGGCGGGCGCGATGCGGCGTTCCGGGTTCTCAACGCGCTGGAGATCTTCACGATCTCCAACAACCTTGGCGACGCGAAAAGCATCGTCACCCATCCCGCCACGACCACGCACCAGCGGTTGCCCGACGACCGCAAGGCGCAGCTTGGGATCACGCCGGGCCTGATCCGCGTTTCGGTCGGGCTGGAGGATCCGGACGATCTGCTGGACGATCTGCGCGCCGCGCTGGAGCAGGCGGGCGCGGTCTGAGCGCAGGCCAAGCGGCCCCGGCCAAGCGTGCGGCGGCTGTGGGACAAGCGTGCATCCGTGCGACTGGACAAGGCGCAAGTGCGCGCCATCTAAGGGCGACTTGTGCAAGGAGAGCCCCGAGATGAACGTCCATTCGCCCGTGCTTGACCGTGATCCCACCCGTGACGAGGCCGCCGAGGC
>DAIPIS010000060.1:0-12458 GCA_036770665.1 Meridianimarinicoccus sp.
CGACCAACGATCTGGACATCGAAACGCTCGACCTGTTGCAGGACGTGCTGGGCGATTACGACGGCACTGTGCTTCTGGTCAGCCACGACCGAGATTTCCTTGACCGGGTGGCGACTGCGACCGTGGCGATGGAAGGTGACGGCAAGGCTGTCGTCTATCCCGGCGGCTGGTCCGATTACCGGGCGCAGCGCGGCGGAGAAGGGCTGTTCGGCGTGCCGGAAACTGCGGACAAGCCACAGGGCAAGCCCGTGGCCAGACAGGCGGCGGGAACGCAGGCAAAGGGCGGTCTGACCTTCACCGAACGGCATCGGCTGGGCGAATTGCCGGGCATCATCGCCCGGCTGGAAGCGGAAATCGCCAAGCTGGAAGACTTCCTTGCCGCCGATCCCGACATGTTCACCGACGCGCCGGTGAAGTTCCAGAAGGCCAGCGATGCGCTCGTGGAACGTCATACCGCGCTGTCGGATGCCGAAGAGGAATGGATGGCGCTCGCCGAACGGGAGGAAGCCGCGAAGGCGGGGTAAGCCACCTTCGCGCCGCGTGTCAGGGGATCAGCACCGTCGCACCCGTGGTCTGGCGCGCTTCGAGCGCGTCATGGGCCGCGGCAACCTCGGCCAGCGGGAAACGCTGGTCGACCCGGATCTTCACCACGCCGCGCGTGACCTTGTCGAACAGGTGCGTTGCCATCCGCTGGCAGGTGGCAGGATCGGCGATATGGGTGAACAGCGTCGGGCGGGTCAGTTGCAGCGATCCCTTCGCCGCGAGCATCCCCAGATCCACCGGCGGCACCTTGCCCGACGCGTTGCCGAAGGAAATCATCATCCCCAGCGGGCGCAGGCTGTTCAACGACCCGTCGAACGTATCCTTCCCCACGCTGTCCATCACCACGTCGACCCCGCGCCCGTCCGTCAGGTCGCGCACGCGGGCGGCGAAATCCTGCGTCCGGTAGTTGATCGCGTGGGTGGCCCCGTGATCCAGCGCCAACTGGCACTTGTCGTCGCTGCCCGCGGTGGCGATCAGGGTAATCCCTTCGTCGCGCGCCCACTGGCAGGCGATCAGCCCGACGCCGCCCGCCGCCGCGTGGAACAGCACCGTGTCCCCGCGCGTCAGCGGCACCGTGCGGTGGAAGAGATACTGCACCGTGAGGCCCTTGAGCATCATCGCCGCCCCTTCCTCGGCGCTGATGGCGTCGGGCAGGGGGCAGACCTGTGCGGCAGGCATCACGCGGGCGGTGCAATAGGCCCCCGGCGGCTGCGCGGCATAGGCAGCCCTGTCACCGGGTTTCAGATGGGTGACACCGTCGCCCACGGCCTCGATCACGCCTGCGGCTTCCATTCCCAGCGCGGTGGGCAGCGACAGCGGGTAAAGCCCGGTGCGCTGGTAGATGTCGATGAAGTTCAACCCGCAGGCGTCGTGCCGGATGCGGATCTGCCCGGGGCCGGGATCGCCCACGGGCCGCTCCTCCAACCGCAACTGCTCGGACCCGCCGAATGCGTCGATGACCACGGTCCGTGCCGTTTTCGTGTGCATGTCGTTCCTCCCCTGTGGCGGTCAACCCTGCCGCGCGGGTCCGTTTAGACCCGTGCAGGGGACAGTTGTCAAAGCCCCGTCAGAACGCCTTGAAGGTCAGCGTCGTGTAGGTGCGTTCAATGCCCGGAATATCCAGCAGGTGATCGTTGATGAACTTGCCCACATCGTCGCCCGCCGGGATGTAAAGCTTCATCAGGAGGTCATATTCGCCGCTGGTGGAATACAGTTCGGAATGGATTTCGCGCAGGGTGATGGCGTCGGCGACGCGATAGGCCGTGCCGGGCTTGCAGCGGATTTGCACGAAGACGCAGTTCATTCGGGGCCTCTCGGATGGATTTCCCAGCCATAGCGCAGGCGGCGCGCGCGGTCCATGATGCTGCATCGGCCTTGCCGCGCGGCGGGGGCAGGGCTAGACCAAAGTGCAATCCTCGCGAGGCATCCATGACGCGCATTACCAACCACCTGCCCACCGCCGCGCTGCAGGCGCTGGATGCAGCCCACCACATGCACCCGTTCACCCATGCGGGCGAACTTGCAGCCAAGGGCGCGCGTGTCATCCTGCGCGGCGAAGGCTGCTGGCTGACCGACAGCGAAGGGCACCGGATACTCGACGGCATGGCGGGGCTGTGGTGCGTGAACGCGGGCTATGGGCGGACGCGACTGGCCGATACGGCAGCGGCGCAGATGACGGAACTGGCGTTCTACAACACGTTCTTCCAGACGACCCATGTGCCCGCCATCGCACTTGCGGCGCGGCTGGCGGAACTCGCGCCGGGCGATCTGAACCATGTCTTCTTCGCCGGATCGGGGTCCGAAGCGAACGACACCAACATCCGCGCGGCACGGGTGTTCTGGGCCGCACAGGGCAAGCCCGACAAGCAGATCATCATCGCGCGGCGCAATGCGTATCACGGCTCCACCATGGGCGGAGGCAGTCTGGGCGGCATGGCGGGGATGCACGCGCAGGGCGGCCTGCCGATCCCCGGCGTCGTGCACATCAACCAGCCGCACTGGTGGGCCGAAGGGGGCGACATGACGCCCCATGATTTCGGCATCGCCCGCGCGCGGGAACTGGAAGACACCATCGCGCGCCTGGGCGAGGATCGTGTCGCGGCCTTCATCGCGGAACCCGTGCAGGGTGCCGGCGGCGTAATCATCCCGCCCGACAGCTACTGGCCCGAGGTGCAGCGCATCTGCGACGCCCACGAGATCCTGCTGATCGCGGACGAGGTCATCACAGGCTTTGGCCGCCTTGGTGCGTGGTTCGGCAGCACCACCTACGGCATCCGGCCCGACATCATCACCATCGCCAAGGGCCTGTCGTCAGGCTATCAGCCCATCGGCGGGTCGATCCTGTCGGACCGGGTCGCGGGGGTGCTGGGGGCGATCGAATTCAACCACGGCTACACCTATTCCGGGCATCCGGTGGCGGCGGCGGTGGCGCTGGAAAACCTGGCGATCCTCGACGAGGAAGGACTGCCGCAGCGGGTGGCAGACCGCACCGCGCCGTATCTGGCACGGGCCTGGGCAGGGCTTGCCGATCATCCGCTGGTGGGGGCGGCGGAAACGCGCGGGCTGATGGGTGCCTTGCAACTGACGCCGGACAAGGCCGCCCGGGCGGCGTTCGCGGCACCCGTCGGCAGCGTCGGGCTGCGCGCGCGGGAACGGTGTTTCGCCAACAACCTCGTGATGCGCCATGTGGGCGACCGGATGATCATCGCGCCGCCGCTGGTGATCTCCGAGGACGAGATCGACACCCTTGTCGCGCGGGCGCGCGTGGCACTGGATGAAACGCTCGCGGGGCTTCGGGCGGACGGGATGATGACCGCGGCCTGAACGGTCAGAACGCGCCGGGTCGGTCCTTCGGCAGGCGGACCATCTTCCAGAGCGCCAGAACAGCATAGGCGAGGATCACCGCCACCATCGGGACCGGCGTGCCGTCAAAGACCAGAGCGACGGGTGCCGCGAGGATCGCCGCCCCGATCGTGCCGATCGCACTGACCACCGAGGCTGCGGTGCCTGCCATGTGCCCCATGGGTTCCAGGGCCAGCGCGTTGATGTTGCCCAGTGTCAGGCCCGCCGTGGCGAACACGCCCGCCGTCCAGACCAGGAAGACCACGAAATACGCCTCCCCTGACCAAAGCCCGCCCGCGGTGCCCGCAAGGAACACCGCCGATGCCGCGATCTGCGCGACCAGCGTGCCGCGGATCACCTGCCGCATGCCCATGCGCATCACCAGCCAGGCGTTCAGGAACCCGCCGCCCGCGCCGACCACGGCGATCAGCCCGAACCACAGGTGGAACGTGTCGGCCCGCCCGAAGGTGGTGTCGAACACCATCTGGACCGAGGACAGGCAGGCGAACAGCATCCCGAAGGCCAGGACCTGCACGGTGATCGCGCCGCGCACCACCGGGTGGCGCATGACCTCGGCGGTGGCTGCGACCAGCGGGCGGAACCGGGCGGGGCGGCGATGTTCGGGCCGCAGGGTTTCGGGCTGGCGCAGCAGGAGCCAGACCGCGGCGATGGCGCCAAAGACGATGAAGGCCGGGAAGATGCCCCGCCAACCGCCGCTGAGCGCGATGATACCCGCGCCGAAAGTGGGGGCGATGGCGGGCACCAGCGTGAAGACGATGATGACGAAGGACACCATCTGCGCCATCGCCCGCCCGGCATACAGATCGCGAATGATCGCGAGCGCCACCACGCGCGGCGCCGCAGCCCCCAGCCCCTGCAGCACACGCGCCGCGAGCAGCCATTCCAGCGACTGCGCCTGCCACGCCAGCACGGCCCCCAGCGCATAGACCGCGACACCGCCAAGGATCACCGACTTGCGCCCGAAGGCGTCCGACAGCGGCCCGGCGAAGACGGTGCCGACGCCCAGTCCCAGCACGAAGGCGGAAATGATCAGCGGCGCGCGATTGGGCGCGTCGGGGGTCAGGTCGGCGGCGATCCGCGGCAGCGCGGGCAGCATCGCGTCGATGGAAAACGCCACGACCGCCATCAGCATCGCCATCAGCGCCACGAATTCCGGCCGCGACAGCGGGGCCAGCGGCGGGCGCGTGGCACGCGCCCGGTCGGGTGCATCCGGGGCGTCGGCAGCGTCGGTCGGTCGGGTCATGGTGCGGGGCTGTCCTTGTTTCAGTGCGGGACCGGACAGAGCGGGCGACCTCCGGACGGGGTCGGGAATCCGGGTCGGGCGGTCGGCAACGGCCAGCGGGTCAGGCCAGCTTGTCAGGCGCGCAGGTCAGGCCCGCGCGTCGGCCCCGGTCAACTCGTCGATCACCTGCAACCAGAGTGCCGTGGGCTGCGCGCCGGGCACGGCGTGCTGGCCCGCCACGATGAAACTGGGCACGCTGGTCAGCCCCATCGCGCGCGCGGCGGCGTCCCGGTCCACGATTTCGCGCAGGTCGCTGTCGCTGGCGAGCAGGCGGCTGACCACGGCGGCATCCAGCCCCGCCCCGTCCGCGATGTCCCCGAGCACCTCGCGGTCGCCGATATCGCGCCCGTCGAAGAAATACGCCCGGAACAGCGCATCGACCACGGCTTGCTGCGCGCCTTCGATTTCGGCCCACAGGATCAGCCGGTGCGCGTCGCGGGTGTTCGGCGTACGGCTTATCCCGCCAAGGTTCAGGTCAAGTCCCGCGTCGCGCGCGACACGGTCGATGTGGCCGTAGATCCGCACGGCCTCGTCCTGCCCGCCGAACTTGGCCTCCAGGTAGGTGCGCCTGTCTATGCCCTCTCGCGGCATGTCCGGGTTCAGCATGAACGGGTGCCAGACGATGGCGAAGGGATGGTCGGGCCGCTGCGCAAGTGCTGCGTCCAGCCATGTCTTGCCGATCAGGCACCACGGGCAGATCGGGTCGGAAAAGATGTCAAGCTTGACCATCACGGGCCTCGAAATCTTGGCGCAACTGCCGACGCAGGATCTTGCCGTTGCCGCCACGGGGAAGATCCGGGCAGGGCAGGAACAGTCTGGGCGCCTTGTAGCGGGCCAGCCTGTCGGCTGCAAACGCCGCGAGATCGGCATCGGACGGGGGCGTGCCGCGCGGCACGTAGGCAAGCGCGATGACAGACGTGTCCTGAGACAAGCGCGCCTCGAATGCGGCGGCTTCGTGCACGCCGGGATGGGCGGTCATCGCGGCTTCGACCTCCTGCGGAGCGACACGAAATCCGCCAGCGTTCATCATGTCGTCGGTGCGCCCGAGGTAGCGGATCACGCCATCCGCATCCATGGTCGCCGTGTCGCCGGTCAGGAACCACGCCCCGTCGGGCGAAAACCGCGCGGCGGTGTCGGCAGCAGCCCCCACATAGCCCAGCATCAGGCCCGGATCGCGCGCATCCACCGCGATCGTGCCGGGCATGCCATGGGCGACGGGCGCGTGATCCGGCCCGAGGATCGCAACCCGCCGCCCCGGTTGCGCATGCCCGAGCGCGTCTTCGGGCACGGGCCGGTCGGGGCTGCCGGACACGAAGGTGGAACATTCCGACATCCCGAAAGCCTCGAACACCGGTAGCCCGGTGGCCTGCCGAAAGGCACCGTGCAGGGCGGGAGCCATCTTTTCGCCCGCCGACAGCCCGTGGCGCAGGGCGGGCAGCGGCGGCATTTCGGCGCGCAGCATCTGGCGAAAGACGCCCGGTGCCGCGGCGAAGATCGTTGCATGTTCGCGCGCCAGCAGGCCGGGCAGGTCGGTCGCTGGCGTGCCGGGCGCGGGGATCAGCGCCGTCGCCCCCGCGACCCACGGATCCAGCAGCCCGACCCCCAGCGTGTAGGTCCAGTTGAACGCGCCCGCGTGCAGCACCCGGTCGCCCGGTCCGATCCCGGTCCAGCCCGGCCCCATCATCCCCCGCGCCCAGACCGCACGGTGCGCATGCAGCACCGCGCGCGGCTGCCCCGACGTGCCCGAGGTGAACACGATGTAGCCCGGCCGGTCGGGGTCACCGGGCATAGGCCGCGTCGGGGTTGCGCCCGTCAGATCGTCCGGGCGGACAACCGGGCAGGGGCAGGGCATCGGCAGCGTCAGGCCCGGTTCTGCCACCACCAGCACGGGCGCGACCTGCGCGGCAAGGGCCGTGATCTCGGGCACCGTCAGTTGCGCCGAGGTCACGGCGGGCACCAGCCCCGCCGCGATGGCACCAAGGAACACGAGCGGGAAATCCACCCCGTTGCCCAGCCGCAGCAGGATCACCGCCCCCGCAGGCAGCGCACGCGCCCGCAGTGCCCCGGCGATGCGATATACCCGTGCGGCGAGATCGCCATAGCGCAGGTCGGTGCGCCCGGTGGCGTGCAGGATCGACAGGGCCACCTTGTCGGGATGCCCGTCGGCATGGCGCAGCACATGCGCCACCGCATCGAAGGGGGCTGGACAGGGCGGCGGCGGGCCCGCGTCGTGGATCGCCGTCATCGCGGGTCGGCCGCCACCCGCGCGCCGGGACCGCGTGTCGTCCGGCAGCCCGCCGGTGTCATGCCCGTCGCTGCCCTGCAGGCGTGACCGGTCCGGGCGGGGACCGCCGCCACGCGCGCGCCGCCTTCAAGAACCGACCGCCCGGCAATCCGGCCCGCACCGCGCGGCAAGGACCGGGTGCCGAAACGGCCGGTCATTCCTGCCACCACCACACGTCGGGCTGAAACCCCTGCCAATCGCCGTACATGGGCAGCCGGTCGGGATAGCGCAGTTCGCGCACATGGGCGATGCGCGACACGTCCGCATACCACAACGGGATCACGTAGCGTCCCGTGGTCAGCACCCGGTCGAGCGCGCGGGCGGCGGCGATGAAGTCTTCGGTCGTGGTGGCGTTCAGCAGTCGGTCGATCATCGCTTCTGCCGCCGGGCTGTCCATGCCCATCCAGTTGCGGCTGCCGGGTTCGGTGACGCCCGCGGACCCCCAATAGAGCGTCTGCTCGTTGCCCGGGCTCAGCGACAGGGCGCGCTGGTAGAAGGTCATGTCGAAGTCGTAGTTGTTGGTGCGTTCGACGTATTGCGCGCTGTCGATCGTGGTGGTGGTGGCCCGGATGCCGAGCCGGTCGAGCGCCTCGAGGAAGATGTTCACGATGGCCTGTTCCTGGGAAGATCCCTGCCGCACGAGGATGTCGAAGGTCATCGGCGCGCCCGCCGCGTCGGTCATCACGCCGCCCTCCGGGGTCCAGCCCGCCTCGGCCAGCCGCGCCATTGCGGTGCGCAGCCCGCTGCGGTTGCGCGCGGTGCCGTCGCCGACCGGCAGCGCGTATCCGTCCAGCGCGCCGGGCAGAAGATCGGCGGCGAAGGGTTCGAGCAGGTCGCGCACGCGGCCTTCCGCAGGTCCGGGCTGCATCGCCAGGATTGATCCGCCGAAGTAGCTTGGAATGCGCGGGTCCTGTCCGCCGGTCTGGGTCTGGGCGATGAATTCGTAGTTGAACGCGTGCAGCAGCGCGTCGCGCACCCGCCAGTCGGCGAACACCGGCTTGCGGGTGTTGAACACGAGCCCGGAAATGCCGCTTGGCCGGTCATGGGGGATTTCGGACTTCACGATCCGGCCCGATGTCACGGCGTCGAAGTCGTAGCCCTGGCTCCAGCGGGCGGCGTCGGTTTCGCGCAGGCTGGTCAGCGCGCCCGACTTGAACGCCTCGAACAGCACGCCCGCATCGGCGAAGAATTCGTACCGGATCTCGTCCAGATTGTGCAGCCCGCGATTGATCGGCAGGTCGCGCCCCCAGTAATCCGGGTTGCGCCGCAGCACGAGCGTCCGGCCCGGATCCGCCTCGGCCACGACATAGGGTCCCGTGGCGATGGGCGGGATCATCGAACTGGCGGCGAAGTCGCGCCCGTCCCACTGGGATTTCTGCAGGATCGGGCGCAGCCCCATGATCAGCGGCAACTCCCGGTCCGGCGTGTTGAAGGTGAGCCGGATGCTGCGCGGGCCCACAGCCTCGATCGTCTCGACTTTCTGCCATGCAGCGTGAAAGCGCGGGTGCCCCTTGGCGCCAAGCGTTTCGTAGGACCAGATCACGTCCTCCACCGTCACCGGGCTGCCGTCGGAGAACCGGGCCTCGGGCCGCAGCGTGAATTCGACCCACGTGCGGTCCGAGTCGGTGGCGACTGATTCGGCCAGAAGGCCGTACAGCGTGAACGGTTCGTCCCAGCTGCGGCCCATCAGGCTCTCGAAGACGTGTATCTGCACACCCCATGGCGCATTGCCTTTCAGGATGTGCGGGTTGAGCGAATCGAACCCGCCGACGTCGCCGAACACGATGCGCCCACCCTTTGGGGCGTCGGGGTTCGCGTAGGGCAGGGACACAAAATCCGGTGGAAGGGCTGGCTCACCATACATAGCGATGCCATGCTGTGGCGTGGTCGGGCCGGTCTGGGCCGCGATGGGCGCGGCGGCGCACACCAGAACGACCAGTGCCGCAAGGATGCGTCTCGGGGAGCGGGGCATGGGGTGCCGCATGGTCAAGGTATCCTGCTCGGTCGCTGTTTTCCGTCACGCTAGCAAAGTTTTGGTGCGGCTGAAACTTTTGGGTTGGAGTGGGTCCGGAGATTGCCTATATTGAAATCACTGCTCGATAGGTTTCTTGCCTGTATGAAACCTGCCTCATGACTGACGCCCGCCTTGTGCGGGCGTTTTTTTTGACAAGCAAGTGCGACCTCCCGGTGCGTCCAATCGGCCGTTGCCTGAGCCGATTTTTCGGTATCGTCGCCGTGCGGCCTGTGCAGTATGTGCGCGCAATGCAACTGCAGCACCAGGAAGCAACCATGGGGAAGATCATGTCGCTGGCAGGCAAGACCGCAATCATCACGGGGTCGAATTCGGGCATCGGCCTGGGTATCGCCGAGGAACTCGCGCGGGCGGGGGCCGATGTCGTGCTCAACTCCTTCTCCGACCGGGACGAGGATCACGCGCTGGCCGCGCGCATCGCGGCGGACCATGGCGTCTCGGCGCGCTACATCGCGGCGGACATGTCGAAAGGCGACGATTGCCGCGCGCTTGTGGAACAGGCAGGCGCCTGCGACATCCTTGTGAACAATGCCGGCATCCAGCACGTCGCGGGCATCGATCAATTCCCGGCAGACAAGTGGGACGCGATCATCGCGATCAACCTCAGTTCCGCGTTCCACACCACCGCCGCGGCGCTGCCGATGATGCGCAAGGCAGGATGGGGCCGTGTGGTGAACATCGCGTCCGCGCACGGGCTGACCGCGTCGCCCTACAAGTCCGCCTATGTCGCGGCCAAGCACGGGATCGTGGGGCTGACCAAGGTCACCGCGCTGGAAACCGCGCGCGAACCGATCACCGCCAATGCCGTCTGCCCGGGCTATGTGCTGACCCCGCTGGTCGAAGCGCAGATCCCCGACACGATGGAAAAATACGGCATGAGCCGCGACGAGGTGATCGAAAAGGTTTTGCTGGAACGCCAGCCGTCCAAGGAATTCGCCACGGTGGAACAGATGGGCGGTACGGTCGTGTTTCTGTGCTCGCCCGCGGCAGCGCAGATCACCGGCACCACGATCAGCGTCGACGGCGGTTGGACGGCGATGTGAGATCGTGGGCACGGCCAAGCGGATAAACCTTGCCCTCCAGGGCGGCGGCGCGCACGGGGCGTTCACCTGGGGCGCGCTGCAGGTGATCCTGCACGACCCCGACATCGAGATCGCGGCGATCAGCGGTACATCCGCCGGAGCGCTCAACGGCGCTGCGGTGAAAGCCGGGCTCGCCAGCGCCGAGGGTGCCGCCGGGCGGCAGGCGGCGATCGACAATCTCGATTGGGTGTGGCGGCAGATCGGCGCGGTCAAAGACATGCGCTTCTCCGCGTGGCTCAACGCGATGTTTCCCGATCCGGCCATCGTGTCGCGCAGCATCGAATACTCGCTGCCCTTCGCCATCGCCGACGCCGCCAGCCGCATCGTCAGCCCCTATGCCTATGGCCCGTTCTACAGCCACCCGTTGCGCCGGATCGTGGACCAGTTCGACTTCGGTCGGGTCTGCGGGCAGCCGGGACCGATGTTCTTCGTCAACACGACGCGGGTGCGCAACGGCAAGATCCGCGTCTTCCGGCAGGACGAGGTGACGACCGACGTGATCCTTGCCTCCGCCTGCCTGCCCACGCTGTTCCAGGCGGTCACGATCCATGACACGGAAACGGGCCGTGACGAGGAGTTCTGGGACGGTGGCTATACCGGGAACCCGGCCCTGTTCCCGCTGTTCCGGCATGACCTGCCCGAGGATATCCTTGTCATCAACATCAATCCGCTGGAGCGTGAAATCCCGCCCCGGACGCCCACGGAAATCCAGAACCGCATCAACGAGATCAGCTTCAACTCGTCGCTTCTGCGGGAATTGCGGGCGATTGCCTTCGTCAAGCGCATGCTGGCGGACGGGCGGCTCGATCCGGGGCAATTCCGCGACCCGCGCATCCACATGATCGCCGACGACCCCCTGATGAACGACCTGTCCGTGGCAACCAAGATCGTGGCCGCGCCCTACATCCTCGGCCGGCTGCGCGCGGCAGGGGAGGCGGCTGCGGAGAAGTTCCTTGCCGTCCATCGCGCCGATATCAATGAAAGGGAGACCGTCGATCTGGCGGCGATGTTCGCCTAGACAGGTCGTCGCGCCGCGTGGCGCTGATTGCAACATGCGGAAGAACGGAGACGGGCAGATGCTGAAAATTCTGGTGGTTCTGACGGTGGTGAGCGTGGTCGCCGGGTGCAACACGGTGCGGGGCGCGGGTCAGGATATCCAGCGCGCCGGGCAGGCGATCGAGGGCGCGGCCCGGTAACCGGCGACCGTCACGCGAGACCGGCCAGCAGTTTCCCGGCGAGCAGCCACATCACACCCCCGATCCCGGCGTCAAGGACGCGCCACGCGCGCCGCGTGCGCAACAGCGGCGAAAGCCAGCGCGCACCGAAGCCGAGTGCGAAGAAGAACACGAAGGACGCGGTCACGGCACCCGCGCCAAAGGCCAGCCGCCCGGTCCCGTGGAACTGCGTGGAGACCGCCCCGATCAGACCCACGGTGTCGAGATAGACATGCGGGTTCAGCCAGGTGAAGGCCGCCGCTGCGCCAAGCGTCGCAGCCAGCGTCGGGGCTTGTCCGCCCGGGTCGAGCGCGCCATCGCCGCGCCATGCCGCGCGCAGGCGCATTGCGCCGTACGCGATCAGGAACGCGGCACCCGCCAGCGCCATCAGGTCCGGAAACCTTGGCCAGCGTTCCGCCAGCACCCCGAACCCGGCGACGCCCGCCGCGATCAGCACCGCGTCGGACACCGCGCAGAACAGAACGAGCGGAAGAACGTGACGCCGCAAAAGCCCCTGGCGCAGAACGAACGCGTTCTGCGCCCCGATGGCGAGGATCAACGACAGCCCGGTGGCAAAACCCACCGACAGGGGGATCAGCATCTTGGTGGCAGGTTCACCGCCAGCTTTCGCCCACGGCCTTTTCGGGAACGCGCGTGACCGTGGCGGGATCGCGCTGCTTGTCTTCCGGATAGACAAGCCCGGCCGAGATGATCAGCTTGGCCGCGTCCTCGATCGTCATGTCGAGAAGCGTGACCTCGCTTTCGGGAAAATACAGCAGGAAGCCGGAAGTCGGGTTGGGTGTCGTGGGCACGAAGACGCTCAGGATCTTCTCGCCCGATCTGCCACCGGCGACGCGGTTGATCTCCCCCTTCGCGGTGGTGGACACGAGACCGATGGCGTAAACCCCCTTGCGCGGATACTCGACCAGGCAAGCCCGTTCGAAATTGCTGTCCTGCTGGGCGAACACCGTCTCCGCGATCTGCTTGAGCCCGTTGTAGATGGACCGGACCACGGGCATCTGGTCCACAAGCCCCTCTCCCCACCGGATCAGCGACCGCCCGATCAGCCCCTTTGCCACCCAGCCGATCAGCACGGTGAAGACAAAGAAGAAGATCACCCCGACGCCGCGCAGGTTGATCCCGATATACTGCTCGGGCC
>DAIPIS010000255.1:0-2814 GCA_036770665.1 Meridianimarinicoccus sp.
TCTGGTGACCGAAGTGAACGCCAGCTTCCAGAAGCTGACGCAGATTGAAATCGGGCGTCATGTCCATATCCTTTCCGGTTTGCGCCTCGGCGGGGGTGAGGGCGAACGCCCAACCGGTGGAGCCTTGAGGATGTCTCCCCCAAAGGACCCGACCCCGCCTGCGAAGTGTGGCTGGCCTTAGACCAGTGGCGGGTCCTTGACAAGCCCCGTCCCCGCCATGCCGCCCCATCGGACGCAACAGGCTTGACGCATGCGGGCGCGCGGGGACAGGCTGCCTGGGAAAAACCACAGGAGACGCCCCGATGTTTGCCGCCTTCATCGACGATCTGCCGCCGCTGGACCTGCCGTTCCCCGAGGACGCTGTCAGCGCGCGCGCCCTGCGGTCGGACCGGGGGCTCGTGGTGTTCTTCACCTTTCACCGCGATGTGGTGCTGCCCGAACACAGCCACGGGCCGCAATGGGGCACGCTGATCACCGGCGAGATCACCATGACCATCGACGGCGTGACCAGAACCATGCGCCCCGGCGACCACTGGGACATTCCCTCCGGCGTGCCCCACAGTGTGCATATCGCCGCGGGATCCGTCGCCATCGACGTGTTTGCCGAACCCGACCGGTACCATTTGCGCGGTGAGGCCGCGCGCGACCACCCCTGATCCCGTCCGGCGTCCGGCGGCGGATCCGCGCTTGTCAATCGATGCGCGCCGCGCCACGAAGGGAGCATGACACCCAATCATCCCATCCCGTGCATCGGTTCCGTCCTGTGGGACATCATAGGACGGCATGGTCTTGTCATGCGCCACGGTGACGACCGGCCCGGGCGGATCGCGCGCGTGCCGGGCGGTGTCGCCTTCAACATCGCGCGCGAACTGGCCCGTCTGGGGCGCAACCCGGTGGTGCTCAGTTGCATCGGCACGGACCCGGAAGGCGTGGAACTGGTCGCGGCCTGCGCCGCGGCCGGTGTGGATACATCCCATGCGTTGCGCCGCGACGACTTGCCCACGGATCGCTACATGGCGATCGAGGGCGCAAACGGCCTGATCGCCGCCATCGCCGATGCCCGGTCGCTGGAAGCCGCCGGCGCCGCGATTCTGGCACCCCTGTCGGACGGGCGCCTGGGCAGCGCGGATGCGCCCTTTGCCGGGCCGGTCGTGCTGGATGGCAACCTGAGCGGCGCGCTTCTCGCGCAGATCGCCGGTGATCCTGTCCTCGCCGCGGCAGACCTGCGCATCGTGCCCGCATCCCCGGGCAAGGCCGACCGTCTTGCCCCCCTGCTCGCGGTGCGCAACGCCACCTTCTACCTGAACCTCGAGGAAGCGGCGATCCTCGCCGGGGTCGGGTTCATCCACGCCGCAGACGCCGCCCGCCACCTGCACGCCGCGGGCAGCGCGCGGGTGCTGGTCACCGACGGCGCGCGCACGGCGGCGGACATGGGTGCGCATGGCCTGCTGACGGCCGAGCCGCCCATGGTGGAACCCCGCCGCATCACCGGGGCGGGCGACACGTTCATGGCCGCGCACCTTGCCGCCGAAACCGCCGGTCATTCGCCGGCCTTCGCGTTGGAGGCCGCCTTGCAGGCCGCCGCGACCCATGTGGCCGGAGACGACACGACATGGTGATGCCAGACAGATCCGCCAGTTCTTCGGCCGCCCTCGCGTCACGGGCCGCGGTTCGGTCGGCGGCAACCCGTATCGCCGGAGACGACACGCGATGACAGCGGCCCTTCCCGTGCGGTTCAGCCCCGAAGTCGCCGCCGCGCGTGCGCGCGCCGCACCGCTCGTGGCGCTCGAAAGCACGATCATCACCCACGGCATGCCGTGGCCCGACAACCTCGACATGGCGCGCCGGGTCGAAGCCGCCGTGCGCGACGCCGGGGCTGTGCCCGCCACCATCGCCGTTCTGGACGGTGTGCTGCATGTGGGGCTGGACGAAACGGCCCTGACCGCGCTGGCGCAGGCAAAGGGCGTGGCGAAGCTGTCGCGCGCCGATCTGGCCGCGTGCATGGCGACGGGCGGGACCGGCGCCACCACCGTCGCCGCCACCATGATCGCGGCGCACATCGCGGGCATCGGCACCTTCGCCACCGGCGGGATCGGCGGCGTGCACATGGGGGCCGAAACCAGTTTCGACGTGTCTGCCGACCTGCAGGAACTGGCCCAGACAGCGGTCACGGTGGTCTGTGCCGGGGCAAAGGCGATCCTCGATCTGCCCAAGACCTTCGAGATGCTGGAAACGCTGGGCGTGCCGGTGATCGCCGTGGGACAGGACATGCTGCCCGCCTTCTGGTCGCGCACGGGGACGATCCCGGCGCCGCTGCGCATGGACGATCCCGCCACCATCGCCCGCGCGGCGCGGATGCGCGCGGCACTGGGCCTGCCCGGCGGGCAACTGGTGACGCTGCCGATCCCCGCAGCGGACGAAATCCCCGCAGATCAGCTCGCCCCGATCATCGTGCAGGCGCAGGCCGAAGCCACGGCACAGGGGATCGCGGCCAAGTCCGTGACGCCTTTCCTGCTCGACCGCATCTTCGCGCTGACCGAGGGCCGGTCGCTGGCCGCGAACATCGCCCTTGTGCTCAACAACGCCCGTTTCGCGGGACGCATCGCTTGCGCGTTGAGCGACACCGCGGACTAATCGGCAGGGTTCGGATGGCCCGGGCCCGCAAACCGTTGTGGACGCGCGCCGGAGCCTCTACATGCCTTTCAACACCTCGTCGCAGACGTGAGACCCCATGCCAGAACCCCTTGACCCGCACCATCACCCCCATGACCACGACCGCAAGAAACCGTCCCCGCTGGCGGGGCTGCGCGCGTC
>DAIPIS010000256.1:0-2813 GCA_036770665.1 Meridianimarinicoccus sp.
CATGGCAAGGACGCCCCAGACCTAACCCGGATTTCAGCGGTTCGCCACCTGCACCGGCTGCCGGTAGAAATGATGCACACCGATGGATGCGGTGCGCGGGAACTTGCGCGCCCAGGACGGGCTGACGTGTTTGGTGTGGTAATGGGTGGCCCCGTCGGTCAGCGGTTCGGCAACGCCGCTCAGGCTGACTTGGGCGATCTTGCTGACCTGTTCGAAGGCGTCCGCTTCACGGATCTTCTCGGGATAGCCATCGCAGGTATAGGTGAACTGGCACTGATACTTGCGCCCCGTACCCTGGTGGATCACGCCGCACACGTCGTCGGGATAGGCGGGTGACGCGACGCGGTTCAGGATAACCTCCGCCACGGCGAACTGGCCCTTCACGCTTTCGCCGCGCGCTTCGAAATACAGCGCCTCGGACAGGCATTTCAGGCTGGCGTCATCGAGCGACGGCGCGGCGAGACCGGCCAGCCACTGCTTCGAATACGTCACATCGGCGGTCGTGCCGACCGCCACTTCGGGCACCACGAGACGCCGCAACGCGCTGTCGTCCAGCCGAACGATTTCGGATTTTTCCTGATCGAACAAGGCGCGAAGCTGCCCGTACAGCCCGGCTGCCGGATCGTTCGCGGCACTCAGCGTGGTGCCGGCATGGGCGCTGCCCACGGCCATCGCCACGCACATCGCCGCTGTCAGAAATCCGTTTCGTCTCGTCACAAGGGTCACCCGATGGCTGTTTCGTCAGCCTTCGGTCTAGTCACCCTGCCCCGGTCGAGGCAAACCGGGGGCGGCCGAAACCGTACCGCAACGTCAAGCAGGCGGCGGAAAATTGCCGAAACCGCCTCGCAAACCCCACGCACACAGGCTGTTAGCGATCACACCCCATCGGCGGATTTCAGCGCAATCTGCGCTGCGGCAAGCCGCGCAAGCGGCACGCGGTATGGCGAACAGGACACATGATCGAAACCGGCGTCCCGGCAGAAGGCGATGGATTCGCTGTTTCCGCCGTGTTCGCCGCAGATCGACAGCGTCAGCCCGGGCTTTGCCGCCCGCCCCCGCGCCGCGCCGAGCGTCAGCAATTCGCCCACCCCGTCCCGGTCGAGCGTGTGAAAGGGATCCTCGGGAAAGACGCCCTGGCGCACGTAGCTGCCCATGAACCGGCCCGCGTCGTCGCGCGACAGGCCATAGGTCATCTGTGTCAGGTCGTTGGTCCCGAAGCTGAGAAATTCGCAATGCCGCGCGATATCGCCCGCCCGCAGCGCCGCGCGCGGCGTTTCCACCATGACCCCCAGTCGGAACACCGGCACCACGCCGCGTTCGCCGTGAACCGCCGCCGCCACGGCCTCGATCCGCGCCTTGGCGATTTCGACCTCGCGGCAGGCGGACACCAGCGGCAGCATGATTTCCGGCACCACCGGTGCCTCGCCGCTGGCCTGCACATCGAGCGCCGCCTCGAAGATCGCGCGGGCCTGCATGTCGTAGATTTCGGGCACGGTCAGGCCCAGACGGATCCCGCGCAGCCCCAACATGGGGTTGTATTCGCGCATCGACTCGATCCGGCGCTGGACCTCGGTGAACGGCCGCCCCAGCGCTTCGGCCAGATCGAGCATGCCTTGCCGGTCATGGGGCAGGAACTCGTGCAGCGGCGGGTCAAACAGCCGGATGCAGACCGGCTTGCCCGCCATGATCCGGAAGATCTCGGTGAAATCGGCGCGCTGCATGGGCAGAAGCTGCGACAGCGCCTCGGCCCGGTCGGTGGGCAGGTCGGCGAAGATCAGCTCCCGCATGGCGGTCAGCCGGTCCTCCGCGAAGAACATGTGTTCGGTCCGGCACAGCCCGATCCCTTCGGCGGCGAAGCGCGCGCCAAGCTGGGCATCGGCAGGCGTGTCTGCGTTCACCCGGATGCCGATGTCGCGCACCGCGTCGGCCCAGCCGAGGAACGTCTCGAACGCGTCGTCGAGCGCGGGTTGCAGCATCGGGACCGCCCCTGCCAGCACCTCGCCGGTGGTGCCGTCGAGCGTGATCAGGTCGCCCTCGCGCAGGATCTCGCCACCCGCGGTGCGCAGGATGCGGGCCTTCTTGTCGATGCTCAGCTGCGACGCGCCCACCACGCAGGGCACGCCGAGCCCCCGCGCGATCACCGCCGCGTGGCTGGTGACACCGCCCCGTTCGGTCAGCACGCCCCGCGCCGCATGCATGCCGCGCACGTCCTCGGGGCTGGTTTCGCGCTTGGCGAGGATGCAGGGCTCGTCCTGCGCCGCCATCGCCTGCGCCACGGTGGAGGAAAACACCAGCTTGCCCGCCGCCGCCCCCGGACTGGCCGCGATGCCGCGCACGATCACGCGGCGCGGCGTTGCGGGGTCGATCAGCGGGTGCAGCACTTCGTTGAGCGCGCGCGGCGCGATGCGGCCCAACGCCTCCTCGCGGGTGATGACGCCGTCCTCGGCCAGGGCCACCACGACCTGCACCGCCGCGCGCGCGCTGCGCGGCACGGAGATCGCGTCGATCACCGCCAGCCGGTTGGCCTGGATGGTGAATTCGATCTGCATCTCGTCGCGCAGGCGGTTGCGCAGGGCTTCGCCATGCCCGACCAGTTCGTCGAACAGCTCCGGGCAGATGTCCTCCAGCGACGGGCCGCGCGGGTCGCGGGTGAGGTACATGGCGGCGTCGCCCGCGCGCATGGCATCGCGGCCCTGGCTCTGGCTCTTGTAACGGCCGGTGATCTGGGGGCGGCCGGTCGTGGGGTCGATGAACTGGATGATGCCCGCACCGCTTTCGACGGCCCCGACCCCCAGCGCCATTTCCTGCACCAC
>DAIPIS010000257.1:0-2811 GCA_036770665.1 Meridianimarinicoccus sp.
GGCCCCCGACAGGCCCCCGACAGGACCCAGACCGCGGGCCGGTCTGCCAGGGCTCAGGCCAGCGCGGCGCGGAACCGGTCGAACAGGTAGAAACTGTCCTGCGGGCCGGGGCTCGCTTCCGGGTGGTGCTGCACGGAAAACACCGGCTTGCCGGTCATCCGGATGCCGCAGTTCGACCCGTCGAACAGGGACACATGGGTTTCCTCGACGCCCGCGGGCAAGGACTGGCCATCCACCGTGAAGCCATGATTCATCGACGTGATCTCCACCTTGCCGGTGGACAGTTCCTTGACCGGGTGGTTCGCGCCGTGATGGCCGTGGTTCATCTTGACCGTCTTGCCCCCCAGGGCCAACGCCAGCATCTGGTGCCCGAGACAGATGCCGAACACCGGCAGGTCGCGTGCCAGCACGCCGCGGATCATCGGCACCGCATAGGCCCCCGTGGCTGCCGGATCTCCTGGCCCGTTCGACAGGAACACGCCCGCCGGATCATGGGCCAGAACGTCCTCGGCGGTCGCGGTCGCGGGCAGGACCATCACGTCGCACCCGGCACTGGCCAGACACCGCAGGATGTTGCGCTTGGCGCCATAGTCGACCGCCACCACCAGCGGCCCGTCGCCCCCGCGCCGCCCGAACCCGTCGGGCCAGGCCCAGCGGGTCTCGTTCCAGCGATAGGACTGCGCACAGGTCACGTCGCGGGCCAGATCCCGGCCTACCAGCCCCGCGAATCCGCGCGCCGCCGCCACCAGCGCGGCAAGGTCGAACCTGCCGTCCGGCGCGTGCTGCAACGCCACGTGGGGCGCGCCCTGCTGTCGGATCGCGCGGGTCAGTCGCCGGGTGTCCACGCCGCCCATGGCGATGCGGCCCCGCTTCGCGAGCCAGTCGCCAAGCCGGCCTTGCGTCCGCCAGTTCGACGGTTCGGTCGGGTCCCACTTCACCACCATGCCCGCGGCGACCGGCTCCGCGGCCTCGTCGTCCTCAAGGGTCACGCCCACGTTGCCGATATGGGGAAAGGTGAAGGTCACGATCTGCCCGGCATAGGACGGGTCGGTCATGATCTCCTGATAGCCGGTCATCGCGGTGTTGAACACAAGCTCCGCCGTGGTCGTGCCGACCGCACCGAAGCCGCGGCCATAGAACAGCGTCCCGTCGGCAAGAGCCAGACAGGCGGTCGGGGCGGCGGTCGCGGGCATGGCAGGGGTTCCTTCCGGCGGGGGTCAAATCGACCGTGTCGTAGGGTGCCGCGTCGGGCGGGTCAAGCGGCGCGCACGGGATCGGCCGGTTTCCGGTCTGCGCACGCCCGCGCGGGTCCGCGGTGTAGCGACCCCTTGTCAGTGGCGTTGCAGCATCCTACACCCCTTGAATCGGCCCAAAATGGGAAGAGACCATCGATGACGACGCTCCGCGACCGCCTGTCCGCCGCGCTGAAACGGGCAAGGACCGAAGGGGAAGACGACCGGCTCTGCATCCTGCGGCTGATATCCGCGGCGATCAACGACCTCGAAATCGCGCGGCGCAATTCTGAAGAAGGCGCGCCGGCCCCCATCACCGACGACGAAGTGCGCGGGATTCTCGCCAAGATGATCCACCAGCGCGAAGACAGCGTGCGCGCCTACGAGGAAGCGGGGCGGCTGGAGATGGCCGAACGCGAACGTGCGGAGGCCGAAGTGATCGCGGCCTTCCTGCCGCGCCCCCTGTCGGAAGCGGAAGCCGCCGCGGCGGTCCGCGCCGCCATCGCCGACACGCGCGCCCGGTCGCTGCGCGATCTGGGCAAGGTCATGGGACTGTTGCAGGAACGCCATGGAGGCCGGATCGACATGACCCGCGTCGGCCCCGAGGTGCGCGCCCAGCTTGGGGCCTGAGCGGGGCCTGCTGACCGGGAGCACGCGGTTCAGGCACGCACATCGGGGGATTGATCGCAGGACGTGTCGAAAGCGCGGGGTCGCTGTTGCCCCGATCACAGCACCGTGCCGTGCGCCGCACGCGCGCTTGCCGTCTCCCTCTACCTGACGACGGCACGCCCGGCCGTCCGCAGCGGATGGGACGGCATGGTCGTCAATCCGGTGTCGGCGTGCCGGCGGGGCCACTGGGGCCACTGGGGCCACTGGGCCCGCGACCGGCCCCGGTCGCCACGACACGCGCCAGCACGTCGCGCAGCGTGCGGTGCAGCGCGGTGCGCTCGTCCTCGGACAGGAACGCGCCCAGTTCGACCTCGCGTCCCGCGCCCTTGAGCGTCAGGTAACTCGCCACCGGACCGCCCGTCGCGTGCAACTGCACGCTGACCCAATAGGGGTTCGCGGCCCACGTCAGCGGCGCGCGGTTGCGCGCGCTGCGGGTCAGTTCGGCGCGGTCAGACCACAGGCGCAACTCTTCCAGAATCTCGCCGTCGCGGTAGTTCTTCTGGATCATCGCATAGAGCAGCCACAGCGCCCCCAGCACGAAGGGCGCCAGCCCCCACAGGATCGGCGTGCCCAGCACCGCCAGAAGCGGCAGCAGCAAGAGCACGAAGGTCGCCCCGATGAAGGCCACGAAACCGCGCTTGGGCATGGACCGGTGCGGCCACAGGTGCAGGCAGGCCAGCGGCGGCTCCCCCCGCGCATGGCAAGAGGCCCCGGCGATCACCGGGGCCCCTGTCGTGCTGTCAAGCCATTCGACCGGCATCTGATCCCGCGCTCAGTGCGCGTGGCCCTTGTCCCAGTCGCTCTGCTTGGGAAGCGTTTCGAACGTGTGCTCCGGCGGCGGCGAGGGCAGGGTCCATTCCAGCGTGTCGGCCCATTCGTTCCACGGGTTGTTCTGCGTGGCGTTCTTCGG
>DAIPIS010000258.1:0-2789 GCA_036770665.1 Meridianimarinicoccus sp.
CCCATGACCCCCAATGTCGGAAACATCGATCGCATGCTGCGCGCCGCTGTCGGCCTCGTCCTTCTGGCGCTTGCGCTGTTCGGCGGGCTTGCGGGTGCGGGATTCTGGATCGCGCTCGTGATCGGCGTGGCGATGCTCGGCACCGCGACGCTGAAGTTCTGCCCCGCCTATACCGTGCTCGGCTTCAAGACCTGCAAGGACTGCTGAACGATCCGGCCCGGCAGGGCCGAATGCCGCAGACGACACCCTTTGCGAGGCGGGCTGCGGGCATTACATTCACAACATGACATATATCTCCAGCGCGCGGCCTTCGGGGTGCGCGCTGGCATTCCATGGAGGACACCGATGTCGAGCTATCCCGTGAACATGGCCATCACCCCCGAGGTCAAGGCCTTCTTCGACCCGGCCACCAACACCATCACCTATGTCGTCAAGGACCCGAATTCCGATGCCTGCGCCGTCGTCGACAGCGTCATGGACATCGACTACGCCGCCGGGCGGATCACCTACGACAACGCCGACGAGGTGATCGCCTATATCAAGGACAGGGGTCTGAAGCTGGAATGGCTTCTCGAAACCCACGTCCACGCCGACCACCTGTCCGCAGCGCCCTATATCCAAGGCCAGCTTGGCGGCAAGATCGGCATCGGCGAAAAGATCACCGTGGTGCAGGACGTGTTCGGCAAGGTCTTCAACGAAGGCACCGAATTCCAGCGCGACGGATCGCAGTTCGACCGGCTGTTCACCGACGGCGACACCTTCACCATCGGCACGATGCCCGGTTTCGCCATGCACACGCCGGGCCACACCCCCGCCTGCATGGTGCATGTGATCGGCAACGCGGCCTTCGTGGGCGACACGCTGTTCATGCCCGATGGCGGATCGGCGCGGGCCGATTTCCCCGGCGGCGACGCTGCGGAACTGTATGACAGCATCCAGAAGGTTCTGGCCCTGCCCGACGACATGCGCCTGTTCATGTGCCACGACTACGGCCCCAACGGCCGCGACATCCAGTGGGAAACCACCGTGGGTGAGGAAAAGGCACACAACATCCACGTGGGCGCGGGCAAGACCAAGGAGGATTTCGTCAAGTTCCGCACCGAACGCGATGCGCAGCTGGCGATGCCGAAACTCATCATTCCGTCGCTGCAGGTGAACATGCGCGCAGGTGCCGTGCCGACCGACAAGGACGGACGACCGATGCTCAAGGTGCCCGTGAACGGGCTCTGATCCCCGCACGGGCGGCCCGGTACCCCGGCGCCGCCCTTTGCCTGCGACCTGTTGCGCGATGTGCGCCCTGCACGGCGCCCAAGACGCCGGACCCGGAGAGGAGACCCGATGACATCCGAACCTACCCACAAGCCGATCACGCCCGACCTGTCCGTCAGTCCGCAGATCCTGCCGGGCGACATGCCGGCACTGGCCGCGGCGGGCTTTCGCGCCGTGATCTGCAACCGGCCCGACGGCGAAGGCCCCGACCAGCCGACCTTCGACGAGATCGAGGCGGCGGCACAGGCCGTCGGGATGGTGGCGCGCTATCTGCCGATCACGCAGGGCATGGTCAGCGACGACGACGCGGCGACCTTCGCCAAGGCGCGGGCGGACCTGCCCGGTCCGGTGCTGGCCTATTGCCGGTCGGGCATGCGCAGCGCGACGCTCTGGTCGCTGTCGGTGGCCAAGGACAAGCCGGTGCCGGAGATCCTCGCGGCGACGAAGGCCGCGGGTTACGACATGTCCGGCGTGGTGCGGCGCATCGTCAACGGTGGGCGGACACCGACCGACACCGGCGACGCCAGCCATGACATCGTGATCGTGGGCGGGGGTGCTGCCGGCATCGCGGTTGCGGCGAGCCTGAAAGCACGCAAGCCGGGGGCCAACATCGCCATCATCGACCCGGCGGACGTGCATTACTACCAGCCTGGCTGGACCATGGTCGGCGGCGGCATCTTCGACGCGAAATCCACCGCCAAGACCATGGGATCGCTGATCCCGACCGGCGTGCACTGGATCAAGGCCGCCGTCGCCGCGTTCGAACCCGAGGCGAACGCCGTCATTCTCGATGGCTGCCGGGTGGTGAAGTACAAGCGGCTGATCGTCTGCCCCGGTCTCAAGCTCGACTGGCACGGGGTCGATGGGCTGGTGGACACGCTGGGCAAGAATGGCGTCACCTCGAACTACCGCTACGACCTTGCCCCCTACACCTGGGAACTGGTGCAGGGTCTGAAGCGGGGACGCGCGCTCTTCACCCAGCCGCCCATGCCGATCAAATGCGCGGGCGCGCCGCAAAAGGCGATGTACCTGTCGGGGGATCACTGGCACCGCACCGGGCGGCTCAAGGATATCGAGATCGGCTTCCACAATGCGGGCGGCGTGCTGTTCGGCGTGAAGGATTACGTGCCCGCGCTGATGGAATACGTGAACCGCTACCGGGCCGATCTGCATTTCTTCAACACGCTCGTCGCGGTGGACGGTCCTGCCCGGACAGCGACGTTCCGCGTCGCGAAGCCCGATACCGACCCGACCATGGTCACGGTGGAATTCGACATGATGCATGTCTGCCCGCCACAGACGGCACCCGATTTCATCCGCGTTTCGCCGCTGGCGGATGCCGCGGGCTGGGTCGATGTCGATCCCGCCACCCTGCGCCACAGGACCTATGACAACATCTGGTCGCTGGGCGACGTGATGAACGCCCCCAACGCCAAGACCGCCGCGGCGGCGCGCGTGCAGGCCCCCGTGGTGGCCGAGAACGTGGTCGCCGACATGCGCGGCAAGTCGCCCGTGGCGCA
>DAIPIS010000061.1:0-12341 GCA_036770665.1 Meridianimarinicoccus sp.
GCCGCCCGCCGCGCCACCAGCGCCGCCCGCTGATCGAGCGCCATGGCGTCGGTCAGAAAGTCCGCATCGTCCTCCAGCCGGGGCATCCGCGCGGCCAGCGACGCCGCCTGCGCCGTGAACGCCCCGCCAAGCGCATCCGTCACGACGATGCCCTGCGCGGCCAGCCCTTCGATCAGCGCGTCGCCGCTGGCCCCGCCCGCGACAAGGATCGGCACCGACACCGGCTGCGCGGGCGCGTTTTCCAGCGGCACCGCGACCTGCCCGATGGGCAGCAGCGCCGCGCGCAGGTCGATGAACCCGTGCCCGAATTCGGTGTTGTAACCATGCGCCAGCCCCGGCGCGAAGGTCACCACGCCCTCGGGCGTGAAGAACCCGTTGTCCGCCGTGGCCAGCAGCCGGTCGCGCAACTGCTGCGGCGACAGTTGCGGAAACGCCTCCGCCAGCAGGGCGATGGCTCCGGCGATCTGGGGCACGACAAAGGACGTGCCCGCCGCCACCCCGTATCCGTCCGCTGCGCCGGTGTCCGCGACCCAGACGACCCCGTTCGCGGCGATGCAGAACGGTGCCGCCTCGTTGCAGGCGGCGGACTGGCGCATGGCCGACACGATCCGGCCGTCCACCATGACCGGCAGCGCGCTCATGCCTGCGATCCACGATCGCTGCAGGTCGGGAAAGGCGATCGGCAACCCGTTCAGTTCGTTGACGCTGGTCGCGCCGAATTCGTTCTGCACCCCGAAGACGATCACGCCCGTGTCGGCGTAGCGGCGCAGTGCATCCAGCATCGCGCGGCGTCCGCCCGTGTCATAGGCCCTGTAATCGGTGCCCGCATGGGATGACCCGACGAAGTTCCAGCTGTTGGAACTCACCACCGCCCCCACTGCGCGCGCGTCGTCGAAATACCCGGCGATCTGCTCAAAGCTCACGCCCCGGTCGAAATCGAACTGCCCCACGTGCAGACCCGCGCCCGGTGCCACGCCCATCATGTCGCCGGACCGGTTCGACCCCGCCAGCACCGACGCCACGGCGGTGCCATGGAAGCGGTCGCCCGTGGGCAGGCCCGAGGTGGTGATCCGCTTGCCCGCGAATTCCGGATGGGCCGTGTCGATGCTCGTGTCGTTCATCGCGACGATCTGGCCGCGACCGGTCAACCCCACCGAATGGGCGTACTCGACCCGCGCCGCCGCATAGGCGTTCTGGGTCCGGGTCACGCCGGCCAGCAGCGGATTGCCGGTGAAACTGTAGTCGATGGTCAACTGCTGGACCGCGAAGCGCGCCGATTCGCGCACGCGGATCACATCCGCCAGAAGGAATTCGGTCACGAAGAATGCCCCGGCTGGGTCTGCCACCGCTGCGGCACCAGCCCCGTCCGACAGGCCGGGCGGCAGGACCGTCTCCGCCTCCTCCCCACCCGGCTGACAGGCGACCAGCATGAAAAGCGCGCCGATCAGCGCACAGGCTGGCGCGATCCTGTCCAGCGGTCCTGCCACCCTCACTCCATCCTGTTTGCCGCGCCGCCACCCGCGCCGCCCGTGCCGCAGCCTGCACATTCCGTGCCTAGCAAACGCCTGACCCCGCGCACAGTACCCAATGCACAGCGCACGCCGGAATTAGCGCAGGCTCCTTAACCCGGTCTTGCCACGCCCGCGCCCGGTCCGGTCGGATCGCGTGCGCGCCTTGGACATCACCTGCGCGTCACGCGGCAGCCGCGCCGTCCCGGCTCCCGCCCGTCGAACCGACTGTGCCCGTCGCAAGGACCGCGCCCGGCCATGATCGCCAGAGGGCCGCACAGGCGCAGCATCACGCGCAGGTCGGCATCCCGGAAGATGCTGGCCGAGGCACCCCGATGCCCCGGCCCGCGAGCAACCCCGTCGCGTGCCGGGCCGTCGCCTGTCCCGCCACGCCGCAGGGCTAGCAGCGCACCTCGATCAGGGACGGCCCACGCCCGCCAAGCCCCGCCCGCAGCGCCGCCGCGAAGGCCCCCGCATCGTCGGGACGGCACGCGGAGACCCCGTGCCCCCGCGCCAGCGCCACCCAGTCCAAAAGCGGACCGTCCACGTCCATCATCGCCGCCGCGTTGCGCCCATGGGCGGTGATGCCCACGTTCACCATCTCGTCCCGCAGGATCTGGTAGCCGCGATTGGCGAAGATGACGACCGTCACGTCCAGCCCCTCCCGCGCCATGGTCCACAGGGATTGCAGCGTGTACATGGCCGATCCGTCGCCGGTCAGGGCCAGCACGCGGCGCCCCGGACAACCGATGGCCGCGCCCACCGCCGCCGGCAGGCTGAACCCGATCGCCCCGCCCGACACGTGCAGCATGTCATGGGGCGCGGCACCGGCCAGCGGCGGCAGCACGGCGTAGCCCGACGTCAGCGCCTCGTTGCAGACCACGGCCCCCTCGGGCAGCAGCGCCGCGATGGCTTGCCCGACCGCGCTCAGCGTCAACGCGCCGTCCGGCAGGGCAGGCCGGTCCAGCGCCACCCGCGCGGGCTGCACGGCCCCGGTCACCCCCACCGCATCCGCCAGCGCCGCCAGTGTCCACCCGATATCCATGTCGGCCCGGCACAGGTCGGTGACCGTGCAACCGGGGGGCTCCGGCAGGCTCGGGCGACCGGGATAGGCGAAGAAGGCGACCGGCCGGTCGCATCCCAGCAACGTGATCGACCGCGCGTCGGCCAGTTGCGCCATCTTGGGCCCCAGCGGATAGACCAGTTGCTCGATCCGCGCCGTGCCCGCCCCCTTGGCGATCCGACCCACCAGCGCATCGGCCATCAGGCGACACCCTGTCCGCGCCGCGATCCGCCCGGCCATGTCGCGCAGCGCCCCGTGCAGCGCGCCACCGCCCACCATCAGGCAGGCTCCGGGCAGGCGCAGCCGGTCCGCCGCCGCCGCGATCATGGCCTCTGACGGGCGTTCCAGCGCCGGGGGCGCCAGCCGCGGCGGCACGGCGGCCCCCTCCGGCACCGGATCCCACGCCGTATCGGCGGGCAGGATCAGTGTCGCGATCCGCCCGTTGCCCGACCGCGCCGCCCGGATCGCCGCGGCCCCGTCCTGCGCCACGCTGCCCGCATCCGCCGCGACCCGTGTCCAATGGCTGACCGTGGCGCTGATGCCGGCCAGGTCCCCCCGCAGCGGGCTTTCATAGGGCAGGTGCCGTGCTGCGTGATCGCCCACCACGTTGAGCACACCCGACCCGGCCTTGCGGGCGTTGTGCAGGTTGGCGAAGGCGTTGCCGAACCCCGGTGCCAGGTGCAGCAGCGTGCCCGCCACGTCCTGCGTCATGCGGAAATAGCCGTCCGCCGCCCCCGACGCCCCGCCTTCGAACAGGCAGAGCACGCAGCGCATCGCCGGATGGGCATCGAGCGCGCCGACGAAATGCATCTCGGACGTGCCGGGATTGGCGAAGACGGTATCGACCCCGTGGGCCAGCAGGGTCGTCACAAGACTGTCGGCACCGTTCATCGCGGTCTCCGGTCTGGGGCAGGTCGGATCAGGCTAGAGCGCCGCCTCCGCCCGCGCCAGCCGCAATCGCACGACGGCCCCGTGCGCCACCGGACCGGGATCGGCCCGCGCTGCCGCGCCACTGCATCGGTCATCCCGCCCGCCCGCACATGTCACACCACCGGCACGCCATGCCGCACCGGTCATCCCCTGCGGCCGTCCAACGCCGCAGCACCGCCGACCCGCGTGACGCTGACCGTCACGTCCATGCCCATCGGATCCACGTGCGAGCCATGGAAGCTGCCGCTGACCGGGGCGACCTGCGCGATGTCGCGCGCGACGGCCACGGGGATCAGGTTGGCCGATCCCACGGCCCGGTTCGTGGGATCGAAAGCGATCCACCCGGCACCGGGCACGAAGACCTCCACCCAGGCGTGGGTCGACCCGCGCGCGGACGATCCGACCAGATGCGCAGTCGGGTCGTACAGATACCCGGACACCAGCCGCGCCCCGAAGCCGAGCGTGCGGACCGCTTCGGCGAACAGGACGGCGAAGTCGCGGCACGACCCCCAACCGCGGTCCAGCGTCTCCAGCGGGCCCTGCGTGCCCTCGGTCTCGCGGCTCTGGTACTCGATGGCGGCGGCGACGCCGGAGCCGATGTCGGTCAGCAGCGACAGCGTGTCGGTGGGGCGCTCCATCACGAATCCCTCGACCCACGCCGCCAGCCGCCCGGCGGGATCGTCGTATTGCGGCAGGGTCAGCGCACCCAGATCGGTCAGGTCGCCCGGCGCGTAGAGAAAGGGAAACCGGATGGCCGATGCCGCGACCGGAAAGACCGGCCAGACCGGCGCATCCAGCTGGATCGTGACCTGCGACCGAATGTCCAGCACATCGGACGGCGCGGTGAAACTGGCTGTCGCGATGGCGTTCCCCACCACGTCGTGGGTCCAGTCCACCCGCGCCGCGGGATGGATGCGCAGATCGAAGGCGACCAGCCCCAGGTCGCGGGTTTCGCGCGGGCGCAGCATCAGCCGATGCGGCCCAAGCGACACTGCGGACCCATAGCGATAGGTGGTGGTGTGGGTGATCGTGATCAGCGGCATCGCGCAGGTCTCCGGACACGACCAGTTGGAACACGGCCGGTGGCGGGATGGTTTCATCGAACGGGGGAAAAGGCCACAGTGTGCGTGGTGGGCACGGCCGTGTTGGCGGTGGTCACGACCTCTGCCGCCGATGCGGCGGCGATGCCCGAAGCAAGGGCCGGAGCAAGGGCCGGACCCGCAGCCGCCTGTCCGCCGGACCGTCCCGGGCCGGGCGCTGCGCGCTGGCGCGGGCCACCGCCATGGTCGGGCGTCCCTGCGCTGCCGGCACGGCGACCGGTGATGAAAGCCGATACGGTGCGCCCCGGTTGGGCGCGGCCCCGCACGTCCATGCACGGGTCGCAGCGGACGCGGTCGACGCCGCCGCGGTGCGATTGCGGCTGACGCAGCCCGATCCTGCCTGTAGCGTGGCTGCGCACGGCAGAACGGCGAACAACCGGAAGGCACAGGACAAACCATGACCGAAGCCCGGATCAGGACCGACATCGTGGCCACGTGCCGCGCGCTGGACGCAGGCGGGCTCAACCGCGGGGCATCCGGCAACGTGTCGGCCCGCATGGGCGACCGGATGCTGATCACGCCCTCCGCCGTGCCCTATCCCGATCTTGCACCGGACATGATCGCCGTCATGCCGCTTTCGGACGACGACGGGGCATGGACCGGGCCGCTCAAGCCGTCGAGCGAGTGGCGCTTTCACCGCGACCTTCTGCGCGCCCGGCCGGATATCGGCGCGGTCGTGCATACCCACGCGGCGTTCTCGACCATTCTCGCCATCGCCCGCAGACCGATCCCCGCGATTCACTACATGATGGCGGCGTTCGGCGGCACCGAAATCCCGGTGGCCGACTATGCCTGCTACGGCACCGCGGCACTGTCCGACGCCATCCTGCGCGTCATGGGCGATTGCAACGGCTGCCTGATGGCCAACCACGGGATGCTGACGGTGGGACCGGACCTGACCCGCGCCACATGGCTCGCGTTCGAGCTGGAAGCGATGGCGCATCAGTATGTCCATCTGTTGCAGATCGGCGGCGGTCATGTCCTGTCCGCCGCCGACATCGCCGAGGCCGAGAGGGGCTTTTCCAGCTACGGCGTGCAGGCCCGCAGCTAGGTCCCGAAACGCGGGCCATGCGGGGCGAAACCCGCCTGCGTGCGGGACGGCAACGCGCGCGCCCGGGTCATATGGGACTCATATGAAAGTCATATGGAAGTCACATCGGACCCTGCACCGCCAGAGGCCCGATCCACTTTACATAATGCCGCTTCCCGATTGTATCCGGTCGGGCGTCACGACCCCCCGTCGTCGTGCGGGTCCATCTCCGGATCATCGGGATCGAGGCGCATCAACTGCCGCGTCAGCAGTGTCTTGTACCGCCGCTGGCGACGGCGGGCGCGTGCGGCGTCCGCGCGCCAGCCTGCGCGCTTGTCCTGCACGATCCCTTCCAGATCGGCGGCTTCGACCACGTTTTCCGCGTCGGATGGTGATGTGCGTCTGCCCATGCGCGGGACCTATTGCAGCACCCGCGCTTGCCAAGGGTCGCATCGAAAAACCCTCTTTTCCAGCAAGTTGCAGAGCCCACAGCCGACAGCCGCACCCCGCAGCCACCGTCCGCGCGGTCCTTGTCCCTTGGGACTGTTCAGACCCTGCGCGCCGGGCTATTTCCCGACCATGATCCTGCGCAGTCTTGATTACCTCTTGCGCCAGAAGCCCGACTGGCAACGCCGCGCTCTGACCCTCCTGCTGGCCGCGCTGCTGGCACTGGTCAGCCTGTCGCACATCGTCGGCGCGCGCGGCGATGTCCGGGCGATGGCGGTCACGCTCGCGGGGTCGCCCGCAACGGTCTATCGCGCCGAAACCCTGCCGGACGATGCCCCGCTGGTCGTCGTCGCCCATGGCTTCGCCGGATCGCGCCAGATGATGCAGGCCGTGTCCCTGACCCTGGCCCGGTCAGGGGCCGCGGTCGTCGCCTTCGATTTCATCGGGCACGGGCGGCACGGCACCCTTCTGTCGCCGGATGTGGGCAACATCGACGGCACCACGGCGGAACTCGTGACCCAGACGGTCGCCGTGGCACAGGCGGCGCGTGCCCTGCCCGGCTTGCCCGGTGCCGGGCCGCTGGCGCTGGTGGGGCATTCCATGGCGACGGACGTGACCATCCGCGCTGCGCAGCGCCTGCCCGATGTCGCTGCGATCGTGGCCATTTCCATGTATTCGGACACGGTTTCCGCCACGTTCCCGGATCGGCTCCTGATCGTGTCCGGCGCGTGGGAAGACCGCCTGCGCGCGGTCGGCTTGCGGTTCCTGCAGCAGGTCGATCCGACGGCGCAGGAAGGCGACACCGCCACCGCGGGTCCCGTCATCCGCCGCGCGATCGCCGCGCCAAACGTGGAACATGTGGGCGTGCTTTACAGCCACGTGACCCTGACCGAGGCGCGGGACTGGATCGCGGCGGCGACAGCCCTGACCGCCGGCGGGCCGGTCGTGGCCATCGGCCCCGCGCTGGCGGGTCTGATGATCGCGGTCGTCATCGCCTTCGCGCCGCTGTCGGCGCTCGCCGGGCCGGTGCGCCCCCCTGCGCCGCCGCCGGACCGGCGCCGGTTCCTGCTCGCACTGGTCCTGCCGGTGCTCCCTGCGGCCGGCGCGATGCTGGCGCTGGCGGGAACCGGTGCTGTGGCGGGCTTCGTGCCGCTGGCGGGGTTCCTGTGCGTCTGGGGTGCCGCGCAGCTTGGCGTGCTGTGGCATGGCGGCTGGCGGCCCGGTCCG
The DNA here is from genome assembly GCA_036770665.1 of Meridianimarinicoccus sp. Lineage (GTDB taxonomy): Bacteria > Pseudomonadota > Alphaproteobacteria > Rhodobacterales > Rhodobacteraceae > Meridianimarinicoccus. The sequence goes on from DAIPIS010000061.1 coordinate 7,306, forward strand.
GTACGGTGGCGTGCGCTGGGGTTGCTGGTGGGCTGGGGGCTTGTGTTCGCGCTCGTGCTGGACCGGGCGGGATCGTCCTTCGTCCCCACCGGGCCGCGCGCGGGGCTGATGGGGCTTCTGCTGCTCGGTGCCCTGCCCTTCGCGCTGGCGGATGCCGCGCTGGCGCAGGGGGCTGCGGTCTGGCGGCGGGTGCTGGCGCGGCTGGTGGTGCTCGTGGTGCTGGCGGCGACCATGTTCGCCGCGCCCCGCACGCTGGGGCTGGTGTTCACCGTGCTGCCGGTGCTGGTGCTGTTCTGGCTGGTCTATGGCAGCTTCGGGCGCTGGATCGCAGGCCGCGCCGGGGCGACGACGGCTGGTATCGGCAGTGCGCTGGCGCTCGCATGGGCCTTTGCGGCAAGCACGCCGCTCTTCGCCCTGCCCTGACCTGCGCCGCGTTCATGCCGCGCCGAACGCGGGCTTCCGGGCAAGCCCCATGAACAGGATCGCCGTCAGCGGCAGCGGCCCGAAGGTCAGGTCGAACCGTCGGTTCACGCCGCGCGGACCAAGGCCGGTGATCGGCCCGGGCACCAGCCCCGCGCCCTGCATCGCCGCGCGCAGCTCGGCAGGCCGGATGAACATGGCGGGGTCATGGGTGCCGCGCGGCAAGAGGCGCAGCACATCCTCGGCCATGGTGATCGTCGCCAGCCGCGCCAGCGGGTTGCGATTGATCGTGTCATACAGGAACAGCCCGCCGGGGCGCAGCACCCGCGCGATCTCGGCCATGACCTTGTGCAGGTCGGCCACGTGTTCCAGCACATCGACGCAGACCACCACGTCGAAGGCCGCGTCGGCATAGGGCAGCGCCTCCCCCACGCCCACGTCATAGGCGATGGCGAGGCCGCCCTGCGCGGCGTGGCGGCGGGCGGCGTCGATGGCGTCGGCGGCGGGGTCGATCCCGGTGACGGTCGCCCCGCGCGCGGCCAGCGCTTCGGCCATGAAGCCCCCGGCGCAGCCCAGATCGAGCACGGCCTTGCTTCGCCAGTCCACGTGGCGGTCGAACCATTTGAGCCGACCGGGCACGAGGTTCTTGAGCGTCCGCACCCAACGCACCTCGTCCGACCACCACTGGTCGGCCACGCGGTCGTAGATCGTCAGGTCATTGCGCATGGTGGCGGTCCTTGGCTTGGGTGAGGCGCGGCACGGCATAGGGCACCGCCGCGCGGTAACGGTGAAACCGGTCGCCATACCGCGCGGCGAAGCGGCGTTCCTTGAGACGCGGGGCAAGCAGGCAGTACGCGGTGTAGCTGACCGCCAGCGCCACCTGATCCGGTGTCCAGACCGGCACGGTCCAGAGCGTCAGCGCGAAGGCCACGTAGATCGGCTGGCGGATCAGCCGGAACAGCCCGTCGGTCGGCATGTCGGGAAAAACGGGCCGGATGCGCGCCAAGAGCGACATCCACCCGAGCGCGCCCGACTGCACCTCGGCCCCCGCGTCGAAGCTGGCCTTGGCGAGCAGCAGCCAGCTTGCCCCATAGGCCGCGCAGATCGCCCAGAACGCCGCCCCTTCGGCCCGCCACCACACGATGCCCGATGGCGTCCAGAGCGCGAAGAGCGCCAGCAACTGGGCCGACGCGATGATGGCATAGGTGGTGGTGGCGAGCGTCGCACCATGCGGTCCGGGGATCAGCCGCGCCAGCACGCGCGCCCCCCGCCCAGTGAGCAGCAGCGAATGCGCCAGCGGGAATTGCAGGATCAGCGCGGCATTGGCGAGCACCGCCCAGGGCCATGGCACGCGGCCAAGGCTTTCGCTCAATCCGAAGAACATCGCGACGATCATGGACAGGACGGCGGCGGCGAAGACCGCGTGGCACACGATCCCGAACCCCAGCGCCAGCGCGATCCGCCCCGCCCCCGGGGGCGGTCGCAGCACAGCCCGTATCAACGCGACCAGCCGGGCGATGCGGGGATCGCGCATCATGGCCGCCACCCGTGCCGCTCCGGGCGGGATCGGACGCCGCGCGCCACGCGCGATCCCGGCGCACCGGTGCAGCCACAGACCGGCCGACGCGCCACGCCGCGCGGGCACGCACGCATCGCCCGCCGGTCGGCGGCGATGATGCCCGCGTCGCGCGCCCGCTGTCTGCCGGTCTTCATCATGGCGAGGTATCTGGCGCAGCCGCCCCGCGCATCAAGCCCGCTGCACGATTGACGGTTCCGCGCGCCGCCTTCGCGCTGTATGGCGCGGGGCATGGTCCAGAACCCCTATGACGCCGCCGGTTTCCACGACACCGCCATCGCCGCCGGACGGCACCGCGCCGTCGTGGGCGGACGGTGGGACGAAACCGGGCGCGCGCAGATGGCGATCCTGCGGGAGGCCGGGCTCATGCCCCACCACCATCTTCTCGATATCGGGGCGGGGGCGATGCGTCTGGGATGCAAGGCGGTGCCCTATCTGGATGCGGGTCATTACTGGGCCACCGATGCATCGCTGGCGTTGATGCAGGTCGGGCGGGAGGTGGAGCTTCCGGACCCGTCACGCCTGCCGCCGGACCGGCTGGTGGCGGACGCCAGCTTCGATTTTCCGGGCGTGTCCGACAGCATCACCCATGCCATCGCCTTCGCGGTGTTCCCGCACCTGCCCATGGCGCATCTGCGCCGGGCGCTGACCCACCTGCGACGTTTCCCGGCGCTGGAGTGTCTGCTGTTCACCGTCTTTCTTGCGCCGGACGCGCGGCAGGCGGCAGGGCCGCTGCGCCAGCCGGACGGGGTCGTGACCCACGACATCCGCCCGCCCTATCACCTGCTCGCGGCCGACCTGACCCATTTCGCGGCCCAGACCGGCTGGCATCTGGCCCGCCGGGACACGGTCCTGCCCCGCGGTCAGGTGCTGTTCGAGGCGCGCCCCGCCTGAGGGTCAGTCCACGATCGGCGCAAGATGCCGTTCGATCTCGGCACGGTGCGGTTCATACCGGGCGGGCAGTTTCAGCGCCTGACCCAGATGCGCCGTGTCCTCGTCCCGGTCGAAGCCCGGCTCGTGGGTGGCGATTTCGAACAGCACGCCGCCGGGGGTGCGGAAATAGATCGCCCAGAAATAATCCCTGTCGATCACGGGCGTCACCTGGAACCCGGTGTCCATCAGCGCAGTGCGCACGGCGAGTTGCGCCGCCCGGTCCTCCACCGCGAAGGCGATGTGATGCACCGATCCCGCCCCGTCCCGTGCTGCGGGGGCATCGGGCAGGGTTTCGATGTCGATGGTGTCGGCTGCATTGCCCCCGGCCACCGCATAGCGGGTCAGCGCGCCGTCCTGTGCGAGCTTTTCATAGCCCATGAAGCGCAACAGGTCCGCCGTTGCGCCCGCATCCCGCAGCCGCATCCGCACCCCCGCGAACCCCAGCACACCGGCATCAGCGGGCACATCCGCCCCGGTCCAGGGCGCGCGGCCCTGCGGGTCGGCTTCGACCAGCGCAAGCCCGTCGCCATCCGGCCCATCGAACTCCAGCCGCGCAGCACCAAAGGCCGTGCCTTCGGTCAGGCCGGTGACGCCGCGTGCCGCGAGCCGGTCGCCCCAGTAGCCCAGCGTGCCGGGCGGCACCGCGAATTCCGTGATCCCGACCTCGCCTGTCCCCCGCCGCCCGCGCGGCATCCGCCCGAACGGAAAGGTGGTCATGACCGATCCCGGCGTCCCGACAGCGTCGCCGTAGTAGAGGTGATACACCTCGGGGGCGTCGAAGTTCACGGTCTTCTTGATCCGGCGCAGGCCCAGCGTGCCGGTGAAGAACGCGTTGTTTTCATTCGCATCCGCCGCCATCGACGTGACGTGATGCAGGCCCCTGATCTGGTCGAGCATGGCTGGTGTCCTCCTGCCGCGCGGTATCTTTCATCTGTGCAAAAGATCGTGCGTTCACCCGCGCACATCAAGCGGGACGCGCGCCGTGTCATGGCATGCGGGCGCACAACATCCCTGCCATGGCGCACCCTTGTCGGAGGGGGAGCGTGACCGGACCCCGACTTTGGTCGTAGACTCCAATCCACCGCTGCGCACTAGACTGGACCATCATGGGGAGGATGAAACCAATGTGTCAGCTATTCGCCGGGCAGAACCCCGATCGGTACGCGCTCACGACGCGCCGTTTGCGACTGAACGGGCAAAGTACCAGCATCCGGCTGGAAAACGCGTTCTGGGCAACACTGGACCAGATCGCCGCGACGGACGGCATGTCCACGCCGGCCTTCATCTCGCGGCTTCATTCCGAGGTGCTGGAAACACAGGGCGAGCCGGTCAATTTCACGTCGCTTCTGCGGACCGCCTGTCTTGTGTTCGTCGCGCAAGCCGATCCGACGGCGCACCGGGAAGTGGCCCCGATGCTGGCCGCGGAATGATGTTGCGCCGGACCGGGCTGTAGTAACGCATTACTACCCGGCCCCCGCCACGGCGCGGCACAGTGAACTGGTCAGAAAATAAAACCGGTTCGGAAGGAGGCCCGCTTGGCCAAGGCGATCCACAGCATGATCCGCGTGCTTGACGAGGCACGCTCCGTCGATTTCTACCGCCGCGCCTTCGGGCTCGAGGTCGCGGACAGGCTGGATTTTTCCGGCTTCACGCTGGTCTATCTCAGCAATGCCGAAACCGGGTTCGAGCTTGAACTGACCATAAACAAGGGGCGCACGGACCCCTATGATCTGGGCGACGGCTACGGGCACCTTGCCGTTTCGGTGGGCGATCTGGACGCGGAACACGCCCGGTTCGAGGCCGAGGGACTGGCCCCTCGCAAGCTCGTGGAATTCGCGCCCGACGGCGTGAAGGTCGCGCGCTTCTTCTTCGTGGCCGACCCGGACGGATACCAGATCGAGGTGCTGGAACGATCGGGCCGCTTCACCTGATACGCCGCGCGGCCCTTGGGAGGGGGTCGCGCATTCTTTTTGGGAGGAAAGAATGACGACAACAACAGCAAGCCAGCGGGGCATGACCCGCCGCCAGCTTCTGGCCCGCGCCAGCGCGGCCGGGGCCGGGTTCGTGGTGGGGGCCGGGTTCATCGCGGCACCCGACGCGGCATGGG
>DAIPIS010000062.1:0-12320 GCA_036770665.1 Meridianimarinicoccus sp.
TGCCATATGCAGGAACGGAACAAGAACATTATTGCTGCCACAATAATGACACATCGTCGAATCCTGTCCCTGTGGTTCCCGCGCCTGGGGGCCGAACGGCTGCTGCGCCTTGGCCGCAGGCCGCCCGATGACGTACTGGCCGTCATCGCCGTGTCCGGACAGGGGCAGGCGATTGCCAGTCTCACCGCGGCGGCCGAGGCGCGGGGGCTGCGGGTCGGCATGGCCTTGGCCGATGCGCGCGCGATCCTGCCCGATCTCGTGACCTATCCGGCGCACCCCCGGGCCGAGACCGCGTTTCTCGCGGCGCTGCGCCGCTGGGCCGAACGGTTCACACCCTGGGTCGGAGTGGACGGCCCGGACGGGCTGCTGCTGGACGTGACCGGCTGCGCACATCTGTGGGGCGGCGAGGATGCACTGACCCGCGCCGTGGCGCAGGGTTGCGCCGATCTGGGGCTCGGCCTGCGGCTGGGGCTGGCCGACACGGTGGGCGCGGCCTGGGCGCTGGCGCATTACGCGGGGCAGGGGGTCGCGGCATCCCGCAGCGGTGACGCCATCGATCAGGAAGCTCGCGCCACCCGCGCCCGCGCCGGGCGGCGGCGGGGGGCGGGGCTGGCGGCACGGCCTGCACTCCCTGCGGCACGGCGCGATCCGGATATGCCGGGCGTCGCCCCGAACGGGGCGCAAGCGGAAACCGCCCCGAACGGGGCGCAAGCTGAAACCGCCGGGTCCGCGGCGCAGGGAAAAGTCGCCCGGACAGGTCAGCAAGGGGATGTCGCCCGGACAGGGGCGCAAGGGGACATCGCGCCAAGCGATGTGCACGAATCAACCGGCCGGCGCCCGTTGCCCGGTGCCATCGCCCCGCCCGGGCTGACGCGCTCGGCGCTCGACCCGCTGCCGGTGGCGGCCCTGCGGCTTGCCCCGGATACCGCCGCCGCGCTGTCGCGGCTGGGGCTGCGGCGCATCGGCGACGTGGCGGGCCAGCCGCGGGCCGGGCTCGCGCGGCGCTTCGGGCCGGACCTGACCCGGCGGCTCGATCAGGCCTTCGGACTGCTGGCCGAACCCGTGGCCCCGCCGCGCCCCGGTCCGCGCTTCGTGCTGCGGCTGACCCTGCCCGACCCGATCGGGCTCGACTCCGACCTGCGTGCGGGCCTCGACCGGCTGCTGCCGCCGCTCGCCCGGCGGCTGGCCGATGCCGGTCAAGGCGCCCGCGTGGTCCGGCTGGAGGCGCTGCGCTGCGATCACCGCACCGTCGCCGTCGAGGTGGCGCTCGCCGCCGCCACCGCCGATCCGGACCGCATCCGCCCGCTGCTGCACATGAAGCTGCCCGACATCGACGCCGGGCCGGGGATCGACGCACTGCGCCTTGGGGCCGTGCAGACCGAACCGCTGCGGACCCGCCATGCCGCCGGACATCTTGATGCCGCGGCCCGCGCCGGGCGGGCCGACACGGATGCCGCTCTGGAGGATCTCGTGGCGCGGCTGGGCGCGCGGCTGGGCGGGACGGCGGCCACCCGGCTGCACCCCGCCGACACCCATATCCCGGAAAAGACCGCGACAGTGCACGCGGCGGGCTGGTCCGTGGCCGCGGGCGACTGGCCACCCGCCCCCACGCCGCGCCCGGTGCTGCTGTGGCGACCCGAACCGGTGACGCCCGATCCGGCAGATCCCGGCGCTGGTGCGCCCGCCAACGCCGCTTGTCCTGCGTCGGCTGCACCGCGCACCCCGCCGCCCGTGCATTTCCGCTGGCGGCGACAGGCCCACGCCTGCGCGGTGGCCATCGGGCCGGAACGGATCGCGCCGGAATGGTGGCTCGACGATCCCGACTGGCGCAGCGGCACCCGCGACTACTGGGACGTCACCACCACCGGGGGCGCGCGGCTGTGGCTGTTCCAGGCCCATGGCGGGGCCATGCCGGGGGGATGGTTCTGCCAGGGTGCGTTCGCCTGACAGCCCCGATACACGCCGCGGCGACCGGGGCAAGACCCTGCCACGACCAACCACGGCCAGCCACGCGCGCCTCGCGTCCATGCGCCTGCACGTGACACGCCCTGACCCTTGGATATCCCCTGTCCGACACGCGCAAGACCGCTGCCCATTTTTGCGCGACACGCGCTCCGGGCACGCGCTGAACCGCACTCGGCGCGCCACGCCGATCGGATGCGCCCCCGCCGCGCGCCCCGCGCGCGGCCGGGCCCAACGGGATGAACCGTGCGCAGCGCGGCGAAGACGGGCGGGAGCCCCCCGTTCCAGACCGCCAGATCACGGACACGCGCGCGCCGCGGACACATCGCCGCAGAGACCCCTTGATTTCAGCCCGCGCCCGCGTCACCATTTCCAGATGACCGCGCAACCGCCCGTGCCCCTGCATCCCGCCCTTGGCCCGTCCGAACAGGTCGCGTTCGACCGGGCCGAACTGTCGGTGATCCTCACGCTCTACGGGCGGATGGTGGCGGCGGGGGAATGGCGCGATTACGGCATTTCCTGCCTGCGCGACCGGGCCGTGTTCTCGATCTTCCGGCGGACGGCGGAAAACCCGCTCTACCGTGTGGAAAAACACCCGCGCCTGCGCGTCCGCCAAGGCATGTACGCGGTGGTCGGCATGGACGGGCAGATCCTGCGCCGGGGCCACGACCTGCGCACCGTGCTGCGCGTTCTGGACCGCAAGCTGATCCGCCCCGTCTGAAAGCGCGTCTGACAGCCCGCACCTCCACGCCGCCGCGATCAGACCGACAAGCGCCGCCGCCCGGTGACGGCCCCGCCGCCCTGGCCCGCGATACGGCGCACCGCGTCCTCGGCCCCTTCATAGACCACGGCCATGTGATGGGCGTTCGCGTGGATCAGCCGCCGGTCATCCAGCGCCAATGCCACGTGGCCCTTCCAGAACAAGAGGTCGCCGCGCGCCAGCGGCACGTCCCCCGGCACGGCGGATCCCGCCGCGCGCGCCTGGTCGGCGCTGTCGCCGGGGCAGGGCAGCCCGCAGGCAAGGCACGCCGCCTGCACCAGACCGGAACAGTCGATCCCCAACCGGCTGTTGCCGCCCCACAGATACGGCGTGCCAAGGAACAGCTCGGCCACCGCCGCCGGATCCGCGAAGCGCCGCCGCAGCGGGGCCACATGCACCAGCGGCACGAAATACCCCGCCTGCGTGCGCCCGAAGGACCCGGCTTCGGCCACGATCGCCAGCTCCGCCCCAAGCGACAGGCTGGCCAGGTCCGGCGACTTGATGTCGGGCGCGGCATAGAAATGGGTCGCCAGCGCCGTCACATGGTGCGTGGCAGGCACATGAGCGCCCAGATCGGCGACCTGCATGACCCCGGCATAGCCATCGCGCCGCGCCCGGACATGGACCCAGTCGTCGTCGACCCGCGCCACATCGACCACCGCGCCATACAGAAGCTGCCGCAGCCGCACGCCATCGGCCCGGTCAAGGATATCGGCGACCGGCACCACCACCTGCGCCGCGCCGCCCGTCTGGATCGTCTGTGTCATCTTGCCTGCCTGCCGCCCCTTGAGCTGTCCGGGGTAGGCGCCTGCCTATCTCATGCGCCGGGAAGGTCAAGCAGACCCGGCAGCGCCTGCACAATGGCGCGCATGCCCTGCCCGACCCCGCCCTTGGGCCGTGCGGGTGCCGCGCTGGGCTGCCAGCCGTAGATGTCGAAATGGGCATAGCGCGGCGTCGCGGTCACGAAGCGGTTGAGAAACAGCGCCGCCGTGATCGCGCCCGCGAATCCGCCCGACGGCGCATTGTCCAGATCCGCGATGCCCGGTTCGATCAGCGCGTCATAGGGCGCATGCAGCGGCAGTCGCCAGACCGGGTCGCATGCGGCGGGCGCGGCGGCGGCGATGGCCTGCGCCACGGCGTCGTCACGGGTGAAGAAGGGCGCGATGTCCGGCCCCACCGCCACCCGCGCCGCCCCGGTCAGGGTCGCCATGGACACCATGAGGTCGGGCGGCGTTTCGTCGGCGAAGGCCAGCGCATCGGCCAGCACCAGACGCCCCTCGGCATCGGTGTTGTTGATCTCGACCGTGAGCCCCTTGCGCGACGTCAGGATATCGCCGGGACGGAACGCGGCGCCGCCGACCGCGTTTTCCACCGCCGGGATCAGCACCCGCAGCCGCACCGGCAGGTTCAGCGCCATGATGGTCTGTGCCAGCCCCAGCACGGCCGCCGCCCCGCCCATGTCCTTCTTCATCAGGCCCATGGACGATCCGGGCTTCAGGTTCAGGCCGCCCGTGTCGAAACACACGCCCTTGCCCACCAGCGTCAGGCTGGGCCCGTCACCGCCCCATGTCATCTCCAGCAGGCGGGGCGCGCGCGAAGCCGCGCGGCCCACCGCATGGATCATCGGAAAGCCCGCCGTGAGCAGATCGTCACCGCGCGTCACGCTGACCGCGGCACCGTGCAGCACCGCGCAGGCGAAAACCGCCTGTTCCAGTTCGTCCGGTCCCATGTCGTTGGCCGGCGTGTTGATGAGATCGCGGGTCAGGACCTCCCCCGCCGCGATCGCCTCCAGCCGCCGGGCATCCACCCCCGCCGGCGCGACGAGCCGCGCCACCTGCGGCGCGCTGCCCGCATACCGGGTGAAGGCGTAGCCCGCCAGCAACCAGCCCAGCGCCTGTTCGGCGGCCATGTCCGGGCCGGACAGCCCGGTCAGCCGCCAGTCCCCGGCGGGCAGTTGCGGCACCGCCGCGGCCACGGCGAAGCGCGTGCGCGCCCGCGCCGAGGCTTCCCCCAACCCCAGCGCCGCACCGGTCACCGCCCCGTCCGCGCCGGGCAACAGCAACAGCGATCCCGCCGCCGCCGAAAACCCCGTGGCCGCCACCCAGGCCTGCGCCACGTCAGGCAGCCCCGCGGCCCAGTCGACCACGCGTTCCGGGGTCACGAGATGCAGGACACGCGCATCCGACGAAGCTGGCGCAAAGGTCAGGGACATGGGATGGAAACCTTTCTGTGATGGAAAATCCCCGCTACCCTAGGCGCTTGTCCATGCGCCGAAAAGCCTGCGCACACATCATATGCGGTGATAATGGGGATCCCATACCGCCGACAGCGAACGGTCGCCGACCCGGGACAGCCGCGCCAGCGTGGCATCCAGTCCAGGCACGTCGCCCCGCGCGGCGCAGATCCGCACGCCTTGCGCCACCCGTTCGAGCTTGCCCAGCCCGATGCGCGCACAGACCCGCTCCAGCCCCGCTGCCAGCGCCACGATCCGGTCGCGGTCGCGCGCCGCATAGGCCCGACCGATCCGGGCCAGCGACAATGCCAGATCCTCCATCGCGTCGCAGATCACCCGGTCGGCCTCCCGCTCGCCAAGCTCGGCGTAAAGCTGCGCCAGCCGTTCCGGGTCGATGCCCGCCGTTTCGTCGAATTCCAGACCCCGCGTCATGCCGATCCCTTTTCCTGCACCCCGTGGTGCCATGGCCGATGCCCCCACCGGCCACATCATAGAAAGCGCAGCTTGAACAGAATCTTGCCCCTGCGCCGTTATCTGTCTCGAATTTCGCGCGGATTGGTCGTATCGGGGCAGGCATGAACCCTGATGCGCCCTCCCCGCTGTCCAGTCGGCCCCTGCCCGGCTATCTCGTGCAACGCTATCGTGGCTGGAAAGCCGTGGATTACGCCGAAAACCAGGTCTGGTATCGTCGGCTCGCCAACGAAGGGCAGCGGCCACGCTGCATGGTGATTTCCTGCTGCGACAGCCGGGTGCATGTCACGCAACTGTTCGGCGCGGGGCCGGGCGAATTCTTCATACACCGCAACGTCGCCAATCTCGTGCCGCCCTATGCGCCGGATACCGACCACCACGGCACATCGGCCGCGCTGGAATATGCGGTGACGGTGCTGAAGGTGTCCAACCTGATCGTGATGGGCCATTCCATGTGCGGCGGCGTCGAAGGCTGCCGGTCCATGTGCGGCGGCCACGCGCCCGAACTGGAAACGCCCGAAAGCTTCGTGGGCCGATGGCTCGATATCCTGCGGCCCGGGTACGACCGGGTGAAGGACATCACCGATGCACAGGCGCAGCAGACCGCGCTGGAAAAGCAGACCGTGGTCGTTTCGCTGGAAAACCTGATGACCTTCCCGTTCGTGCGCGCCGCCATCGATGGCGGCACGCTGGCGCTGCACGGGATGTGGGTCGATATCGCTTCGGGCGCGCTTCAGGTGCTGGACGGCGACACGCGGGCATTCACCGCGATCTGAGATCAGAAGTCCTGCCGCACGCCCAACGCGAGCACGTTCGATCCGGTATCGGGCGTGAACAGCCCAAAGGCATCCGACCGATGGTGCAGTCGCAGATAGGGACGCGTTTCGGCATGCGCCCCACCGAATTCCAGTTCGATGAACCACATGACAAGGGTGCGCGTGGAGCCCCCCTTCTGCGCGACCTCGCTTTCCGGAATGTCGGTCGCATGGGACAGCCCAATCCCGTACGCGAGGCTGGGGAGCCACACCGCCTCTGGTTGCAGGCTTCGCAGGTAGAACGGGGCCGAAACCTCCCAGTGGCGCTGCTCACCGTCGTGGCGCAACAACGATCCCTCGATGCCGTAGAAGCCGAACCCTGGCCACGACCATTCCCGCGCCACCGAAACCCCGACTGCCCTTGCGTCGCGCGTTCTGACGGTATCCGGCTCCAAGAAGATCTCGTTCCATCTGTTGTCGGTCATCTGCCCGACGAACAGGGACAGCGACTCCCGGCGCGGCTCGGCCTCGACCGCCGCGGGCAACGGCCCGAACATCAGCGCGCAAAGCGCGCAGACCCATGTTGGCCCGACTGGACGAGCGTCTGCCATGGACTGTCAGCTCCGGCCCACGGGTATTCGAAGACCGAAAAGAACCGCGTTGGATCCGGTCCGCGCGTCGAATGTTTCCCACGCATGGGACCGGTGGTGCACGCGGATGTAGGGGCGCGCGCGGGACGCGTCGTTGCCGAATTCCAGCTCGAAGAACCAGTGCGCCAGAAGTTCCGTGCTCTCGCCGGTTCGGTCGATCTCGGTCTTCGACGGCTCGGACGCCAACGACAGGCCAAGCCCATAGGCTGCCGACGGAATGAAGGGACTGTCGGGGCGCGGCGTGCGCAGGAATATCGGCGTGGTCAGTTCCCAATGGGTCTGTTCGCCGAAATGCTTCATCCCCTGCACCTCGGCCCCGATGAACCCGAACCGTCCGAGCGGCCATTCCCGGGCATAGCCCGCCCCCGCCTGGGTGGCGTTGCGCCAGCGCACGGCACCCCAGTCATCGAACAGTTCGCCCCATTCGTTGTCGGTCATCTGGCCGGCGAAAAACGTCAGGCTGTCCCGCGCCTGCGCGGGCAGCGGCAGCGCGCAAAGAAGAACAAGGGCCGCGCAGAGCGCGCGCGCGACCCCGCCCCGATCAGCCCTTTCTGAGGATCCGGTTGCCCAGCGTTTCCGCGATCTGAACTGCATTCAATGCCGCTCCCTTGCGCAAGTTGTCGCTCACGCACCACAGGTTGATCCCGTTGTCGATGGTGCTGTCCTGCCGAATACGACTGACATAGGTCGCATAATCCCCGACGCAGTCGATCGGCGTGATGTAGCCACCCGCTTCGCGCTTGTCGACGACCATGACCCCCGGCGCTTCGCGCAGGATATCGCGGGCCTCGCCCTCGTCGAGATGGTCTTCGAACTCGATGTTGATGGCCTCGGAATGGCCGACGAACACCGGCACCCGCACGCAGGTGGCCGTGACCTTGATCGCGGGATCGAGGATCTTCTTGGTCTCGGCGACCATCTTCCATTCTTCCTTGGTTGTCCCGTCTTCAAGGAACACGTCGATCTGCGGGATCACGTTGAACGCGATCTGCTTCTGGAACTTCTTCGGCGGGACGTCATGCACCGGGTTGTAGATGGACTTGGTCTGATCCCACAGCTCGTCCATGCCTTCCTTCCCCGCGCCGGACACCGATTGATAGGTCGACACGACCACCCGCTTGATCCGCGCACGGTCGTGCAGCGGCTTGAGAACGACGACCATCTGCGCGGTCGAACAATTGGGGTTGGCGATGATGTTCTTGGCCGCATAACCCGTGATCGCATCGGCGTTGACCTCGGGCACGATCAAGGGAACCTTGGGATCATAGCGATACAGCGACGAGTTGTCGATCACGACGCAGCCGGTGGCCGCGGCCCGCGGCGCGTAGATCTTCGTGGCGTCGGACCCGACGGCGAACAACGCGATGTCCCAACCGGTGAAGTCGAAGGTGTCGAGGTCCTGTGTGACCAGTGTCCGATCGCCGAAGCTGACCTCGGTGCCGAGCGACCGGCGCGAGGCCAGCACGGCAATCCGATCCACCGGGAATGTGCGTTCGGCCAGAATGTTGAGCATCTCGCGGCCCACATTGCCCGTGGCGCCGACAACGACGACGTTATAGCCCATCTGCGGGACTCCTTCTTTGCGACCCACGCCCCTTACAGGACGCGCGCACCGCGCGAAAGGGGGGCGCATGACCAACGACCATGCCGATGCCATCACGCGGGCGTCTCACGCTGTCGCGACGTTGGCGGCGCGTGCGGCTGCGACCTTGGGCGCAAGCCGCACGGGATCGATCATCAACCGCCCATCGGGGTCAAGCGTGACGGCGGGAAAATACACCTCGTCAAGATACCGCATGAAGGCGTCCCGCAGCGGTTCATCGAACTCGAGGTGCGCCGCGTGCGCGAACAGGGCGGACAGCTCTTCGCGCGACGCGGCGGGATGGACCACGCCCGGGATCCGGAAAAGGGCCTCTCCCACCACGATGACCGGGCGGTCGTGAAAGAACGCCTGCAGCCCGACCGATGAATTCAGCGTCACCACCGCGCGCGCGGCGGCCACCTGCGCAAAGGTGTCGGTCGCGTTGTCCACGATGACGCGGTCGCCGTGACGCGCCTTGATCGCCGCCAGAGGCGCCGCAAGCGACCGTTTCGACGACGGATGCTCCTTGAACCGCAGGTGCCAGCCGGTCGGAAGATGCGCGACGGCATCCGACAGCGCGGCCAGAAAACCGTCCATGCCACCGCACCACCCGGCGAACCGCGTCACTTGCGTGTCGTCCTGAACCTGCAAGGGACAGAAAAGGAACGGGCGCGCCGCAAGATCGGTGTCCGGGCGACCTTGCGCCACCCCGCTGCGCCGGGACGTGCGCGCGACCAGGGCTTCACCAAGACAACGCCATCCGGGGTTCGGTGGCGGCGCGGCGGCGCGCGCCCAATGCCTGTAGAAGTCGGGATCGCGCGGCAGGCTCGACGCCGCATTGACCCCCGCGGGATCGACCGTGATGCGCCCGGGCAGCGGTGCGCGTTCCACGAAGAGACACCCCCTGCCGGAATCGCGCGCCGCCGCCGCGAATGCAAGCCGCGTCCCGGTCAGGCCGTTCCAGACCACGCCGATCGCGCCCGGCGTTGCGCCGAAGCGCGCGCGAAAAGCATTGTACTGTGCGCTGTAAAGCTGTCGTTTCAGGAACCTGTGCAGACGGTTGGCTGGTACGCGGCGCGCGCGTGCAAGGCTTTCATCGGCGCGGTCGGCCGTCTCCGGGAAGCTCCTGACACCGACGGCGCGTGAGGACACATGGACCGCTTGGCCGCAGTCACGAGCCACGGCATCGAGAATGTCGTCCGGGTCCTTGCGCCCGTAGCGCAGGATGATCAGCGCGCCTTCGGTCATGCCCGGCTCCGTTGGCACGTGTCCCCAGAGCGGCGCAGAGGTCGGACGCACTCGGGAGACGCCCCCTTCAGAATATCGCGCTTGGTTCTGATCCCACTCCCACGCGCCATTGCGACCGGTCTCCACCACGCGCGATCGCTGCTCTGAGGGGACAGCGACGCTCTCGCCTCACTTATGTTTTCCAATCGTTTCCATGGCAACCCGCGATGCGCCGCCGGGGCGTGATGGCCGACTGCTCCGGGGCGATTGTGGCGCGGCGTGGGCGCATGACGCGGCAACCTTGCCGGGGTCGGACAGGGCCGCTGCTGTCCGCCCGCATGCCGCGCGGTCGCGCGCGCTGCGCCGGTGTCGCCGCCTCAGCGCGCATAAAGCGCCTGCAGGATTGATGCAGTCCCGACAGCGCCAGAGAACAGGGAAAGAATGGGGGCAGCGGTGCGAGGACCGCCGCCTTGCATCTCGGACATGAGCAGAAACCGTGTGCGCAGCGCCTCTCGTGTCTCCGGCTGGGCAAAGTCGGCCACTTCCGACACGCCAAAGAGCGACTCGCTGCGCGCCCGGAACATTGTGATCTGCTGGTCGATATCGAGCGCTGCAAAACTGTCGGGAAATCCGAACGCCTTTTCGAAGACGGCGCGCACGGGTGGTGCCCCCATCACGCCGAACCAGCGGGCGTCTTCCGAAGAAAAACTGCCCACGATGCGGTCCAGTTCGCGCGAGAAACCGAGCGCGAGGCGCATGTCCGAATCGACATTGCCAACGGCCACCTCGAAGGACTGGTCGCGATACGCCGCCAGTATCTTGTCCGCGAACCCCGCCGACGTGGTCCGCGGACCGTCCGGATCGGCAAATCCGAATGCATCAGCCAGTTGACGATAGCGCGGATCGCTCAGACGGTTCGCGAGGCTGGACCGTTCCGTCGTGCCTTCCTCGAGAACGCGCTGGATCAAGTACCGGTTCGGCTGATCGTCCTGCAATCCGAATGCGCCGAGCGCCACCTTGAGGAGGGTGAAGTCGTTCACCAGGGCGCTTGCATCTGTGACCGTACCGATTCTCGCGCGGAAGTAGGTCGTCTCCCGCCGCGTTGCCTCGGACAAGTCCGCAACCTGCTTCTGGGTCTCGATGGTGCGCGACAGGAAATTCCAGCCCGCAACGCCACCGACCGGCAGGACCGGCGACGTCACGCGCGCGCCTCGAGAGTGGCGAGCAGGCGGGACTCGCGGGGAAGCAGGCCACGCAGCGCCTTCAGCGCTTGATAAAAGTTCCTTTCGGTGACGGCTGCGGTGGCATCGGCCAGGAAAGTTCTGCTGTCGTGATCGGAAAAGACCTGGCTGAGCTGCTCGATACCGATCAGCAATTGTCGACGCGCCTCTGCCGGATCGGCGTCGCCGGACAGGACCAACTGCGCGAGGTAGCATACCCGGCGCACGGGCGTCGTCACGTCGTCCGGATGGATCGCATCCTTGAGCCGCAGGATGTTCGCATCGGGGGTCACGATGTTCAGCCGCGTGCGGCGATCCCCGTTTTCGATCACGGCTCCGTTGATCAGAATGCGTTCGCCGGGACCGAGTTTGAGAACGAGGCCGGTCATGTCCCACCCGACTGCATGCGCAGCCCCTGCATGATCGACGTGTTGACATCGATGAGCGCATCGATGGTCGCCTGTTTGTCGGTGACCTTGCGCGAGTGGGCGATGGTGAACTCGGCAAGATAGAACAGGCGCGCGCGCAGATCGCGTGGCAGCTGGTTGCGGCTGTCCGCAACATCGGCGGCGATCACGGTCCACAGCATGCGATTTTCGTAAAGCGCGGTGACGAGGTCGACAAAGGATGACCCGTCTCTCCGGGTGTCGCGCAGCTTTCGGGTCACACGCGCGAAGGCCTCAAGCTCGAGGCTGCTTTGCGTGCGGATCACGTTGTTGGTGGGGTCATAGGCTGATCGTGCCCGTTCGATCGCGTTCAAGGCGAGTTCCTCACTTCAAAGGACGCTGGGCGCGCGCTGCGTTTTGTCAGGCGCGTGGGTCAGCGCCCCGGTGAGCGGGGCGCTGACGGGTCGGATCAGCGGAACAGCGCCAGGATGTTCTGCGGACCCGAGTTGGCGATCGACAGCGCCTGAATGCCGAGCTGCTGCTGGGTCTGCAGCGCCTGAAGACGCGCCGAGGCTTCCTCCATGTCCGCATCGACCAGCGAGCCGATCCCGACTTTCAGCGAGTCGGCCAGCTTGCCGACGAAGCTCGACTGATCACTGATTCGCTTGCCCGCGGAGCCCAGATCGGCGGAACCTTGGACGGCAAGGTCGAGAAGCCCTTCGATCTCGCCGATTGCCGTAAGCGCCGTTGCCGTGTCGGTAATCGCCGTCGTTGCCGTGATCGACCCTTCGAAGTCCACACCGGCAACAGTGATTTCGTTGGGCGCTGTGGCCGCCACACCGTTCGAGCGGTCAAGAGACCCGAGAACCGTGAATTCGGTCGATACCGTGCCCCCGGTGTCTGTCGCAAGCAGGTTGATGCCGTTCAACTGCGAGGCGCTGATGACCGAAGTGATCTGTGCGAACTTGGCCTCGATATCGGTCTGGATTTTTCCGAAATCAGCCGCGTCGTTCGTCGCGCCGATCGCGAGGTCCTTCATCTCGTTCAGCAGCTTGGTGACCTCTTCGGCGCCGC
>DAIPIS010000259.1:0-2782 GCA_036770665.1 Meridianimarinicoccus sp.
TGTCGTGGGAAATCAGGAAGATGCCCAGCCCCTGCGCCTTCAGTTCCTGGATCAGGTCGGCGACCATCTTGGTTTCGTGCACACCGAGGGCTGCGGTCGGTTCGTCCATGATCAGGATGCGGGCGTTGAAATAGACCGCCCGCGCGATGGCCACCGATTGGCGCTGCCCGCCCGACAGGGCCGACACCGGTTCCTGCAGCTTGCGGAAGTTCGGGTTGAGCCGCGCCATGATCTTGCGCGTCTCGGATTCCATCCGGGCGTCGTTCAGCATGCCCATGGCGGTCACGATTTCCCGCCCGAGAAACAGGTTGGCCGTCGCGTCGAGATTGTCGGCCAATGCCAGCGTCTGGTAGATCGTCTCGATCCCGGCGGCGCGGGCGTCGCGCGGGCTGGTGATGCTGACGGGCTTTCCATCGACGAAGATCTCGCCCGAGTCGGCCTTGTAGGCGCCCGACAGGATCTTGATGAGCGTCGACTTGCCCGCGCCGTTGTGGCCCAGAAGCCCCACGACTTCACCGGGATAAAGGTCGATGCTGACCTTGTTCACCGCCTGAACGCCGCCGAACGCGATGGAGATGTCCTTCATTTCGACAAGGGGTGTCATGGTTCAGCCTCCGGTGCGCTTGCGGTAGATGATGTCGATCAGCACGGCGAGAACGAGGACAGCGCCAACGACGATGTTCTGGAACGGCGCGTCCACACCGACCATGGCCATGCCCGATTGCAGGCTTTGCATGATGAGCGCGCCGAGGATCGCGCCGTGGATGGTGCCGAGCCCCCCCGCCAGCGCCGTGCCGCCGATCACGGCCGCCGCGATCACGCGCAGTTCATCGAGCGTGCCGATATCGTTGGAATGGAACGACAACCGGGCCGAGGCGACGACCGCCGACAGGGCGCAAAGCACGCCCATGATGGCAAAGACCTTGACCGTCAGCAGGCGGGTGTTGATGCCCGACAGGGCCGCTGCGTCCGGGTTGCCGCCGGCGGCGAAGATGTAGCGCCCCAGCCGGGTGCGTTTCGCGATCACCGTCATGGCGATGGCGATGGCTGCAAGCAGCAGGACCGAGATCGGCAGGCCGTAGGCTGCGGTGAAGCCTTCGGGCATCGTTTCACCGCGGGCCGCGAAGTCGCGTTCCAGCACGCGGACCGGTATCTGGTAGGCGTTCAGGGTTCCGACGAAGCCGAAGATCGCTGCGGTGATGATGCCGGACATGGTCAGTTCGGCCCAGAGCGGCTTTGCGGGCTGACCGTGGGCAAATTTGTTTTGGCGCGCGGCGAACAGGGCCGCGATGGCGGCTGCGGAGGCGAGCGCCGCCACGATCCACGATGCCGTGGACCCCATCGTGCCGCCGATGCCGCCGAAGTTCTGGAAGGTGGGATCGAGCGGGCCGATGGTCTGGCCGTTGGTGATGTACCACGCGATGTTGCGCCAGACGAGCAGCCCGCCCAGCGTGACGATGAACGCGGGGATGTTCATGTACCCCACGAGCCAGCCGTGGAACCCGCCGATGGCGGCCCCGGCGATGATGCCCACGATGATGGTCAGCCACGGCGTCAGCGGATGGCCGAGTCCGAGGCCGAGACCCTGCGGCAGCACCACCGTCTGGGTCATCGCCATGATGGCCGAGCACGTGGCGAGCACCGATCCGACGCTCAGGTCGATGTGGCGCGTGACGATGACGAACACCATGCCCGTCGCCATGATCGCCACCGACACGGTCTGGATCGTCAGGTTGAAGATGTTGCGCGGCGTCAGGAACTGGCCGCCGGTCATGATGTTGAACACGATGCAGACCAGTGCGAAGGCGCCGATCATGCCCAGCAGGCGGGTGTCGAGTTCGAGCGTGCGCGCGAAGCTGCGCTTCGGGGCACCCTGCGCTGTCGTTGTGTCTGTCATGGGATTGCTCCGCGGCAATGGGGGCGGGCCTGTGGCCGCGCGCCGGGACGGGGCGGGCGGACCGGAACTGGCCCGCGCCTCGGGGGTGGCCCCGCGCGTCGCCGCACGAGGCCCCGTGATCTGGTCAGTTGCAGGGGGCCGGGCCGCCCGACACGCCCTGGCAGAGCGTTTCAAGCGGGATCCAGCCTGCGTCCACGACGACGGACAGGTTGTCCTGCGTCACGGGAACGGGTTCGAGGAAGATCGAGTTCAGCTCGTTGCCCGACGGCGAGGTCCATTTGACCGCCCCTTCGACATCCGTCATCGCGGTGCCTTGCGCCAGTTGCACGGCGATGGTGCCCGCCGCACGGCCGAGATCGCGCGCGTCCTTCCAGACGCTGACGGTCTGGGTGCCGAGCGCGATGCGGTTCAGCGCGGCATGGTCGCCGTCCTGCCCGGACACCGGAATGCCCTGCATGCCCTGCGCGGTCAGCGCGGCCACGGCACCACCGGCGGTGCCGTCGTTGGACGCGACGACG
Source organism: Meridianimarinicoccus sp. (assembly GCA_036770665.1). GTDB lineage: Bacteria > Pseudomonadota > Alphaproteobacteria > Rhodobacterales > Rhodobacteraceae > Meridianimarinicoccus. The sequence goes on from DAIPIS010000259.1 coordinate 2,416, forward strand.
GCATCGACCTTGTTGTCCTGCGCCGTCAGGATCTGTTCCATGTTGCGCTGTGCGTTCGACGGCAGCCACTGGTCGGTATAGGCTTCGGCGACGATGGTGATGTCGCCGGCGTCGACCGCGGCCTGCAGGACTTCCTGCTGCCCGCCGCGCAGGAAATCGGCGTTGGGATCGGTGGGCGAGCCCTTGATCATCACGTAGTTGCCGGTCGGCTGCTGTTCGAGAACGGCCCGCGCCTGCATCCGGCCAACTTCCACGTTGTCGAAGGTCAGGTAGAACGCGCGCGGATCGTCGATGAGACGGTCATAGCCCAGGACCGGGATGCCTTCGTTGTCGGCGGCGGTGACGGCGGGAATGATCGACTGGCTGT
>DAIPIS010000260.1:0-2780 GCA_036770665.1 Meridianimarinicoccus sp.
GAATTGCGGCATGCGCCGTGGTTCGGCTGGATCCGCGACCTGTCGGCCCCCGATCCGTCATCGATCCTGAACCTGTTCGGGTTGCTGCCGTTCACGCCGCCGGATCCCACCTCGATCTTCGGCATCCTGTCGTTGGGCATCCTGCCGATCCTGCTGGGCATTTCCATGTGGATGCAGCAGAAGCTGAACCCGGCGCCCACCGATCCGACGCAGAAGATGATCTTCGCCTGGATGCCGTGGGTGTTCATGTTCATGCTGGGCACCTTCGCCAGCGGGCTGGTGGTGTACTGGATCGCGAACAACGTGATCACCTTCGCGCAGCAGTACTACATCATGCGGAGCCATGGGTACAAACCGGACGTGTTCGGCAACATGTTCTCGGGGCTCAAGAAGTTCCGCCGCAAGAACACATGACGGGACGGCTTGCCAGCCTCTGGCGGCACCCGGTCAAGGGCATCGGGTGCGAACCGCTGGAGCACGCGGTTCTGACGCCGGACCGCCCGGTGCCGGGTGATCGGGCCTGGGCCGTGCTGCGTGATGGCGTCGCGGCGACCGGCGGCTGGCAGCATTGTTCGGGGTTCCTGCGCGGGGCGAACGGTCCCGCGCTCATGGCCATATCGGCGCGCACGCTGCCCGATGGTCTGGAACTGACCCATCCCGAAAGGCCGACGCTGCGGTTCGATCCCGCGACCGAAGGCGCGCGGCTTGTGGACTGGGTGGCGCCGCTCTGGCCCGCCGGGATGCCGCGCCCGGTGACGGTGGTGCAGGCCCCGGAAACCGGCATGACCGACATGGACTATCCCTCGGTGTCGGTGCTCAACACCGCGTCCCGCGATGCGCTGGCCCGGGCCATGGACCTGCCCGCGCTGGACCCCCGGCGTTTCCGGGGCAACCTGTGGGTCGACGGCTGGGACGCGTGGGCCGAATTCGACCTGGTCGGGCGGCGGATTTCCGTGGGCGACGCCGTGCTGGAAATCACCGAACGCAACACCCGCTGTCTGGCGACCCATGCCAACCCCGATACCGGCGCCCGCGATGCCGACGTCCTTTCGACGCTGTCCGCGCACTGGGGCCACCGGGATTTCGGCGTCTACGCCCGCGTCGTGCGGGGTGGCGACATCGCGCCGGGCATGCCGGTCACCGTGCTGCCATGACCGGGCCCGATCCCGCGCGCCTGCATCCGCTGGCGGCCACGGATCAGGTCGTGTTCCTGCAGCCCCTGGCCAAGGGGCGCGCGAATGTCACCGTGGGCGCGTACAGCTATTACGACGATCCGGACGGGGCCGAGGCGTTCTTCGAGCGCAACGTGCGATATCACTTCGACTTCGTGGGCGACCGGGTGGTGATTGGCCCGTTCTGCGCCATCGGGCGCGGCGTACAGATCATCATGAACGGGGCTACCCACGCGATGGCGGGGTTTTCGACCTTTCCGTTCAACATCTTCGGCCATGGCTGGGAGCACGGTTTCGATCCCGCGACGTGGGAGGCCGAAAACCGGGGCGACACGGTGATCGGCCCGGACGTGTGGATCGGGACCGAGGCGATGATCCTGCCCGGGGTCACCATCGGTGCCGGGGCGATCATCGCCGCGCGCGCGGTCGTGACGGCCGATGTGCCGCCCTATGCGGTGGTCGGTGGCAACCCCGCGCGCGTGCTGCGCCACCGGTTCGATGCCGATACCGTGGCGCGGCTCATGGCGGTGGCATGGTGGGACTGGCCGCGTGACAAGCTGGCGCGGAACCTCGATGCCGTGCGCGGGGCGTGCATGGCAACGCTGGAGTCGGCCACATGACGTCGCTTCCGTTTCCGCTGGCCGCAGATCCTGACGAAACCACGCTGGAGGCCGGGCGGCGGTTCTTCGCGGCCGAGACGACCTTCGTGAAGGGCGTGGTCGCCATGTCCGGCCTGCCGCCTGCCGACCGGGTGGAGGTCTGCTTCGCCGGGCGGTCGAACGTCGGCAAGTCGTCCCTGATCAACGCGCTGACCGGGCGCAAGTCCCTCGCGCGGGCGTCGAACACGCCGGGCCGCACACAGGAGATCAACTTCTTCGAACGCGGTCCGCTCTACATCGTCGATCTGCCCGGATACGGATTTGCCAACGCACCCCTGCCCGTGGTCGAGAAATGGCAACGCCTGCTCAAGGCGTATCTGTCGGGCCGCGCCACCCTGCGCCGGGCCTTCGTGCTGATCGACAGCCGCCACGGCGTGAAGGCGGTTGACGACGATATCCTCGACCGGCTCGACAAGGCCGCGGTGCCGTTCCAGTGCGTGCTGACCAAGGCCGACAAGATCAAGCAGTCCGAGCGGGACGCCGTGCTGGATCAGGTGCGCGGCGCGCTCGCGCGACACCCGGCGGCCTATCCCGAACTGCTGTTGACCTCGTCGGACACCGGCGACGGGATCGCGACGCTGCGTAGCACGATCCTCGGGCTGATCGACCCGGAAGATCTGACCTGAACGCCGCGAGGGGCGCAGGGATGCCCCGGGCTTGACCCGGGGCCTCCCGCCGTCTTGCGCTCTGCTCAGAACTGCGCTCAGAACTGCGCGGCCTCGAGCGCCATCACGGTGTCGCCGCCGGATTCGATCCGGGTGCGGTGCAGGGCCGTAGCGGGCAGTTGGCGCGCCATGTAATAGCGCCCGGTTGTCAGCTTGGCGTTCAGGAATGCGGCGTCGCCTTCGCCCGCGTCCAGCATCGCCTGTGCGGTCTTCGCCATGCGCGCCCACATCAGGCCAAGGCAGACATGCCCGAACAGGTGCAGGAAGTCATAGCTGCCCGACAG
>DAIPIS010000063.1:0-12311 GCA_036770665.1 Meridianimarinicoccus sp.
TCGGGCCCACGGGCTGCGGCAAGACGTTGCTGGCGCAGACGCTGGCGCGGATCCTCGACGTGCCGTTCACCATGGCGGATGCCACGACCCTGACCGAAGCCGGCTATGTGGGCGAGGATGTGGAAAACATCATCCTCAAGCTGCTGCAGTCGAGCGAGTACAACGTTGAACGGGCGCAGCGCGGCATCGTCTATATCGACGAGGTGGACAAGATCACCCGCAAGTCGGACAACCCTTCGATCACCCGCGACGTGTCGGGCGAAGGCGTGCAGCAGGCACTGCTGAAGATCATGGAAGGTACCGTTGCATCGGTTCCGCCACAGGGCGGGCGCAAGCACCCACAGCAGGAGTTCCTGCAGGTGGACACCACCAACATCCTGTTCATCTGCGGCGGGGCGTTCGCGGGGCTCGACAAGATCATCGCGCGGCGCGGCAAGGGATCTGGGATCGGCTTCGGGGCTGATGTGAAGGACGACAGCAATCGCGGGATCGGCGAGACGCTCACCGAACTGGAACCCGAGGACCTGCTGAAATTCGGCCTGATCCCCGAATTCGTGGGCCGTCTGCCGGTGATCGCGACGCTGGAGGATCTGGACGAACCGGCACTGGTCACGATCCTGACCCTGCCCAAGAATGCGCTGGTGAAGCAGTACCAGCGGCTGTTCGAACTGGAAGACGCCCGCCTGACCTTTACCGAGGACGCGCTGAACGCCATCGCGAAGCGGGCGATCGCGCGCAAGACGGGGGCACGCGGCCTGCGGTCGATCATGGAGGACATCCTGCTTGACACGATGTTCGACCTTCCCACATCGCGGGGTGTGATCGAGGTCGTGGTGAACGAGGAAGCCGTGATGTCCGACGCGCAGCCCCTTTTGATCTACGCGGATCGCAAGGGTGAGCCGGTCAGCGCCGGCTGACCGGTTCGATGCGGCCTGGCATCCCGATGCGCGCCTTCGGGCGCGCGTCTTCGTTCGGGTGACGCGCATGCTGGATGCGGGACTTCACCATGTGCCGCCGGGATGCGTCGCGGCGGTCGTCACGCTTCTGGACATGCGGGCGATGCCCGCGCCTCGCGCGGTGCCGATGCTGCCGGGGCTTTCGCTGGTTCATGTGACGGCACCGGACGCCCCCTGGTACAGGCGGATCTTCACCGACATCGGTGGGATGGATTGGCTCTGGTTCTCGCGGCTGGCACTGGCTGACGCGGATCTGTCTGCCATCATTACCGATCCCCTGGTCGAGATCCGGGTGCTGCGCGATGTCCAAGGGCGCGACCTTGGGTTGATGGAACTGGATTTCCGGATACCCGGCGCGTGCGAACTGGCCTTCTTCGGCGTGGCGCGCCCGGTGCAGGGGCAGGGCGCGGGGCGCATGATGATGCAGGCGGCGGTGGCACGGGCCTGGGCCGCGCCGATAGACCGCTTCCATGTCCATACCTGCACACTGGATCACCCGGCGGCGCTGTCCTTCTATAGCCGCAGCGGGTTTACCCCCGTGGCGCGCTGGATCGAGATCGCACCGGATCCGCGGTTGAGCGGGCTCTTGCCGCCGGATGCAGCACCGCATGTGCCTGTGCTTGCATGACGCGACATCCCTGCGGCATTTGGCAAGGTCTCGTCGCTGGACCTTTTGGCGTGAATGGGAGATAGGAGAGTCATAGCGGATCGGGAGCCTGCGATGAATATGCTTGTGCGTGCCGTGACCTGGTGGAACGGTCAGACACTCGGGACCCAGTGGTACACCCGACGGAATGGCGTCAAGGTCGGCGAGGACGATCAGGGCAACGTGTTCTACCAGACCGAGGACGCCAAGCGCCGCTGGGTGATCTTCAACGGCGAGGTCGAGGCGAGCCGCGTGAGCCCCGACTGGCACGGTTGGCTGCACCACACCTGGGACGAGCCGCCGACCACACGCGAACTCAAGCACAAGTCGTGGGAAAAGCCGCACCGCGAAAACCTGACGGGTACGCCTCTCGCCTATGCGCCGGATGGGTCGCTGCGCCGCCCCGTTCCGCAGACGCGCCGCGACTACGAGGCCTGGACGCCGGAATGATCCGGCGCCGGCCGTATCCGACACACCAGCCGACAGGACGGATCCAATGAGCGAAAATCGTGCAGAAATTGCCGTGGGCGCAGTGGTGCTGGCCGTTGCCGTGGGTTTTCTTGCCTATGCCGCAACCAGCGTGGGGGCCACGCAGTCGCAAGCGGGATACGCGCTGACCGCCAGCTTCCGGTCGGCGCAAGGCGTGGGCGTCGGCACCGACGTGCAACTGGCGGGCGTCAAGGTCGGCACGGTGACCGCGCTGTCCCTGAATCCCGAGACCTTCCGCGCCGACGCGGAACTGACCATCCGCAACGGCATCGACCTGCCGGACGACAGCACCATCGTGATCGCGTCCGAAGGCCTGCTGGGCGGCAATTTCGTCGAGGTCCAGCCGGGCGGGTCGCCCTTCAACTTCGAACCCGGCGCCGAGATCACGAACACGCAAGGGTCGATCAGCCTGATCGAGCTTCTGTCGAAATTCGTGGGCAGCGGCGGCGATTGATGGGCTGCGTCCAAGCGTGGCTGGCCGCGACGTGTCTGGCTGTCCTCGCGGTGCCGGGCATGGCACAGGAGGTCGCATCGGGCACAGGGGCGATCCTGCGCGGCCTCGACCGCCTGTCGGGGAGCACGACCGACCTTCCCGTGCCGTCCAACGCGTCGGCGATATTCGCCGGGCGGCTTTCCATCGACCTTCGGGAATGCCGGTACCCGGTCGCGAACCCCACGGGCGATGCCTATGCCTATCTGACGATCCGCGACGCCGAAGGCGGTGGCACTTTGTTCGAAGGGTGGATGATCGCATCCTCCCCGGCGCTCAACGCGCTCGACCATTCGCGTTACGATATCTGGGTGCTGCGCTGCACCAGAAGCTGAGCATCCGGGATCCCGGGTGCCGTGAAGTCGCACCGTAGCCCAAGCGCGGCTGACAGCAGGGCGTGGTAGGCCGCGCGCGGGATCTCGCGCCCGCCTAGGCTGCGCAGATGCGGTGTGATGAACTGCGTGTCGAACAACGTGAACCCCGCCTGTCGCAGACGGTCGACAAGATAGGCCAGCGCCACCTTGGACGCATCCGTTTCGCGCGAGAACATGCTTTCGCCGAAAAAGGCGCCCCCAAGCGTGACGCCATAAACCCCACCGACAAGTCGCCCGTCCCGCCACACTTCAAGCGAATGGGCAAAGCCGCTGTGGTGCAGCGCGCAGTACAGGTCGCGGATGGTGTCGTTGATCCACGTCTCGGGTCGGTCGGCGCAGCCCTGCACCGTCCCGGCGAAATCGCGGTTCACGGCGATCTCGACCCCGCCGCGCCGCAACCGCCGTGCCAGCGACCGCGAGATGCGGAACTCGTCGAGCGGCAGGATCCCGCGCCGCCGCGGATCGACCCAGAACACGTCCGGATCGTCGCGGCTTTCGGCCATGGGAAACACCCCGAGCGCGTAGGCTTTCAGCAGCAGATCCGGGGTCAGCTCCGCCCGCTCCATCCGCCCCCGCTCAGGCCAGCGCTCGTTCGAGCCAGCGTTCCAGCCAGTGGATGGTGTAGTCGCCGCGGCGAATATCCGGGTCGGCCAGCAGCTCGCGGAACAGCGGCAGGGTCGTGTCCACCCCGTCCACGATCAGTTCCCCCAGCGCCCGTTCCAACCGTGCCAGCGCTTCGGGGCGGTCACGGCCATGCACGATCAGCTTGCCGATCAGGCTGTCGTAATAGGGCGGGATCGTGTACCCGTCGTAAAGCGCGCTGTCCATGCGCACGCCAAGCCCGCCCGGCGCATGATACGCGGTAATCCGGCCCGGACTGGGATTGAAGGACGGCAACCGTTCGGCGTTGATCCGCACCTCGATCGCGTGGCCGTTGATCTTCAGCTCCTCCTGCCGGAACGACAGCGGAAGGCCCGCCGCCACGCGGATCTGTTCGCGCACGAGGTCGACGCCATAGATCGCCTCGGTCACAGGGTGTTCGACCTGCAGGCGCGTGTTCATCTCGATGAAGAAGAATTCGCCGTCCTCGTACAGGAATTCGATGGTCCCCGCGCCGCCGTAGCCGATGTTCGCCACCGCCTCGGCGCAGGTCCGGCCGATCCGGTCGCGCAGTTCGGGCGTGATCACGGGGCCAGGGGCTTCCTCGAACACCTTCTGGTGGCGGCGCTGCAGCGAACAGTCGCGTTCGCCCAGATGCACCGCGTTGCCCTTGCCGTCGCCGAACACCTGCACTTCGATGTGGCGCGGCGTATCGAGATACTTTTCGATATAGACGGCGTCGTTGCCGAAGGCCGCCTTGGATTCCGACCGCGCGGTCTGGAACGCATGATCGAGTTCCGCGGCGCTGCGCGCCAGCTTCATGCCGCGCCCGCCGCCGCCTGCCGTGGCCTTCACGATCACCGGAAATCCGATCTCGGCGGCGACGCGCCGGGCCGTGTCGAGATCCGGCACCTCACCATCCGATCCGGGCACGCAGGGCACGCCGAGCGCCTTCATCGTGTCCTTGGCGGTGATCTTGTCGCCCATGATGCGGATGTGTTCCGCCTTGGGCCCGATGAAGGTGAAACCGTGATCGGCCACCACCTGCACGAAGGCGGCATTTTCCGACAGGAAGCCGTAGCCGGGATGGATCGCTTCGGCGCCCGTGATCTCGCAGGCCGAAATGATCGCGGGCACATGCAGGTAGCTTTGACTGGCGGGGGGCGGACCGATGCAGACGGCTTCGTCTGCCATGCGCACGTGCATGGCATCCGCGTCGGCGGTTGAATGGACGGCCACGGTGGCAATGCCCATCTCGCGGCAGGCGCGGATGACCCGCAGCGCGATCTCGCCGCGGTTGGCGATCAGGATCTTGGTGAACATCGGGCCGGTCACTCGATGATGACCAGGGGCGCGCCGTACTCGATCGGGCTGCCGTCTTCCACCAGAATGCGCGTGACCGTGCCGCCATGGGGGGCCGCGATCTGGTTCATGGTCTTCATCGCTTCGATGATCAGGATCGTCTGTCCCGCGCTCACGGTGCTGCCCACGCGGATGAACGGTTCGGACCCCGGTTCCGCCTGCAGATAGACAGTGCCGACCATGGGCGACGGCACGGCCCCGGGATGTGCCGCAGGGTCCGCGACGGCGGGGCGGGTTTCGGTTTGCGCGGCGGCGGGCGTGGGCGCCGGAGCAGTCGTCGCGACCGGTGCGGTCTGCAGGATCGCGGGCGGCGTCCGTGTCACCCGCACGTTGAGCGCATTGTCCTCGGCGTACTCGCGCTTGACCTCCACCTCGGTCAGGTCGTTTTCCCGCAGCAATTCGGCAAGCGCGCGGATGAAAGCGACGTCATCGCCGTGGGACGTTTGGGTCATGGTTTCCTCGTTCAGCCTCGGTCATCGGTGCCGGTCGGCTGGCTGTCCGCCGCGGCCCCGGTGGTGCGTCTTACACCCTTTGCAAAACGGTGAAAAGTAACGCAGGTCAAGAATGCGCTTGGCAGCAGGGTCACAATGGCGCGCAGGAAGGCTTGATTTTTCCCGGAATGCTCGCGACGCTTGCAGCGTTCGTCAGGACAAAGGCAGGGCACACCGCGCGTCGGTGGCCCACCCAGGGAGAGGATCGAGCGTGGCGCATTCGACGCAGACACCCGGTGTCGTGGCCGGTCGGCTGGATGCCGTGGACTACGCCCGCAACTTTGGCGACGCCTATCCGCCGCTGGACGCACACGCGGCCATGGTGGCGGCGGATCGCTGTTACTTCTGCCATGATGCGCCCTGCATCACCGCCTGTCCCACGGGCATCGACATCCCGCTGTTCATCCGGCAGATCCAGACCGGCACGCCCCGCGCCGCCGCCCGCACCATCCTCGATGCGAACATCCTTGGCGGAATGTGCGCCCGCGTGTGCCCGACCGAAACGCTTTGCGAAGGGGCCTGCGTGCGCGAGACGGCCGAAGGCGCGCCGGTCCAGATCGGGCGGCTTCAGCGCCATGCGACGGATGCCCTGATGGCGGCGGGCCCACAGCCCTATGCGCGGGCGCCGGCAACCGGACATCGGATCGCCGTGGTGGGCGCGGGGCCGGCCGGGCTCGCCTGTGCGCACCGTCTTGCAATGCATGGCCATGACGTGGCGATGTTCGATGCGCGCCCCAAGCCGGGCGGGCTGAACGAATACGGTATCGCGACCTACAAGACACCGGACGGGTTCGCGCAGGCCGAGGTGGACTGGCTGCTCGGGATCGGCGGCATCACGGTGCGGACCGGCGTGCGGATGGGCCGTGACCTGTCGCTCGCCGAACTGCGCGAAGACCATGACGCGGTGTTCCTCGGGCTCGGACTGGCGGGTGTGAACGCGCTGCGCACCGAGGGCGAGGAACTGGCCCACGTCCACGACGCTGTGGATTTCATCGCCGACCTGCGACAGTCGGCCGACAAGCGGCGCATCCCGGTTGGGCGGCATGTGGTGGTCATCGGCGGTGGCATGACGGCGGTGGATGCCGCCGTGCAGGCGAAGCTTCTGGGCGCGGAACGGGTGACGATGGTCTACCGGCGGTCGCGGGACCGGATGGGCGCGTCGCAGCACGAACTTTTGCACGCGGCGTCCAAGGGGGTGCAGGTCGTGACCGGGGCGGCCCCGCTGCGGCTGCTGGGCGACAGCGTCGTGACGGGCGTCGAATTCGCCCACACGGACCCAGCCAGCGGCGCGCCACGGCCCGATGATCACTTCCGCATCCCGGCGGATCAGGTGTTCAAGGCGATCGGCCAGCGGCTTGGGCCGGCACCCGGCGGGCTGGAGATCACGGGCGGCAAGATCGCCGTCACCGGCCCCGGACGCACCGCCTTGCCGGATGTCTGGGCCGGGGGCGATTGCGCGACGGGGGGCGCGGATCTGACCGTGACCGCCGTCGCCGAAGGACGGGACGCCGCCGAGGATATCCACGCGCGCCTGACGGGCGCGGGCCGCATCGCGGCGGAATAGGCGCTACACGCTGCATCGCGGCCAAAAAGGACAAAGGAAACCGGACCATGGCAGACCTGCGCAGCGACTTCGTGGGCATCCGCAGCCCGAACCCGTTCTGGCTGGCCTCGGCCCCGCCCACGGACAAGGAATACAACGTCCGTCGGGCCTTCGCGGCGGGTTGGGGGGGCGTGGTGTGGAAGACACTCGGTCTCGATCCGCACTGCGTGAACGTGAACGGCCCGCGGTATGGCGCGGTCTGGGGAGCGGACCGGCGGTTGTTGGGGATGAACAACATCGAGTTGATCACCGACCGCCCGCTGGAGGTAAACCTGCGTGAAATCAAGGCGGTGAAGCGCGACTGGCCGGACCGCGCGATGGTTGTGAGCCTGATGGTGCCGTGTGACGAGGAAAGCTGGAGGGGAATCCTGCCGTTGGTGGAGGACACCGGAGCGGACGGGGTCGAGCTGAATTTCGGCTGCCCGCATGGCATGTCCGAGCGCGGCATGGGCAGCGCCGTGGGGCAAGTTCCTGAATATATTGAAATGGTTACGCGGTGGTGCAAGGCGGCGACGCGGATGCCGGTGATCGTGAAGCTGACGCCGAACGTGACGGATATCAGGGCCCCGGCGCGGGCCGCCAAGGCCGGTGGCGCGGATGCGGTGAGCCTGATTAACACCATCAATTCAATCACTTCGGTCAATCTTGACACCATGTCGCCGGAGCCGATGATCGACGGGAAGGGCACGCATGGTGGCTATTGCGGGCCTGCGGTGAAGCCCATCGCGCTCAATATGGTGGCGGAAATTGCAAGGGATCCAAGCACTTACGGGCTACCGATCAGCGGCATCGGGGGCATCACCACATGGCGCGACGCGGCGGAGTTCCTGGCGCTTGGAGCCGGAAATGTTCAATGTTGTACGGTGGTTATGACCTATGGGTTCAAGGTCGTGGCGGAGATGATCTCCGGTCTGTCCGCATGGATGGATGAGAAGGGATATGCTTCGGTCGCCGAAGTATCTGGCCGGGCCGTGCCCAACGTGACCGACTGGCAGTACCTGAACCTGAACTATGTCGCCAAGGCCCGCATCGACCAGGACAGCTGCATCCAGTGCGGGCGCTGCTATGCCGCCTGCGAGGACACGAGCCATCAGGCTATCGCCATGAAACCGGGGCGTATTTTCGAGGTCATCGACGAAGAATGTGTCGCCTGCAACCTGTGCGTCAACGTCTGCCCGGTGGAGGGCTGCATCGAGATGGTGCCGATGGCGGCAGGTGCCACGGACCCCCGCACGGGGCAGGTGGTGTCGCCGGAATACGCAAACTGGACCAGCCATCCAAACAATCCTGCGGCCCGGCGCGCGGCGGAATGACGGTGTCGGAATCCTGTAGGAGAACTGTAGGAGTCCCGTAGGAGTCGCATATGACTCTTGTATGACTCCCGTATGAATCCCGTATGACTCCGGGCGCCGCGATCCGGAGCGGTGTCGTGCGTGGCGCGAGGTCCCGGCGCAAGGCCGGGACGTCAGGGGACGGGGTCGGACGGTCATGTCGCGCCGACGAAATGCGCGATGGCGCGAGAGACGTGACGCGCGGGGGCCGTGGAGCCCCGCGTGGCCCACGCAGTCGTGAAGCGGGGCAACTGGACAGGGGCGCTGTCGCGCGGTCCTATCGGGGCATGATGAACAGGCGATATTTCATTGTGACGTCGGGTGCCGCCCTGGCTGCACCGGGCATTCTGCGCGCGCAGTCCACCGACCTGACCGCAGCCGTGGCATCGCTGCCGCAGTTGCATTCGATCCAGGTGCAGCGGGGCGCGGATGTGATCTTTGCGGCGGCCCCGCGTGGGCCGGGGTTGGAGCGGCCCGCCAACATCAAGTCCGTCTCCAAGAGCATCGTGGCGCTCCTGCTGGGGGCCGCCATCGACCGGGGCGAGATCCCGGCGGTGACGGCGACGCTGGCGCAGGTGGCGCCCGGTATCCTGCCGCAAGGGGCGACGCCGGGGGCGGGTGCGATCACGATGGAGGATCTGGTCACGCTGCGGGCGGGGCTGGAGCGGACATCGGGGGCGAATTACGGCAGTTGGGTCGGGTCGCGCGACTGGCTGGCGGATGCGCTGCGCCGCCCGATGGTGGCGGAGCCGGGGGCGCAGATGCTCTATTCCACAGGGTCCACCCATATCCTTGGGGCGGCGCTGGCCGAGGCGTCGGGGGCGAGCCTGCTGCAACAGGCGCGGGCGCGGCTGGGCGACCCGCTGGGGATCGAGATCCCGGCGTGGACGCGGGATCCGCAGGGGTATTACCTGGGCGGCAACGAGATGGCGCTGCGCCCGACGGCGATGCTGCGGATCGCGGCGATGCTGCGCGATGGCGGGCGGTTCGCGGGACGGCAGGTGGTGTCGCAAGACTGGGTGGCGGCGTCGATCGTGCCGCGCGCGCGGTCGCCGTGGTCGGGGATGGGCTATGGCTATGGCTGGTTCGTGACAGACACGGGGTATGTGCTGGGGCGCGGCTATGGCGGGCAGGTGATCGCCGCGCATCCGCGCCGGGGGCTTGCGGTGGCGATTACCTCGGACCCGACGCGGCCTGCGCGGTCGGAGGGGTATTTCGGCGACCTGATGCGCCTGCTGGACGGGCCGGTGCTGGCCGTCGCCTGAACGTGGGCGGCGCGGTGGCGTGGCGGGTGCGGCGGCGTGGCGCGCGGCGGACGTGACGGCGCGGCGCGGTCTGTGCTGGATCAAGGCGGGCGCGCGCGGCATGGTCCAGACGGGGGGCGCGGCCTGACAAGGCGGGTCGCGCCCCGGCCGCAGGGTGCCTGCGGTCCGTCGCAACCGCTGGTGCGCACCGGCCAGGACCATGAAAAGAGACCCGAGACGTGATGGAAGCGTTCGTTCAATCCGCGTTCGGCGAGGTCGCGGCCCTGCTGGTGATGGCGGCGGTCATCGGCTTCGCCGGGATCATGCTGCGCCAACCGCTGATCGTGAGCTTCATCGCGGTCGGGCTGATCGCCGGGCCGTCGGCGCTGGACATGGTGCGGGCGAACGCGCAGATCGGACTGCTGTCGCAGCTTGGCATCGCGGTGCTGCTGTTCCTTGTGGGCATCAAGCTGGACGTGAAGCTGATCCGGTCGCTGGGGGCGGTGTCGCTGCTGACGGGGCTGGGGCAGGTCGCCTTCACCTCGGTCTTCGGTTACCTGATCGGGTTGGGGTTGGGGCTGGGGCATCTGACCAGCATCTATGTCGCCGTAGCGCTGACGTTTTCGTCCACGATCATCATCGTCAAGCTGCTGTCGGACAAGCGGGAGATCGATTCGCTGCACGGGCAGATCGCGCTGGGATTCCTGATCGTGCAGGATCTTGTCGTGGTGCTGGCGATGATCGTGCTGTCGGCCATCGGGATCGGCGCGGCGGGCGACGCGGATGGCCACGGCGGGGGATCGGTGCTGACGGTGCTGGTGTCCGGGGTCGCCATGGTGGCGCTGGTGGTGGTGTTCGTGCGCTACATCGCCGACCCGCTGACGGAACGGCTGGCGCGGGCACCGGAGCTTCTGGTGATCTTCGCCATCGCACTTGCCGCGATCTTCGCGGCCATCGGCGATTTCGTGGGTCTGGGCAAGGAGGTGGGCGGGCTTCTGGCGGGGGTCGCGCTCGCCTCCACGCCCTATCGCGAAACGATCGCCGCGCGGCTGGCGCCGTTGCGGGATTTCCTGCTGCTGTTCTTCTTCATCGCGCTGGGATCGGCGCTGGATTTGTCGTTGCTGGGCACGCATGTGCTGGGGGCGGTCGTGTTTTCGCTGTTCGTGCTGGTCGGCAACCCGCTGATCGTGCTCGTGATCATGGGGGCCCTCGGATACCGCAAGCGGACCGGGTTCCTGGCGGGTCTGACGGTGGCGCAGATCAGCGAGTTCTCGTTGATCTTCGTGGCGATGGGCGTGTCGCTGGGCCACGTGCAGGAGGACGCGCTGGGTCTGGTCACCATGGTCGGGTTGGTGACGATCGCGGCGTCGACTTACATGATCACCTATTCGCACCGGCTTTACGACGTGTTCGAGCCGGTGCTTGGCGTGTTCGAGCGGAAGGGAACCCCGCGCGAACCGCTGGAGGGGCGCACGGACGACGCGGACGGGGCCAAGGTGATCGTCTTCGGGCTTGGCCGGTTCGGCACGGCCATCGGGCTGCGGCTGCACAAGCGCGGGATCCGGGTGCTCGGGGTCGATTTCAACCCGCTGGCGGTGCGGCGCTGGCGCGAGCTTGGGCTGGCGACGGAGTTCGGCGATGCGACCGATCCCGAGTTCGTGGCGGAATTGCCGTTGGGCCGGGCGGCGTGGATCGTGTCCACCGTGCCGATCCATCCCACGGGGCTGAGCCACGAGGACACGCGCAACACGCTGATCCAGTTGACCCGCGCGTCGGGCTTCGACGGTCGGATCGCGGTGTCGTCGCACAGCCCGCGCGACACGCAGGAGTTGCTGTCAGCGGGTGCCGATCTGGTGCTCGAACCGTTTCAGGATGCGGCGGACCAGGCGGTGGACCTGCTGTGCGGCGCCCCCAAGGAGGAGCGCACCGAGATCCCGCCGATCCAGTCGGAAGACATGGGGCGCGCGTGACGCGGCATGATCGGCGGGTGCGGTCGTCCGGTGACGGCGCGCGGCGGCGTGGTCACACCCGTGCGTCGAGCATCGTGAAGGCGGGGGCCGTGTCGCCTGCGTTGGCGATCTCGAACAGGGCGCGCATGTGGGCGAAGCCCTGCTTGACCATGGCGACCCGGTCGAAGCCGGTGACGGTTTCGGTGGCCCCGGTCACGCGGCAGTCGTAGGCGGCGTTGGCGCGGACGGCGGTTTCGGCTGTGGCGGAGACGGCGGGGACGTCGTGGCCGCGCGCGGCGGGGGCAGCGGCGGGCTGGGGCGTGGGGGTTATGGCGGCGGCATTGGCGGCGTAGACGGAGCGGAGCGTCTGGGCGGGAGCGGCGATGTTCTGTGCAGTTGGGGCGATTGCGAGGGACATGACGAAAACTCCGCGAATGGTTGTATCAACTTTTAGAAGATTACCCCAGCATCGCGGCCTTGTGGGAATTTGTGGCAGAGACGGTTAAAATTGCGCGGGATCGCGGGCGGGCGGCCGCTTCGGGGGGCCGGCGCGCTTGACTGGCGGGGGGCTGCGGTTAGGCTTGGTGCACCCTCAGCAACCGGTGCCCCCATGTCCCTTGATCAGCCTTCCGCCCCCAACGATCTGTCCGCGTTCTGGATGCCCTTCACCGCGAACCGCCAGTTCAAGGCGGCGCCGCGCATGTTCGTGGCGGCCAAGGACATGCATTACACCACCGCCGACGGGCGGCAGGTGCTGGATGGCACGGCGGGGCTGT
>DAIPIS010000261.1:0-2768 GCA_036770665.1 Meridianimarinicoccus sp.
TCGGCCACGGTCTGGCGTTCCAGCTCGTCGCACTTGTTGAGGAACGACAGCCGGAAGGCATAGCCCACGTCCTTGAAGATGAACGCGTTCTGCGCCCAGGCGATCACCGTGCGCGGGCTCATGACCGTGCTGAGTTCGCCATTCATGAAAGCCGTGCGCGTCAGGTCCGCGACGGTCACCATCTGGCTCACGGTCTGGCGGCCCTGCTTGTTGTTGTAGTGCGGGCACTTGGACAGCACGATCGCGGTTTCCGCGTCGTGGCTGAGGTAGTTGAGCGTCGCCACAAGGCTCCAGCGGTCCATCTGGCCTTGGTTGATCTGCTGCGTGCCATGATAAAGCCCAGTGGTGTCGCCAAGACCCACGGTGTTTGCCGTCGCGAAGATCCGGAAATAGGGGTTCGGGCTGATCACCTTGTTCTGGTCGAGCAGGGTCAGCTTGCCGTCCGTTTCGAGCACGCGCTGGATCACGAACATCACGTCGGCCCGCCCGGCATCGTATTCGTCGAACACAAGTGCTGTGTTGGTGCGCAGCGCCCAGGGCAGGATGCCTTCCTGGAATTCGGTGTACTGCTTGCCGTCCTTCAGCTTGATCGCGTCCTTGCCGATCAGGTCGATCCGGCTGATGTGGCTGTCGAGGTTGACCCGCACCAAGGGCCAGTTCAGCCGTGCTGCCACCTGTTCGATATGGGTGGATTTGCCGGTGCCGTGGTAGCCTTGGATCATGACCCGGCGATTGAATGCGAAGCCCGCCAGGATCGCGAGCGTGGTGTCGCGGTCGAACTTGTAGGTCGTGTCGATGTCGGGCACCCGGTCCGAACGGTCGGCGAACCCCTTCACCGTCATGTCGGTGTCGATGCCGAACACCTCGCGGACCGAAATGTCCTCGGTAGGTTTCGTGTTCACGTCCATGCTGCCGTCCGCCATGTCATCTGCCCTTTTCGCCGCAACGGTGGTGCAACATATCGCGCGGGGGTGCAAGGGGAAGGGCGGTCAGGTCCGGCGTGCCGCTGCGATGGCCTGCCCTGCCGCCCAGCCCGATGACCATGCCCACTGGAAATTGTAGCCGCCCAGCCAGCCGGTCACGTCCACCACCTCGCCCACGAAATGCAGGCCCGGCACGCGGCTTTCCATGGTGCGGGCGTTGAGCGCGTCGGTCGCGACGCCGCCCGCCGTGACCTCGGCCTTGCGGTAGCCTTCGGTGCCGGTGGGGCGCAGCCGCCAGCCGGTCAGCAGATCGGTCAGTGGGCCAAGTCGCGCATCTGACAGATCCGCCAGCCGCCCCGTCACACCCGACATGGTACAAAGGTGCTCGGCCAGCCGTTTCGGGATCAGCCCGCCAAGCACGCCCGCCACGTCGCGCCGCCCTGCACGGGCACGCTCGGCGCGCATCGCGCCGGGCAGGTCGTTGTCCGGGCAGAAAGCCACGGCGATATCGCTGCCCTCCTGCCAGTAGCTCGACACCTGCAGGACCGCAGGGCCGGACAGTCCGCGATGGGTGAACAGAAGCGCCTCGTCGAACGCGGCCCCGTCTGCGGTCAGCCGCGCAGGCACCGCGACGCCTGCCAATCCGGCGAAACTGTCGCCGAAGGTCAGCGGCACCAGCGCGGGGCGCGTGGGCACCTGCGGCAGGCCGAACTGGTCCGCGATGCGGTATCCCAGGCCGGTCGCCCCGATCTTGGGGATCGACTTGCCGCCCGTGGCGACCACCAGTCGCGGGGTGCGGACCCGGACCGGCGTGCCGTCGCGGATCAGCGCCACGGTGAACCGCCCGTCGCCATGCGTGATGTCACCGACCTGCGTGTTCAGCCACAAATCCGCGCCCGCCCGCGCGATTTCGGCCACCAAGAGGTCGATGATCGCCCGCGCGCTGTCGTCGCAGAACAACTGCCCCAGCGTTTTCTCGTGCCAGCCGATCCCGTGCCGGTCCACCAGCGAAATGAAATCCCACTGGGTGTACCGGTTGAGCGCGGATTTGGCGAAATGCGGATTGTCCGACAGGAAATTGTCCGGCCCGCAGTGCAGGTTGGTGAAGTTGCAGCGCCCACCGCCGGAGATACGGATCTTTTCGCCCGGCACCGGCATGTGGTCCACCACGATGGCCTCCGGCCCGGCATGGGCCGCGCACATCATGCCCGCGGCGCCCGCCCCAAGGATCACCGCCGGGCAATCGGTGACGGGCGTGGTCATCGGCGGGGCACCCGGCGGTAGCCAAGGACTGCGCCATCCTCGGGGCGGAACACCACGCGCAGGGTGGACGTGGCACCGCCGCGCGCGGGATCGGACGCGGCGAAGGTGACGATCACGGGGCTGCGTCCGCGCGCGGGCCAGAGCACCTCGTCCCGGCGGGGATCGAAGCGGGGCGGCGACAGCCCAAGCGCGCGGGTGGTGGCATCCAGTGCAGGCTGACCGCTGATCCCGCCGCGAAATTCCGGCCAGCTTCCGGCGGGGTCCAGCACGATGCGCACCGGATCGCCTGATCCGCGCGGGGTGCAGACCTGCTGGGCGCGCCCGGCGTCATCCAGTGGCCCGGCGCGGCAGTTGCCGGGCACCAGATCGGGCGCGGTTCCGCATCCTGCCAGCACCAGCACCATTGCAAACCGCGCGAACGAAACCGCCGACCTGTATTCCCCGCGCGGGGCCATGCCCCCGGTCAATCCTTGAAGCTGCGGCTTTCCTTGATCTGGTCCCAGGCCCAGACGACCTCTTGCAACCGGTCCTCGTCGCTGCGGTCGCCGCCGTTCATGTCGGGATGCAGCACCTTGATCAGGC